>NZ_JBMSEF010000013.1:0-156415 GCF_049446235.1 Enterovirga sp. CN4-39 | reverse complement strand
GGCTCCCTGCTTCGCCAGGCTGCCCGCCCCGGAGATCGTGGTGCCGAAGCTCGCATCGCTCGCCTGATCCAGAACGAGCGCCGCGTCGTTCGTGATCGCGCCCGTCCCGAAGCTCGTCACAGAACCCACGAGCGTGCCGGCCGCGACCGTCGTGCCGCCCGCATAAGTGTTCGTGCCGGTCAGGGTCAGCGTGCCCGCTCCCTGCTTCGCCACGCTCCCCGCCCCGGAAATCGTGTTCACCAAAGTCCCGGCGCCCGCCTGGTCCAGAACAAGCGCTGCCTCGTTCGCGATCGCGCCCGTCCCGAAGCTTGTCGCCGAGCCCACGAGCGTGCCGGCCGTGACCGTCGTGCCGCCCGAATAGGTGTTCGTGCCGGTCAGCGTCAGCGTCCCGGCACCCTGCTTGGCCAGGCTGCCCGCCCCGGAGATCGTATTCGCCAGGGTCCCGGCGCTCCCCTGATCCAGAACGAGCGCTGCCGCGTTCGCAATCGCCCCCGTCCCGAAGCTCGTCGCCGAGCCGACCAGCGTGCCGGCCGTGATGGTCGTGCCGCCCGCATAGGTGTTGGCGCCCGAGAGGACCAGCGTGCCTGTTCCGGTCTTGCTGATCGCGCCGCCCGCCGCCGTCCCGGCGCTGTAGGTGCCGCCCGGCAAGCTGGCCGCGCTGTCGTCCGCGATCGTTCCGCTCAAGGTCACCGTGGCGCTCGCGCCGGGCGAGAAGGTCACGGTCGCGCCCGTCTGGAGGAACAGGTCGCTGCCGGCGCCGGCGCCCGCACCAGCCGAGGGGCTGGCGCCGCCCGTTGCGGCACCGCCCGTGAAGGAACTCGTTGCCGTGGACTCGACGATGAACTCCGCCCCGGCGCGCACGAACACGGCACCACCGAACGCGGCGCCCCCGCCGCCGCTGTACGAACCGGTACCGCCTCCCGCGCCGCCCGCGCCCGGGCTGCTTCCGCCGCCAGCGCCGCCGCCGAAGCCACCAGCCCCGCCGGCCGCGTTGCCGCCACCGCCGCCGCCACCGAAACCGCCGGCGCCACCGTTGCCGACGCTCGCACTACCGCCGCCGCCGCCGAAATCGGCTCCGGCCCCGCCGTTTCCGCCGTTAAAGCCCGCTCCGCCGCCACCGCCGCCGATGGCGGAGGCGTCGTTGCCGCCGAGGCCGTAGCCTCCCCCGGCACCCGCGGATCCGGCCGCGAGCCCACCGCCGCCACCGCCTCCGGCGCCACCGCCGGTCTGAGCGGGCCCACCGTCACCGCCACCCAGGCCGCCGCCGCCACCGCCACCGCCACCGCTGCCGGTGCCGGTGCCACCGGCCCCGCCGCCAACGCCCGGCGCACCCGCGGCACCGGGCGCCCCGCCAGTGCCCCCCGCGCCGCCGGGGCCGGCCCCGCCCGCGCCGCCCGGCGTCGAGTTGTAGCCGCCGCCACCGCCACCGCCGCCGCTATAGCCGCCACCACCGCCGCCGCCATCGACCGTGCGGCCGCCACCGCCGCCGAGACCACCGCCGCCGCCGGCCGATCCGCCTGTCGAGCCCCGTGTCGCGTCCCCGCCAGCACCGCCGAGGGCGGCATTGCCCGCGAAGTTGACGTTCGCGACCGTCACCGAGCCGGCGTTGACGAAGATCGCGCCGCCTGCGCCCAACCCGCCGCCGCCACCCGAAGCGCCATCTCCGCCCTGGGCACGCCCGTTCGCGAGCGTCAGGTTCTCGATGCGTGCCGTGCCACCGAGAATGAAGAAGACGCGGTTGGCGTCGTTGCCGCTGATCGTGAGCCCAGCGCCCCTGACCCGTCGATAGTGACGGTTCCGCCCCCCGTCGGGTCGATCGCCGTGAGCGGCCCGCCCGCGCCCCCGGCGACGATGGTCTGGCCTGCGAGTGAAGAGTCGAAGGTGATCGTGCCGCCGCCGGCACTGTTCACCGCTGCTATCGCAGCCCGAAGAGATCCTGCGCCGCTATCGAGGGTGTTCGTGACGACGAAGCTCAGGGCCTGGGCGGGAATCGCCGAGAGCACCAGGAGGCCGATCCCGACCAGAGCGGTCGAGCCCGCGAGGCGGCTTCTCAGCCCGCGCAGCCTCCCCCCGGACCCAAAGATATTTTGCCAAGCCCTTGTAGCATATCCGCCCGATCCTGCGGACCGCGCTTCCGACTCTGTCGCTTTGCCGCTCTTCTTTGTCGAATTCACAACCGGCAGATCAAAACAACCTGAGCGCATCTTGGTCTATCTTCTCACGACAATAGCGGCCCTCGAGCGGACATACGCTCGGAAGGCGATCGGCTTCGGCGATGATTCGGAACGATTCTCGCGGGAGAGGTATGTAGATCAAAATGGCTAGGCAGAGATACTGCCTTGAGCGATTGGCCCGAGGGAGATGTTGGCAGCGGGTCTCGGTGCGCGCGGCCGGCAGCCGTTGCCAATTCCGGGCCCAGGAGGCATGGCCCTGCTCTCACATCGCAGGCTGCAGACGGCGGGCCATAGGGCGGCAGGAGCGAGACAGCGCTCTTCGCCCAGAATCAAAGGAGGCAGGTCCGGTCTCCCGGGCCTGCCTCCTACGCGAACGGATAGGTTAGGTGATTTTGGCGTGCGCCTGTCAGAGGCGGTAGCGGATCTGGTCCGTCCAGAAGCGCTCCAGGCGGACGAGGGCCTGGTTCAGCCGGGTGAAGTCGTCGCCCGAGATGCCGCCGATCGGCTCGATCGTGCGGGCGTGCTTGTCGTAGAGGGCGGAGACGACCTCGTGCACCTGCCGGCCCTTCTCGGTCAGGCTGATGCGGACGGAGCGGCGGTCCACCCGAGAGCGGGCGTGGTGGAGGTAGCCCATCTCGACGAGCTTCTTGACGTTGTAGGAGACGTTCGAGCCCAGGTAGTAGCCGCGGGTGCGCAGCTCGCTGGCGGTCAGCTCCTTGTCGCCGATGTTGTAGAGCAGCAGCGCCTGCACGCTGTTGACGTCGTCCCGGCCGCGCCGCTCGAACTCGTCCTTGATCACGTCGAGGAGGCGGCGGTGAAGCCGCTCCACCAGATGGAGCGCCTCCAGGTAACGCGGCTTCACGCCTTCCTCTGCGGCCGGAGCTTCCGGCTGAGCGACCTTCTTCGCCAGGTTCGTCGTCATCTGATGCCTCATGCCCTGTTTGCCGGCCGGTTTTTCCCGGTCCGTTATGAGGACAATCTAGGTTAGCCCGATGAAGACCACTTTAAGTAAGAGGATGAATCGCCGGTTTACACTTCAGAGTAAATGAAAATTGAAATCAAGGTTTCTTATAGTTTATCAAGCGTTACCAGATCCTACAAAATCGTTATCTCAGCCCTCATCTACGGCCGCGAGCCAGGATATAGTCAAGTACATCATCAGAGCGAGAATGAAGAGTGCGATGGTGAGAGCGCTATCCGACAGGATGCGGGGGAAGAACATCGCAAGAATCAGGTGGCTCATGACAGCGAGAAGCCAGAGCACACCCCCCCAGGTGGAGGTCAGCCAGAGCCCCACCCCGGCCAGCAGATCCATGACGGCGAAGTAGACCGTCGCGGCCTGGTGGCCCGGCGCGCGCAGCTCGAAGGGCGCGCCACTGCCGATGCCCAGCACGGCCCCCCAGGCGAGCAGCCCCTTCGTGATCCAGACCAGCGCCATTGCGCGCATGAACCAGACGAGCACGCGGTTCCAGCGCACATGCCGCGTCGGCGCGGCCGCAAGCAGCCGGTCGTCCTCCTGGGCCATGTCGGCCGGCCCGCGCACGAGACGAACACCCATTCAGGCAGCTCCGAGTTCCTGGGCGCCGAGCCCTTCGAAATGCGCCGAGACCCAGGCGGGATCGACGTTCGCGATTCCCTCGTGGCTCCAGCGTGGCGCGCCGTCCTTGTCGATGATCGCGGCCCGGACGCCCTCGTAGAAATCGGGGTCATGGACGACGCGATTCACGATGCGGAACTCAGTCGCCATCGCCTCCTCGAAGGAGAGGTCGCGCCCGCGCCGCACCTGTTCGAAGGCGATCGCCATGCTGGAGGGCGCCTTCGTGCGCATGTCCGCGGCGGTGGCCTTGGCGAAGTCGGATCCGGCGGCAGCGGCCTCGTCCAGCCGGGCCAGGATGGCCGCGACGCTATCGGCCGAGAAACAGGCATCGATCACCGCCCGCTCGCTGGCGACCGGGCCGGGCAGCGCCGGGCGGGACGCTGCCGCGAGCACGCGCTCGACATCCTCCCTGCCCGCCAGCCTGTCGAGAAGCCCCGGATACGCCTCGGACGGGACGACATGCGTCGCGAGCCCGAACGTTCCCGCATCGTCGGGACCCACGCGCGCGCCGGTCAGCGCGAGGTACATGCCCGTCGCGCCGGGAAGGCGAGGCAGGGCGTAGGTCGCCCCGACATCGGGGAAGAAGCCGATCGCGACCTCCGGCATGGCGAAGCGGTAGCGGTCGCCGGCGACGCGATACCGGCCGTGGAGCGAAACCCCCACGCCGCCGCCCATGACGATACCGTCGATCAGCGAGACATAAGGCTTCGGATAGCGCTTGATCCGGATGTTCAGGTGGTACTCGTCCCGCCAGAAGGCGAGCGCCTCCTCGTGCCGGCCCTCCCTCCCCGCCTCGTAGAGGGCGCGGATGTCGCCGCCGGCGGAGAACGCCTTGCCCCCGGCCCCCTGCAGGACCACGCGGGTGACGTCCGGGTCGCGCTCCCATTCGTCCAGGGCGCGGGCGAGCTCGAGCACCATGTTGTGGGTGATCGCGTTCAGGGCCTGCGGCCGGTTCAGGGTGACGAGGCCGGCAGCACCTCGCCGCTCGCAGATGATCTCTGGGTCGCTCATGGGCCAGCGGCTTAGCGGCGGGGGGGAAGCGGTGCAACGTTGCCGGCCCGGGCCGGCGCTCCAGCGCCTCGGCGGGCGGCTTCAGCCCTCCTGGCGCGCGATGACGGCCGGCAGGCTGCGGACGAGGCTGAGGGGATCGAACGGCTTCTCCCAGACCGTCACGTGGCGGAAGCGGGGCGGCAGCATCGCCTCCTGGTAGCCGGTCGTGAAGATGAACGGCACGCCCGCCCGCGCGAGAACCTCCGCGGCGGGGAAGCAGAGCTCGCCGCCGAGATTGATGTCGAGCACCCCCAGATCGATGCGTCCGCTCTGCTCGTGGATGAGTGCCAGCGCCTCGTCGCAGGTGGCGACGGGGCCCACCACCTCCGCCCCGGCGGAATCCAGCGCAATCCGGATGTCGTCCGCGATGAAGAACTCGTCCTCGACGACCAAGACGCGCCGCGTCTGAAGGCCTTGCCCCGCGGAAGCTTGTGCCATGCCGGCCCCCTGCCTCGCGCGGACCTTACTCCGGCAACGGAACGGCCACAACGACGTCGCCGGCACGCGCCCACCACGCGGAAGGCGAGCCGGAGCAAGCCTCGGCCCGTCGATCCCTGCACCGGCATGACCGACCGATTGCGGTTGGCCCGCGGCGGCTTCCGCAGCTATGACCGGCCAAAAGGATCTCCTTGCGATGAACGAGAAGGCGAGCCGCCCGGTGCGGCGAGTGGGAGGCGGCGCCGGATTTGCGGGCGACCGGATCGATCCTGCGGTGGCGCTCGCCGCCTCCGGCGAGGTCGATGCCGTGGTGCTGGAATGTCTCGCCGAGCGCACCCTCGTGCCCGGGCTCAGGGCGCGGCGGCAGAATCCCGAGGCGGGAGCCGATCCGCGCCTGCGGCGCCGCCTCGCGCCGCTCCTGCCGGCAGCGCGCAAGATGGGCTGCAGGATCATCTCCAATCTCGGGGCCGCCAATCCCGCGGCGGCGGCACGGCAGATCGCGCGGCTCGCCGCCGAGGTCGGGGCCGGCGGGATCAGGGTGGCGGGCGTGGTCGGCGACGATGTCGCGCGGCATCGCGACGCCATCGCCTGGGAGCGCCCGATCGAGGGCACATTGCTGGGAGCCCACGCCTATCTCGGTACCGAGGGGCTGATCGAGGCGATCGAGGGCGGCGCGGACGTGGTGGTGACGGGCCGGGTTGCCGATTCGGCTCTCTTCGCAGCCGAACTCGCCCCGCATCTCGACGGCAGCGAGGATGCCTTCGCGAACGCCACGATGATCGGCCACCTCCTCGAATGCTCCGGGCAGATCACGGGCGGCAATTTCGAGGCGCCCGGCGGGGACTCGCTCGACGGCGCCGGCTTTGCGCGGCTCGGCTATCCGATCGCCCGCGTCGCTCCGGACGGGTCAGCGGAGATCGGCATCCTCGACGGGCTTCCGGGGCGGGTCGACAGGCTCACCTGCACGCTGCAGCTCCTCTACGAGGTCCATGACCCGGCCGCGTACATCACGCCGGACGCGATCGTGGATTTCTCCCAGGTCCTGATCGAGGAGATCGGGCCGAACCGGGTCCGGGTGTCGGGTGCGCGGACGGTCGGGCGTCCGGAGCGCCTGAAGGTGTCCGGCTTCGTCGAACGCCCGGGAACGCTGGCGGATGTCGAGCTCTCCTATGCGGGCACGGGCGCCCTCACCCGGGCACGCCACGCCGCGGATGCGCTGCGCATCCGGCTCGACCATTTCCCCGAAGGCGCCCTCCGCATCGACCTCGTCGGCGTCGATTCCGTGCTCGGCGGCGCATCGAAGCCCGGCAATGCCGCTCCACCGGAGGTGCGGGTCCACGTCTCCGCCGTCTGTGACGACGAGGAGGACGCGCAGGCGATCGAGGACGAGATCTACACGCTGACCATCTGCGGCCCCGCGGGCGGCGGCAGCGTTCGGAGCGAGCGGCGGCCGCGCATCGAGGTGCTCGACGGGTTCATCGACCGGGATCTGATCGAAACCGCGATCGTATGGGGTTGAGGCGATGAGGGTCGGCGACATCGCCTGCGGGCGTTCCGGAGACAAGGCGAGCACGCTCGACCTGACGCTCGTCGCGCGGGACGAGGCGGCCTACCGCCTGCTCGAGCGGACGCTCACGGCCGAACGTGCCCAGGCCGAAATCGCGAAGGCGGTGCCGGGCACCCTGCGCCGCTACGAGCTGCCCAAGCTCCTGGCGCTGAAATACGTGATCGACGGCGCCCTCCCCGGCGGCGTCTACGCGACGCTCCATGCCGGCCTGCACTGGCAGAAGGCGGCGACCTACGTGCTGCTCGACATGGAGATCGAGCCGGAGCAAGCCGGCTCATGAAGAAGGTGCTGCTCGTCACCGGCGGGAGCGGCGGCATCGGCCGCGCGATCGCGTCGCTGGCCGCGCGCGAGGGCTATGCGGTCGCCCTCACCTACCGGTCGAACCCCGAGGGCGCGCGCGAGGTGGTTCGCGAGATCGAGAGCGGCGGCGGCAGGGCCGCGGCCTTCGAGGCGGATCTCGGCCGCGAAGACGAGATCGTCCGCCTGTTCGAAAAGGTCGACTCGGCGCTCGGGCCGCTCTCCGCATTGGTCAACAATGCGGGACAGATCGGCTGGGAAGGCCGGGTCGACGAGGCGCGCGCGGAAGACCTGAACCGGCTCTGGGCGGTGAACGTGACGAGCTACTTCATCTGTGCGCGGGAGGCGGTGCGCCGGATGTCCACGCGCCATGGCGGACGGGGCGGCGCGATCGTCAACGTCTCGTCCCTCTCCGGCCGCAGCGGCGGGCGCGACCGGCGCGTGCACTATGCGGCCAGCAAGGGCGCCATCAACACCTTCACGCTCGGCCTCGCCAAGGAGGTCGCCACCGAAGGCGTGCGCGTGAACGGCGTCGTGCCGGCCTTCACGGCGACCGGCATCCACGACGCGTTCGGCGGCTCCGAGGAGCGCGCCCGGCGGATCGTCGGGACCATCCCGATGGGACGGATCGGCCTGCCCGAGGAGACGGCCGAGGCCGTCTTATGGCTCCTGTCGGACAAGGCCTCCTTCGTCACCGGGACGCTGCTGGACGTCGCCGGCGGGAGCTGACCTCGCCCTATTGCGGCTCGATGCCGGCGCTCTTCACGATCGCGGCCCATTTCGTGATCTCGGCCGCAACCTGATCGCGGAGTTCCGCCGGCGTCGAATGCGAGGGCTGGATGCCCACCGAGGTCAGCTTCGCCTGCGTCGCAGGATCCCGCACGGCGCCCGCCAGCGCGGCGGTCAGCCGCTCGGCGACCGGGGCCGGAATCTTGGCCGGCGCGAAACCGGCGAAATAGGCCACGATATCGTAATCGGGCACCCCGGCCTCCACCATGGTCGGCAGGTTCGGCGCAAGGCCGATGCGGAAGGTCCCGGAGACGGCGAGGCCGCGCACCTTGCCGGCCTCGATCTGCGGCACGCCGCTCTGCGGATCCGCGAAGGTGAAGGAGATCTGGCCGCCGATCACGTCCGTCACCGCCGGCGGAATGCTGCGGTACGGAACATGGGTCGCGTCGAGGCCCGTCCGCATCTTCAGGAGCTCCCCGCAGACCCGGGACGAGCTCGACCCGGACCCGAAGGTGAGCTTGCCGGGATTTGCCTTTCCGTAAGCGACGAGCTCGGCGACGCTCTTCGCCGGGATCGCGGGATTCACGATGAGGATCAGCGGGTTGTAGCCGAGCCGCGAGAGCGGCGTGAAATCGCCGAGTGCATCGTAGGGGACGCGCTTCAGCAGGCTCTGGTTGGCGCCGTGGGTGGTGTTGGTGGTGATCAGCACCGTGTAGCCGTCCGGCTCGGCCCGGGCGACCGCCTGGGCGGCGAGGACGCCGCTCGCGCCGGCGACGTTCTCGACGATCACGGGCTGCTTCAGGTCCGTCGAGACCCACTCGCCGACGATCCGGGCCACCGCATCCGTCGCGCTTCCCGCCGCGAAGGGCACGACGAACTTGATCTGCCTCGTCGGGAAGCTGTCGGCCAGGGCCATCCCGCCGCGACTTGCGGCAGCGGCGCCAATCATGCCCGCACCGAACGTCCTCCTCGAAATCATACGCGTTCTCCCTACCGCCTCCTCGGGCGTTCGAAGGGCTATAGCGAACGGGATGCGCCGGGCGAAGCACGTAGACAAGGCTTCGCGGCTATCGGCCGCTCACGACGCGGCCTGCGCCCCTTCGGACTTGGTGTCGAGCTGGCCGAGGGTGAGCATCAGGCGCTGCAGATCCCGGTCGACCTCGGTGAAATCGGCGCTGCCGGGGAGTGCACTGGGTGGCCGGTAGGGAGCCGCGGCCAGGATATTCACGTTCTCGTCCTGGAGGGCACCGATCTCGCGGCGGATGTCGGAGATGCGTGCGACCTGGTCGGGCGTGGGGCCGTGAGATGCGAAGGCGCGGGCCAATGCCTCCATCGAGTGCCGCAAGGCATCGACCCTCATCACGGCCTCGCGCGGGCCGGAGGAGCGCGGCCCGATCTTCCATGCGCTCTGCAGGGGCGCGAGGGTGGTCTGGCAATCGGCATGGGCCGCTTCGATGGCCCGCAATTGCCGCGTTATGGCGACCTCGTCATGGGCGGGATCGCAGAACAGGGCCAGGAGAGCGTCGATGGCCCGGAGGAAGGACCTGAACACGGTCGCAAGACGATCCTGGGTGCGCGTCGGGAAGGCCAGCAGCGAGACAAGAATTCCCGCCGCCGCCCCGACGCCGGTCTCCTCGAGCCGTATGACCAGCAGGTGCGGGGTGAATGCGCCGACGAGCCCGTAGACCAGGGAGATGGCGATGGTCAGGAAGACGCAGAACACCGTGTAGGATTCCGCCATCAGGAAATAGGCGATCATGATCGACAATGCGGTCAGGACGATCGTCGGCAGGAACGCTCCGTCCAGGAAGGTGGCAAGCGCGATGCCGGCAACGATGCCGATCGCCGTGCCCAAGGTCCGGTTCAAGGCGCGGACCAGTGTCTCGCCGGTGGAATGCGTGTTGGTGAAGACCAGAAACGCCGTCATGACGGCCCAGAACCACCTCTCGTGCGACAGAATGAGGCCCAGCGGCAGGGCGATCGCGGAGGCGAGGGTCACCTGGACGGCCTGACGGAACTGGGGATCCTCCATGAGCGTCCCCGCGCGCTTCGGAGCGGCCTTCGCCCGCGGGGCCGTGAAGATGCTGTCGGGGATGGCCGAGACGCTCTGCATGATCTCGAGCCGGATCCGCTCCAGAACGGCAAGCCGGGGCTGGAGGTCGGACGGAGCAGCTGGCACGCCTCTCACGGCCGCCATGCAGCCGTCGATCGCCAGACGGAGGTCGAAGAGCCGGCCCGCGAGAGCGGCCGCCTCCGGGCTGGCGTCGAGGGGCAGGTATTCCTCTGCGTGCCCGAGCGCGTTCCTCGCCTTCCGGCGCATCCAGGCGAGCTTCCGCAGCTCGCGGGCCGGGTGCTTGGAGACGGCGAGGTGCCTCCCCTGACCTTCGAACTCCCGCACGAGCGTGCTCACCGCCCGCACAGCCCGGCGGAAATCGTCGGCCGGTCGCTCGGGCAGGATGTAGTTCCGCACGAGATGCGAAATCACGGTGCTCACGACCAGCGACACCGCGATACCCGTCAGCTCGCCGTCGACGGGCTTCAGGAACCCCGAGAGGATGCAGCAGAAGAATGCGAAGAGCCCCACCGCCTTCCAACGGTCGCCGAAATGGGGCGCGTAGACGGCCAGCGCGATCACGCAGAGCATGACGGCATTCACGGCGAGGAGCCGGTGCTCCAGGAACGTGATCACGCAGATGACGCCGAAGCCTGCGACTGCCGAGTAGGCGCGCGTCACCGCGCGCGCCCATGGCGTTTCGTCTCGGACGGCCACCGTCCCCTGCAGCGTGGTAACAAGGCCGATTGCGGCAGCGGAGTGCGATAGCGGCAGGAATAGGTTGACGACGACGAGCGCAAGGCTGACGCAGACCAGGGACAGTAGAACACGGCAGCCAAGGCGGAATTGGATCAGGGTCGGATCGATCTCGAGCAGCCAATTTTCCACTTGCCGCAGAAACGGGGGCGATGGCCGTGCCCTGTCGCTTTCAACCACGAGAGCTTTCCGTCAGGATCTACATATGGAACGCCATGCGATACTGTTCGTCCGATCCCCAGCTTGCCTCGGTGACTGAACAGCGCCGGCAGCAAGTGGTTCCGGCTTGGCCGGGCTGACAGGCATCAGGCCCAGACGCATGTTCGATGGCGCACCGGCGCGCCGCATCCGGGCAAAAGCGGCAGTGCGGCGTTACGTATTCTCCCAGATCTGTTTTGGACCATTTCAAATGTGCTAGGGACAGGCACCGCTCGCGAGAAGCCGCCCGAGGCCGCCCCGATGTCCAATGTCCGTTCGATCTCCCGCCCCGCGATCCGGGAGGTCGTGCGCGAGACATTGAGCCCCGAGGCGCCGCCCCTCGCGCTCAGGAACCGCCCTCGCCGGAACCGCAAGTCGACCTGGAGCCGCGCCCTGGTGCGCGAGAACGTGCTCACGGTCGGCGACCTGATCTGGCCGATCTTCCTCGTGGATGGCGAGAACAGGCGCGTGCCGGTCAACGCCATGCCGGGCGTGGAGCGCTTCTCCGTGGACGAGGCGGTTCGCGAGGCGGAGCGCGCTGCGAAGCTCGGCATCCCGGCGATCGGCGTGTTCCCCTACACGGACCCGGCGCTCCGCGACGAGCGCGGTTCGGAGGCCTTGAACGCGAAGAACCTCGTCTGCCGGGCCGTGCGGGCCATCAAGGACGCGGTGCCGAATGTCGGCCTCATCACCGACGTCGCGCTCGACCCCTATACGAGCCACGGCCATGACGGCCTCCTCGACGGCGACCGCATCCTCAACGACGAGACCGTGGCGGTGCTGGTCGAGCAGTCGCTGATTCAGGCGGCCGCGGGCGCCGACATCATCGCGCCCTCCGACATGATGGACGGGCGGGTCGCGGCGATCCGCGAGGCGCTGGACCGCGCGGGCTTCCTCGACGTCCAGATCATGGCCTATGCAGCGAAATATGCCTCGGCCTTCTACGGCCCGTTCCGCGACGCGCTCGGCACCAAGCTGAAGGGCGACAAGCTCACCTATCAGATGGACCCGGCGAACTCGTCCGAGGCGCTGCGCGAGGTCGCGCTCGACCTCGAGGAGGGCGCCGACATGGTGATGGTGAAGCCCGGGATGCCCTATCTCGACGTGATCCGCCGGGTGCGTGACACGTTCGACGTGCCGACCTTCGCCTACCAGGTGTCCGGCGAGTACGCGATGATCCAGGCGGCGGCGCAGAACGGCTGGCTCGACGGCGAGCGCGCCATGATGGAGAGCCTGATCGCCTTCAAACGCGCCGGCGCCGACGGGATCCTCACCTACTACGCGCCGCTCGTTGCGGACCGGCTCCGCCAAGGCGCCTAGCGAAGCTCGAGCACCACGGGCTGGTGGTCGGACAGCCGCGTTTCGGTGTCGTAGCGGATGTCGGTCACGCGCGGCGCGAGGTCGGCCGTGACCAGGATGTAGTCCGCGCAATGCGGCTCGCCGTAGCGCCCGTCGGCGATGCAGAAGGAATGCGGATGAGGCACCTCGCCGTTCCGCACCGTCCAGGCATCCACGAAGGGTAGCGTTCCGTCGTCGAAGGGCTCGAGCAGGCGCAGCCGCGTCGGGTCCGCCGGCCGCATGTTGAAGTCGCCCGTCAGGATCGCCGAGCGTGAGCCGGGCTGGACGAGGTACGGCCCCGAGCCGGCATCGCGCGGCGTCATCTCCCGGCTCGATGCCTGTGCATGGGCGGCGCGGATCGCGTCGACGCCGAGGGCGCGCAGCTCGGCCGAGAAATACTCCAGATGGGTCGTCAGGACCCGCACCGGCCCGAAGGGCGCCACGATGCTCGTCTCGACGAGCATGCGCGGCATGTTCAGACCGGCAACACCCGGCCACGGCAGCTGGTGCCGCAGCACCTGCCGCAACGGCAGGCGCGAGAGGACCATGTTGCCGAAGCGGCGGCGCCCGCCGGCCTCGTCGAAGATCTCGACGCCCGTCCCGGTCACGGCCTGGTAGCCGGGCAGCAGGCGCGCGATCGCGGCGAACCCGTCCGCCCCGTCGCTGCCGGCAAGATCCGGCATGTTGTCCGCCACTTCCTGCAGGCAGATAACGTCCGGATCGGCAAGCTCCCGCGCATGCGAGACGATGCGGGCGAGATCCACCCGGCCGTCCATGCCGAGCCCCCACTGGATGTTCCAGGTGAGAAGCCTCACCGGATGCCGGCTCGGATGAAGCTTTGCACGAACTGGCGCTGGAAGAGCAGGAAGCCGATCAGCAACGGCGCGGAGGTCATCAGCGTTGCCGCGCAGATGATCGACCAGTCGACGCCCTGGTCGCCCGAGGAGAAGATCTGGAGGCCGACCGTCAACGGGCGGGCCTCCACCGAGTTCGTGACGATCAGCGGCCAGAGGAAGTTGTTCCAGTGGAAGCTGACCGAGACGAGCCCGTAGGCGACGTAGATGGGCTTGGCGAGCGGCACATAGACCTTGAGCAGCGTCTGCAGCGCGGATGCGCCTTCGACGCGCGCCGCGTCGTCCAGCTCGCGCGGGATGGTCCGGAAGGTCTGGCGCAGGAGGAAGATGCCGAAGGCCGACGCCACATAGGGCAGCGCGATGCCGGGGATCGTGTCGACGAGGCCGAGGAAGCTCATCGTCCGGTAGTTCTCGACGATGAGCACGTCCGGCATCACCATCAGCTGCGCGAGGACCAGCGCGAAGGCGATCTCCCGGCCGACGAAGGCGAAGCGCGCGAACGCGTAGGCGGCCAGCGTGCCTAGCACGAGCTGGCAGGCGAGGATCAGGGTCACCAGGATGAAGGTGTTCAGGAAGTAGCGCGCGAACGGCGCCGCCTCCCAGGCGCGCACGAAGTTTTCCAGCGTCCAGGGCGCCGTGAGCGAGAAGCGCGTCGTGTCCTCGATGGCGTGGAACGCCGCCCAGACGGCGAAGAGCAGCGGCAGGATCCACAGCACCGCAAGCAGGATCGCACCTGCGGATTCGAGGAAGGCGGAGACGCCCTTCGGGTCGTAGGGGCTCGTGGGGGTGGCAGGGCGTGGCCGCGCGATCCTCCCTCGAAGGGGGAGGTGGCGGGCGCGCAGCGCACGACGGAGGGGGCCAGCCCAGCCTTCGCCCCACCCCGGTCGGCTCCGCCGACTCGCCCTCCCCTGCAGGGGAGGGACCAGCGGCTCGCTGCTCATCGGTAATGCACCCGCCGCTCGAGGATTCCGTACTGGATCGCGGCGACGAGACCCAGGATCGCGAGGAGCACCACGGTCAGGGCCGCCGCATAGGCCGTGTCCCAGAACGAGAAGCCGGTCTGGTAGATGTAGAAGAGGACGAGCGTCGTCGCGTTGTCCGGCCCGCCCCGGGTCATGACGATGATCTGGTCGATCATCCGGAAGGCGTTGATGACGGCGTTGATCAGCACGAACAGCGTCGTCGGCATGAGGAGCGGGAACTGCACGCGCCGGAAATAGGTCCAGCGCGAGGCGCCTTCGAGGTTCGCGGCCTCCGCCAGGACCGGCGGGATCGATTGCAGCGCCGCCAGGTAGAAGATCATGAAGAACCCGGCCTCTTTCCAGATCGCCACGATCGTCACCGCCATGAGCGCGGTGTCGGGCGAGCCGAGCCAGTTGCGCGAGGGCAACCCCATCGCGCCGGTCACCTGCTCCAGGAGGCCGTATTGAGGCGTGAAGAAGAACAGCCAGATGTTGGCCACCGCGATCATCGGCAGCACGGTCGGCGTGAAATAGGCCACGCGCGCGAAGGTGCGGCCCGGGATGCGGTCGTTCACCCAGACGGCCATCAGCATGGCGAGCCCGATCGAGAGCGGGATCGTGGCGGCGGCGTAGATCAGGTTGTTGGTGAAGGCCTGCCAGAAAACCGGGTCGGCAAGGATCTGCTCGTAATTCGCCATCCCGACGAACCGGGACGGGCGGCGCGGACGCGCGGTCGAGTAGAAGCTCTCGATCAGGCTCGCCAGCGCCGGCCAATGCGTGAAGGCGACGAGGAGCACCATGGCGGGGGCGAGCAGGCCCCAGCCGATCAGGGTTTCGCGGGTTCGGGTGGTCATGCTGCCGCTTGTCCCTTCTCCCCGTGGTCACGGGGAGAAGTCGAGTCGCGCGTCAGCGCGACCGGATGAGGGGCGAGGATCGAGGCGCAGCCCCTCGCCCGGCCGGCGCCTCCGGCGCCGCTCGACCTCTCCCCGCAAGCGGGGAGAGGATGCGCGTGCATCACCGATATGCCTTCAGGATGCGCTCGGCCTCGGCCTGGGCGTCCTTCAGGGCGCGCTCCGGCGTCTTTGTGGCGTTGAGGGCGGCCTGGATGTTGTCCTCGAGCGCCTTGGTGACGCGCTGGTTCTCGTGCGTCGAGAGCTCGGCCAGCGCGTATTGCAGCTGGTCCCGCGCCACGGCCGCGGGCGGGAAGGCGGCCACGTACTCCTTCATGACGGGCGTCTCGTAGGCGGCGGGGCTCACGGCCACGTAGCCCGTGTCGACGCTCCACTTGGCGGCCCGCTCGGGCTGGGTCATCCAGCGCACGAACTTCACCGCCGCTTCCTGTTGCGCCGGGTTCGCCTTCTTCGACAGGTAGAAGTTGCCGCCGCCCGTCGGCGAGCCGCGCCGCTTGTTGGCGGGCAGCATCGCGACGCCGAAGGGAAATTTCGCGTTGTTGCGGACGTTGGTCAGGTTGCCCGTTGTCGTCCACATCATCGCGGTCTTCCGCTCGAAGAAGTCGCGCGGCGTCGTTCCCCAGTCGATCACGCCCGGCGCCATGACCTTGTGCTTGCGCGACAGGTCGACGAGGTAGTTCAGGGCCTCCAGCGTGCCGGCATCGTCGAAGGACGTCTTGTTGCCGTCCTGGTTCGCGAGCACCGTCCCCGACTGGATCGCGAGAGACTGGAGAAGCCAGTAGGCGAAGCCGGTCGTCGGGATCTGCGTGCCCCATTGCTGGGTGTTGCCCGAGCCGTCACGCTTCGTCAGCTTCTCGGCGAAGGCGAGATGCTCGGCCCAGTTGGCCGGCGCCTTCTCGGGATCGAGCCCGGCCTCCTTGAAGGCCTCCTTGTTCCAGTAGAGCACGATCGTCGAGCGCTGGAACGGGATGCCCCAGGTCTTTCCCTCGGCCTGGCTGTTCAGCATGAAGGCCGGGTAGAAGCTCTTCACCCAGGCCTGGTCCTCGGCGGACTTGAGGAAGCCGTCGAACGGCACGGCGGCGTCCTCGTCGATCATGGTGAACATGTCGGTGGACAGCAGCACCGACAGGGTCGGCGGCGTGCCGCTCTTATGGGCGGTGAGAACCTTGACGATCGTCTCCTGGTAGGTGCCGGCATAGGTCGGCGTCACCTTGATAGACGGGTTCTCCTTGGCGAAATCGGCCGCGTAGCCGTCGATGATCTTGGTGATCGGCCCGCCGACCGCCACGGGGAAGAAGAACGAGACCTCCGTCGTTCCCTGCGCCAGGGCCGGCTTCGCCAAGCCCGCTGCCCCGAGCGCGGCCGCGCCCGTCCCCACCACAAACTGTCGCCTGTCCATAGTTCCTCCAACGGCCCGCCATCGCGTGCGGGCTTCTCGCTTATCGTCAGCTTTGTATCGATGACGTGACAGCGTCGCGCATTCAAGCCACGCGGCGGCCGTCCGTCGCATCGAACCAATGGGCTTCCTCGGGCGCCCAGCCGAGGCGGACCGCCTCGCCCGGCCGTGCCTCGAAGCGTCCGCCATGGCGCACGACGAAGGGCGCCCCGCCGATCCGCGTCTCGACGAGCGTGTCGGCTCCCAGATACTCCACCGCGACGACCTCGGCCGGCACGCCCTGCTCTGGATCGACGCGGACCGCCTCCGCCCGCACGCCGCAGCTGAGCTGCGCGGGATCGCCGGGCAGCGCCAGCCAGGGCCGGTCGGCGACGCTCGCCCCGGGAACGACGTTCATGGGCGGATTGCCGATGAACCGTGCCGCGAAGGCGGTGGCCGGCCGCTCATAGAGCTCGGCCGGCGTGCCGTTCTGCTCGATATGCCCGGCCCGCATGAGGATGATGCGGTCCGCCATCGTCATGGCCTCAGCCTGGTCGTGCGTGACATAGACCATGGTCATGCCGAGCCGCTGCTGCAGGGCGCGGATCTCCCGGCGCATCTCCAGCCGAAGCTGCGCGTCGAGATTCGAGAGCGGCTCGTCCATGAGGCACACGGCGGCCTCGGCCACGATGGCGCGGGCGAGCGCCACGCGCTGCTGCTGCCCCCCGGACAGCTGCGACGGCTTACGGCCGAGCAGCGCGGAGAGGCCCAGCATGTCGGCGGCACGCTTGAGCCGGTCGTCCCGTTCGGCTGCGCCGACCTTCCGGACGCGAAGGCCGAAGATGATGTTCTCGGCCACGGTCAGGTGCGGAAACAGTGCGTAGCTCTGGAACACCATCGCGATGCCGCGCTGCGCGGGCGGCAGATCCGTGACGTCCCGGCCGCCGATGACGATGCGCCCCGTGCTGGGCGTATCGAGGCCGGCGATCAGGCGCAGAGTCGTCGATTTCCCGCAGCCGGACGGGCCGAGAAGGGCGACAAAGTCGCCAGCCGCGACCTCGAAGTCGATCCTGTGAAGAGCCGTGGCGCTGTCCCAGGACTTGGAAACGCCACTTACCGCGATGTCCGACAACGCCTTCCCTCGGCCAAGCTGCCGGGCGCTTCTGGCATGGGTGGATGACGGGGGGAAGGCAAGCGAGCGCCCGGATACCCACCAAAGCGGGCCGAGCCCGCGCGATATCGCTTTATCTCCGGCCAGCAATCCCGGATGATCACGGAAACTGCCGACCAGTCATGCGGTAGATCAGGGAGTAGAACGCAATGGCGGACGGCCAGCCTCGCAGAGGAGCGAGTTCCATAATCTCGACGATGCTTCGGACGGTCTGTTCCGCGAACTCGCGCCGGGGCTGACCACGCGCATCTTCGCCGGCGAGCAGGCGATGCTGTCGGTCGTGACGATCGCGCCCAATTCCGAGGGAACGCTTCACCATCACCCCGAGGAGCAATGGGGCGTCCTGCTCGAAGGCTCGGCGATCCGGGTCCAGGGCGGCGAGGAGATCCCGGTCGCGAAGGGCGATTTCTGGCGAACGCCGGGGGACGTGCCGCACACGATGCGGGCAGGGCCGGAGGGGGCGAAGGTGCTCGACATCTTCAGCCCGCCGCGGCCCGAATACCGAAAGCCGGGACGCGGCTTCGGGCAATCATAAGCGGACAAACGATCCGCACGGGAGGAACCAAGGATGAGCTTTCTGACCAGACGGCATGCCCTCGCCGCGGGGGCTGCCTCCCTTCTCTGTGCGCCCGCACTGGCGCAGGGCGCACGCACGATGCGCATCGTCGTGCCCTTTCCGCCGGGCGGCTCGACGGACGCTCTTGCCCGCATGCTGCAGGCGCGGCTGCAGACGATGTCCGGCCAGACTACGATCGTGGAGAACATGCCGGGCGCCGCGAGCGCGCTCGGTGCATCGCACGTAGCGAAGAGCGCCCCGGACGGGCTGACGCTGCTCGTGACCTTCGATTCCCACACCGTCATTCCGGCCATGGTCGAGAACCCGCCGCTCGATATCGAGAAGGACCTCGTCCCCGTCAGCCTGGTCGGTACCGCGCCCTATGTGCTCGCGACGCACAAGGACAAGCCGTTCAAGAGCTTCAAGGACGTGGTCGAGGCAGCCAAGGCGCGGCCGAGATCCGTCACCTACGCTTCGGTCGGCATCGGGACGATCGGCCACCTCGCCATGACGCTCCTCGCCAAGCGGGCCGGTGTGGAGATCATCCACGTCCCCTATCGCGGCGGCGGCCCGGCCATGAACGACCTGCTTGGAGGCCATGTCGACCTCCTCTGCGGGTCGATCGCGCTCGTCGCGCCGCAACTCGGCGGCCCGGTGGTGCGGCCCGTGATGCAGATGGGCGCCCAGCGGCTTCCATTGATCAAGGAGACGCCGACGGCGATCGAATCGGGGTTCGACGGCTTCGAGGCCTTGGCCTGGTGGGGCGTGTTCGCACCGGCAGCAACCCCGTCCGACACGCTGAACAAGCTGGCAGCCTCCGTGAAGGAAGCGCTCTCGGAGCCGGAGATCGCCAAGAAGCTGCAGGAATCGCAGCAGATGACGCTGGTCTTCGGCGATCCGGCCGCCGCGAAGCCCTTCTTCAGCAGGCAGACCAAGGTCTGGGGCGACGTCGTCCGCGAGAACAACATCAAGGCATGACGCGCGAGTACGCGCCCCCAACCCCGAGAGCCCGACCCGCATGCAGCTTCCAGGTCACCGTTCGAACCCCTGCGCGCCGCAGGTGCCCGCCGGCATCATCGCGGCATTCCGGGACGTCGCCGTCGCGGTCGTGTCGGACAACATGAACCGTCTGCATGGGACGCGCAGCCTTCGCCCGATCCACGGGTCCGGGCGGCTGCTCGGCACCGCCGTCACGGTGAAGACGCGGCCCGGCGACAACTACGCCCTACACAAGTCCTACGATCTGCTGCGGGAAGGGGACGTCCTGGTCGCCGATGGCGGCGGCGACCTCAACCAGGCACTCGTCGGTGAGATCATGCTGCGGCGGGCGAAGATGCAGGGCATAGCGGGTTTCGTCGTGGACGGGGCCGTGCGCGATGTTGGCGCCTTCGTAAGCGCCGGGTTCCCATGCTTCGCCCGCGGCGTGACGCATCGCGGGCCGTACAAGTTCGGCCCCGGGGAGATCAACGTCCCGGTCGCGATCGACGGCATGGTGGTCATGCCGGGCGACATGATCATCGGCGACGAGGACGGCGTGATCGCCTTCCCGCCGGAAGCCGCTGAGGAGCTTCTCTCCCGCGTCCAGGCACAGGAGGAACGCGAGGCGAAAGCCCTGGCGGCGATCGCCGAGAACCGCTTCGACAACTCCTATATCGGCATCGCGTCCGAGAAGCCCTGAGCCTTCCGCTCAGAGGGTCAGCAGCGCATAGGGGCAGCCGTTCGGCTTCGGGATCTGCTGCGCGACGTTGTAGACCGGGATGCCGCCGGGCGTCTTGCCCTCGTAGGCGCCGCGATGGGCGTGGCCGTGCACGACCGCCTTCACGGGGAAGCGGTCGATCGTCTCCGCGAGTCGCGAGGACCCGAGAAAAGGGAAGATCTCGAGCGGCTCTCCGGCGATCGTCTCCACGATCGGCGCGTAATGCAGCACAACCATCGCGCGCTCGGTCTTCACCTGCCGCATGGCGTTCTCGAGCCGCATCGCTTCGCTGACGCTCTCGGCCACCATCGCCTTGATGGCCGGCTCGCCGAAGGAGCCGAGCATGGCGCGGCCGAACCCGCCGGCAAACCCCTTCACGCCGACGAACCCGACGCCGCCGACTTCCGTCCATTGCCCGTCGAGGAGCCGGACGCCCGCCTGCTGCAGGATGCGGCTGACCTCCTCGACGCACCCACATTCGTAGTCGTGGTTGCCGAGGACGGCGACGACCGGGATCGTGCAGGCCCGCAGGTCCTCCGCCAGGAGTTCCGCCTCGGCGGGCTTGCCGAGGTCGGTCAGGTCGCCCGCGATGACGAGGACGTCGGCCTCGCGCGAGATCTCGCCGAAGATCGCCTTGTAGCTGGCCGTGCCGTCCGTCTTGACGTGGAGGTCGCCGATCGCCGCGACCTTCAAGGGTTGCGCGTCCTCAGCCATTGCGCGCCCCCGCCGGACCAGCGTCAGTCATTGCGCCACTCCCCCTCCCCGCCGACATCGGCATAGCCCCATTCCTTCACGTCGATCTCGTAATCGATGCGCGAATACATCCGGCCGCGGCAGACCTTCATCTGGGGTGTGGGCAGCTGGCGCTGCTTATCGAGGCGCTCGAGCAGTTCGTCCATGAGCCAGGCCGGGATGCGGTCCCGCTCGGCCGGGTAGATCCAGCGGAAATTGAGCAGGTGGACGAGCAGGACTTCCCAGTGAAGCTCCATGTAGCCGAGGAGCCTCTGCCAATCGATCTGGTCGTGCGCACGCAGGATCACATGGGCGATGTCGGCGCCGTCGTAGCGGTGGCGGAGCTGGATGAAGCATTTCGACCAGATGAGCTCGGTCGGGCCGATGATGCGTACCTGCGAGCCGAAGATCTCGATCGTGCGGGCATGTTCCAGCCACGCGTCGCCGACCGGCATGGTCCCGTTGGACGAGGCGAAGATCACGTCGAAGAAGTGGCGGCCCTTGAAGACCTTGCCGAGCCAGCGCTCGTCCTCGATCTCGACCGCGTAGCCCAGGTCCTTGAAGTGCGCGAGGATGCGCGGGTAGTCGCCTGCCTTGCAGAAGACGTCGAGGTCCTTCGTCTCGCGCGTGATGCCCGTATAGGCGCTGACCGCGTAGGTCCCGGCGAGCAGGTAGGGGATGCCGAGATCGGCCAGCTCCCGGATCGCCTCCACGTAGAAGGCCTCGGCCTCCGGGTTCTTCAGGGTCGGCGAGGCTTTCGGTTCGAAAGCGGGCTCCGCCGAGACAGCGTCCTGAGCAATCAAGGGAGATCCCACATCTGCATAGCCTGCTTCAAACAGGGAGCCTGTAGGCTGGTTCCCCGAAAGACCGGCTCCCGTCCCGCTTGACAGCGGGGCGCGGCTCACCCACCGCGGCCCGATGCTGAAGAAGATCCTGTCGGTCGGCGGCTGGACGCTGGTCTCCCGCGCCACCGGCTTCGTCCGCGACGTGGTCATGGCCGCCATCATGGGCGCCGGCCCGATCGCGGACGCCTTCGTGGTCGCCTTCAAGCTGCCCAACCACTTCCGGGCGATCTTCGGCGAGGGCGCCTTCAACGCCGCCTTCGTGCCGACCTACGGGCGGGTCTACGAGACCGAGGGCGCGAGCCGGGCGGCGGCCTTCGCCAGCCGCATCTTCACGCTGATGCTCATCGTCCAGGCGGTGCTGCTGGTCGCGGCGCTGCTCGCGATGCCGGCCTTCGTGTCGGTGCTCGCCCCGGGCCTGAAGCCGGACGTGTTCCAGCTGGCCGTGGAGCTGACGCGGATCACGTTCCCCTACCTGCTGCTCATCACGCTCGTGACCGTGATCTCGGCCGTGCTGAACGCCCGCGACCGCTTCTGGGCAGCGGCTGCCGCGCCGATCCTGCTCAACCTGTCGATGATCGCGACGCTCGCGGCTGCCTATCTGTTCCCGACGGCCGCGCACGCAGCAGCAGCGGGCGTTCTCATCTCGGGCGTCCTCCAGCTTGGCCTCGTCTGGTGGAACGCCAGCCGGGCCGGCATCGCGCCGCGGCTGACGAGGAAGCTGCGCGACCCCGAGATGGGCGGCTTCTTCAAGCGGCTCGGCCCGGCCGTCATCGGCTCGGCCGGGATCCAGATCGCGATGTTCGCCGACACCATCATCGGCTCGTTCCTGCCGACCGGCGCGCTGTCGTCGCTGTATTATGCCGACCGCCTCTACCAGCTGCCGCTCGGCGTCGTCGGGATCGCGGCCGGGACAGTGCTGCTGCCGACCATGAGTCGCCTGATCGCGGCCGGCAACACCTCCGGCGCGCACGCCGCGCAAAACCGCGCGGTCGGCTTCACGCTGGCGCTCGCCGCCCCCTGCGCCGTCGCGTTCCTGGTCCTGCCCGACCTCATCATGACGGCCCTGTTCCAGCGCGGCGCCTTCGATGCGGCCGCGGCCGCGCGGGCGGGCGACGTGCTCGCCGCCTATGCGGTCGGGCTGCCGGCGGCCGTCATCGTCCGCTCCGCCACGGCGAGCTTCTATTCGCGCGGGGACACCATGACGCCGCTCTGGGCCTCGCTCGCGGGCTACGGCGTCAACATCGCGCTCAAGTTCGTCCTGATCGGCCCGTTCGGTGTTGCGGGCCTCGCGCTCGCGACCTCCGTCGGGGCCTGGATCAATGTCGGCCTGCTCTGGTTCCTCGCCGTCCGCCGGGACCTCGCGGCCCCCTCGCCCGCCCTCATGAAGACGCTCGCCGCGATCACGGTCGGCTGCGTCGCCCTGGCCGCGCTCGCGATCTTCGGCCGGGCGCCGCTCGCGGCTGAGCTCGCGGCGCTCGGCTGGCTGCGCGATCTCGCAACCCTCGCGGGGCTGGGCCTCGCCGGCCTCGTCCTCTACGGGGCCGTCCTGGCCCTCTGCCTCAGGCTCCTCGGCGTGCGGCTGCGGCGCGCCTGAGGCTCAGGCCGATGCGCCGTCGTGGGCGAAGGCCCAGTAGAGCTCGCGCGCCTTGCGGGCGACCGGCCCGGGCTGCAGGTCCCGGTCGTCGATCCGGATGACGGGCGTCGTCTTGGCGAAGTTCCCGCTCGTGAAGATCTCGTCGGCAGCCTGGAAGTCCTCGTAGCGGAGCGTGGTCTCGACCACCTCCATCCCGGCCTGCCGCAGGAGCTTGATCATGCGCTGGCGCGTGATGCCGTTCAGGAAGGTTCCGTTCGTCATCGGGGTCATCACCACCCCGTCCTTGACCATGAAGACGTTGGAGGTGGTCGTCTCGGCCACGTTGCCGAGCATGTCGCGCACGAGCGCGTTGTCGAAGCCGCGGCTCTTCGCGTCCCGCAACGCCCGCGCATTGTTCGGGTAGAGGCAGCCGGCCTTCGAATCCGTCGGCATCGTCTCGAGGGTCGGGCGGCGGAACGGCGAGAGGGTGACGCTCATCCCGGCACGCGCGGGCGGCAGCGGCTCCACATAGAGGCAGAGGCAGAAGCGCGTCGTCTCGGGGTCGGGCAGGATCGCGCCGGGGCCGTCGCCCTCGGCCCAGTACATCGGCCGTACATAGAGCTGCGGATCGGCGCCGAACTTCTTGGCGCCCTCGCGCGTCAGCGCGACCACCTCGTCCGGCGCCACGAAGGGCTTGAGCCCGAGCGCCACCGCCGAGCGGTTCAGCCGCTCCGCATGGAGCTTCATGTCGGGCATGACGCCCTCGAAGAAGCGCGCGCCATCGAAGACCGAGGAGCCGAGCCAGAAGGCGTGCGAACGCGGGCCCGTCAGGCCGGGATTGCCGTCGACCCAGCGTCCGTCGACGAAGGTCCAGGTCTCGGAAGTCATGGTGGAGGTGCTCCGCTGTTTTGGCCCCCTACCAGCGCCCGGCACCCTCCCCCGTCAATGCCGGGAGGATGAAACTTCGTGATGCGTCCCCGGCGATCGACGGAATGGGTCAGCGGCCCGAGATGCGGCTCCGGCCCGCATCCATGCGGTAGATCAGGTGGAGAGGCCCGATATCGGTCTCGGTCCGGGATTCGACCGTGACCCGGGCACCGGTCCCGAATTCCCTTGGCAGATCGCCCCGACGCTCGGGCGTGTTCTTCGCGCCCACCGTATAGTCCGTGACGACGCGCCCGCTGATGCGGACGCAGGTCCGGCTGCCCGGCACCTCGACGTAACCGGGCCCGTAATGAGGGCACGTCCGGGCGACCTCCGGGACCACCCAGGGCTCGAAGGCATCGGCCGATTCCGCCGTGAAGAGCAGGGCTGCGGCGAGCACCGCCCCGCCGGCCCGGAGGAGCGTTGAACGATCGCGACGGTCAGTCACGCCGCCCCGCCCCGCTGCCGACCCTCACGCTCATATAGGCCCGAGCCGGTCCATAGGCTGTGTCCGTCCGCGCATCGATGGAAACGCGGGCGCTCGTCCCGAAGCCGGATATCTGCTCGCGCGAGACGCGCCGCGGCGCACCGACCGTCGTCTCCGCCCTCACGCGTCCGCCGAGCCTGACGCAGGTCGTTGTTCCCGGCAATTGGACGAAGCCGGGCCCATGCTGCGGGCAAGCCCGCGCCACTTCGGGCACGGCCCAGGGCTCGCCGGCGAGGCCTGGAGCGGCGCACGACGCGGCAAAGAGGAGCGAAGTGATCGCGAGGCGCATTGAGGCAGGCTAGCCTAGACAGCGCCTGTCGTCACGCTCGCCAGAGGCGCGTGTCGAAGCCGAAGGGCCGGCGCGAAACGATCCGGGCGCGCCCCGCCTCGGGATGGGCCGGGTTCAGGAGGAGGTTCCGGCATTCCGGAATGATGGCGGACGGTACGTCCAGGACGGCCGTGCGCCCCTCGGTGATCCACGCCGTCCCGAAGGCGGCAGGCTCGGCGGGAAAGTCCGCGGCGCGCTCGGCCGGGATGTCTCCCAGGTCGATCTCCAGGAGAACGTAGTCCTCGGGCAGGAGGTCGGGCGGCAGGTCCAGATGCACCCTGACCTCGAGCGCGGCCAGGGCTGCGTTGTCGGCCGTGTAGACGAGCGCGCGGCCAGGCCGGTTCCAGCGCCCCCCGTTGAGCCGCGCGCCCTCTCCGCCGAGGTCGGCGAAAGGCTCGCGGCAGATCCGCCACGATCTCATCGAGCTGAAACTAGGCGGCGAGGCCGTGGTCGATCCGGCTGAGGAGGCGCTCGACCTCCCGCGTGCCCTCGCTGGTGTCGAGAAGCGCGAGCGGGGTCTCGCCGGCGAGCGCCTCGGTCGGGCGGCGTAGCCAGCGCGCGGCCTTGGCTTCCGTGCCGAAGGTCTCCTCCGCGGCCGCGATGACGCGCATCACCCGTGCGAGGCGGTCGGATTGCTCGGCCGTCAACGTGCCGATCTTGCGCCGATGGCTCAGCGTCTTTCGGGGGATGATGGTCTGGTCGATCTCGGCGGCCGTGAGCCGCCCCGTCTGGACCAGCCGGTCCACGGTCTGGACCGGAAACCCGCGGCGCGTCGCCTCGACGACACCGCGCCAGTCATTCGCCCGGTCGCTCGGGAAATCCTCGATGAGAGCGTAGAGGGCCGCTCGCGCCATGACCTGCTCCGGCGATATGCACGAAAGATAGGTGCATATCGCCAAAGGTTCAAGCGCGGGTCAGGAGGCGAGCGCCCCGAGGATGCGGGCCCAGCTGCGCGCGCCCTTGTGGAAGCTCGACAGGTCGTACTTCTCGTTCGGCGAATGCACGCGGTCGTCGTCGAGGCCGAAGCCGACCAGGAGCGTGTCGAGTCCAAGCGTCCGCTTGAAGTCGCCGACGATCGGGATCGAGCCGCCGGACCCGATCGCGACGGGCTCCTTGCCCCACTCGGCCGCGAGCGCAGCCTTCGCCTTGATGAGCGCGGGCATGTCGTAGGGCAGCTGGATGGCCTTGGCGGCCGAATGGTCGAGGATCTCGACGCTGCAATCGGCCGGGATGCGCTCGCGCACGAAGGCCTCGAAGGCAGCGGCGATCTTCTGCGGGTCCTGCTCGCCGACGAGCCGGAAGGAAATCTTGGCGCTCGCCTGCGCGGCGATGACGGTCTTCGAGCCCTCGCCCGTATAGCCGCCGACGATGCCGTTCGCGTCGCAGGTCGGCCGCGACTGGATCTGCTCGATCACCATGCGGCCCTTCTCGCCGGCCGGGACCGACAGCCCGACCTGGCCGAGGAAGGTTTCCGCCGTGAGGCCGAGCCCCTCCCACTGCTTGAGAAGCTCCGGCGGGGTCTCCGGCACGCCGTCATAGAAGCCCGGCAGCGTCACCCGTCCATCCGCGTCGTGCAGGTCGGCGACGATCTTCGACACGACATGGATCGGGTTGCGGGCCGCGCCGCCGAACATGCCCGAATGCAGGTCGCGGTCGGCCGCCTTCACGATGATCTCGCGATAGACGAGGCCGCGCAGGGCCGTGGTGATCGACGGCGTGTCGCGGTCCCACATGCCGGTATCGCAGACGAGGGCGAAATCGGCCTTGAGCTCGTCCTTGTTGGCCGCCAGCCACTCGGGAAGGCCCTTCGAGCCGTTCTCCTCGGCGCCCTCGATCAGCACGGTCACGCCGACGGGCAGTTCCCCATCGGTCGCGATCCAGGCGCGGCAGGCCTCGATGAAGGTCATCACCTGGCCCTTGTCGTCGCAGGCCCCGCGCGCCCGGATGACCTTTCGGCCGGGCTCCAGCTCGGCGAGCTGCGGCTCGAAGGGCGGCGTCTCCCAGAGCTCCAGGGGGTCGACGGGCTGAACGTCGTAGTGGCCGTAGAAGAGGACGTGCGGCGCGCCCGGCTTCGGCTTGTGCCCCACGACCACGGGATGGAGCGAGGTCTCGCTCAGATGCGCCTTGAAGCCGAGCGCCTCGAGCTCGCCGCGCACCCACTCGGCCGCCTTGCGGCACTCGCCCTTGTAGGCGGGATCGGTCGAGATCGACTGGATCTTCAGCCAGTCGAAGAGCCGGCTCAGCGCATTGTCGAGGTCGGTGTCGATGTCCCCGAGAACCCGGTCGATCATGTGAGCTCCATCACGGTCGCCTTGGGCTAGACCCGATCGGCGCGGCTGCCAAGCCCGTCCCGGCGCCGGCCTGCGGCACGATCTGCGCACGAGAATTGCAACGGCCACCGGCGTAGCCCGTCAGGGAGGATCCGGTCTTGGCATTTCGCAATATTGGGAAAGCATTTCGGTTCGCGGCTGCAGCCCTCGGCGTCGCGGTCGCCCTCCCCGGTGTGGCCCGGGCGGCCGACAAGGAGGTGACCTTCGCGCACCAGGACATGGTCGTGCCCTTCCGGGCGCTGATCGATTCCGGGGAGCTGGAGAAGAAGACCGGCTACAAGATCAACTGGCGCAAGTTCGGGGGCGGCGGCGATGTCGTCCGGGCGATGGCCTCGGGGAACGTCCAGATCGGCGAGGCGGGATCGAGCCCGATCGCGACGGCCGCCACGCAGGGGCTCGACGTCGTTCTGTTCTGGATCCTCGACGACATCGCCGATGCGGAGCAGTTGGTCGCCCGCAACGGCAGCGGCGCCGAGAAGGTCGCCGATCTGAAGGGCAAGACGGTCGCGGTCCCCTTCGTCTCCACGGCCCATTACCAGCTGATGTTCGCCCTGTCCGAGGCCGGGCTCGGCGCGAAGGACCTGAAAATCCTCAACATGCGTCCGCCGGAGATCGCGGCCGCCTGGGAGCGCGGCGACGTCGACGCGACCTTCATCTGGGACCCCGTCCTCACCAAGGTAAAGGCGAACGGCAAGGTCCTGACCTCGGCGGGCGAGATCTCGAAGAAGGGCAAGGCGACCTTCGACGGCATCATCGTCGACCGCAAATGGGCGGAGGCGAACAAGCCCTTCATGGTCGAGCTCGTGCGCATGATCGCGGCCAAGGATGCCGAGTACAAGGCGAAGAAGGACGCCTGGTTGGGGACCTCACCCGAGGTGAAGGCCGTCGCCAAGATCAGCGGCTCGGCGCCGGAAGACGTGCCGGCGAGCCTTGCCGCCTATGCCTTCCCGACCCTCGAGGAGCAGGCTTCCGCGGCCTGGCTCGGCGGCGGCGCGGCCAAGGCGCTCGCCTCGACCGCCGAGTTCCTGAAGGAGCAGGGCCGCGTCCAGTCCGTCCCTTCGGACTTCACGAAGTTCGTCACGAAGGAATACGTCGAGGCCGCCCTGAAATGATGCACCAGGCGCGCCCTCCGGCGCTCGGTATGGGCTGATGCTCGAGATCAGGGACGTCAGCGTTCATTTCGGCGGCGGCGAGAGCGGCATCGTGGCGCTCTCGCGGGTGAATCTGACGATCAGGCCGGGAGAGTTCATCGTCGCCCTCGGCGAGTCCGGCTGCGGCAAGACCACGCTCCTGTCCGCCATCGCCGGCTTCCTCGAGCCGACCGAGGGCGAGATCCTGCTCGACGGGCACCCGATCGTGGGGCCGGGCGCCGATCGCGGCGTCGTCTTCCAGCGGCATGCCCTGATGCCGTGGCTGGACGTCGCCGAGAACGTTGCCTTCGCGCTGAAGATGCGCGGGGTGCCGCGGGCCGAGCGCCGCCGTGTCGCGACCGAGATGCTGGGCCTCGTCGGGCTGTCCGACTTCGCCGGCAAGAAGATCTACGAATTGTCCGGCGGGATGCAGCAGCGCGTCGGCATCGCGCGGGCGCTTGCGAGCGATCCGCGCGCCCTCCTCATGGACGAGCCGTTCGGGGCGCTCGACGCCTTCACCCGGGAGCAGGTCCAGGAGCTCGTGCTCGAGGTCTGGCAGCGCACCGGCAAGATGGCCTTCTTCATCACGCACGACGTGGAGGAAGCGGTGTTCCTCGCCACCAAGCTGGTCGTGATGAGCCCCCGGCCCGGCCCCATCGTGGAGACGATCGACCTGCCCTTCTCGCGCGCCTTCCTGGAGGGCCGGGATGCGCGGCGGGTGAAGTCCGATCCGGCCTTCATCGCCATGCGCGAACGCGTCCTCGCGCTCGTGCATCGGCGGAGACCCGCCGGCCAGGAGGCCTCGTAGATGGACGCTTCTCCGGCCGCCGCGGCGCGGCCTTCCCCGCCGGCCCGCCCGGCCGAAGGGCGGGCCAGGATGTCGAGGCCAAGGCCGGCCGCGCGGCATGGCGGCTCGACAATCGTCGTGAGCGCCGCGACGGTGCTCGCCCTGTTCCTCGCCTGGACGCTCGCGACGCATCTCGGCGCGGTCAAGCCGCTCTTCCTGCCGCGGCCGGAGGCGATCGTCGCTGCCTTCCGGCAGGCCTGGGGCGGCGAGCTCGACGGGGCGCCCCTCACCGTCCACATGGCCGACAGCCTGATGCGGGTGATCGGGGCCTTCGCCCTCGCGGCGCTGCTCGGCATCCCGGCCGGGCTCGCGATGGGCATGAGCCGGATCGCGCGGGGCGTCCTCGACCCCATCATCGAGTTCTACCGGCCGCTGCCGCCGCTCGCCTACCTGCCACTGATGATCATCTGGTTCGGGATCGGCGAGACCTCGAAGATCCTGCTGATCTTCCTCGCCTGCTTCGCGCCCGTCGCGCTCGCGACCCGGTCCGGCGTGCTCTCCGCCTCTAAGGACCAGGTCAATGCGGCCCTCTCCATGGGCGCGAGCCGCTGGCAGGTGGTGCGCTACGTGGTGCTGCCGGCCGCGCTCCCCGAAATCCTGATCGGGCTGCGCATCGGCATGGGGGTGGGCTGGACGACGCTCGTCGCGGCCGAGATGGTCGCGGCGACGGCAGGCCTCGGTCAGCTCGTCCTCAACGCCTCCAACTTCCTGCGCACCGACCTCGTGATCATGGGCATCCTCCTGATCGGCACCTTCGCGGCCATGTTCGAGCTCGGCATGCGGGTGCTCGAGCGGGTACTGGTGCCCTGGAAGGGCAAGGTCTGAGGATCCGCCCGCCCAGCGGGACAGGCGAGCGCGCCCATAGCGGAGCTTTTGGCAGCCCGAGACCCGCTCTTCCGTAACCAGGTGGGCTACGGTGCTCCGTCCAGCAATCGGCGGGCGCGAGCGAGCGCGGCGTCGCAGCCCTTGGCGTCGCCCTTGCCGTCCGCCGTCCTCGCCTCGTCGAGCGCAACCTGCGCCTGTTGCGCACGATCCCCGCCCTCGCCCGCCTGGGCGGCCTGGGCGGGCGTCGACTCGCGACGGTCGGGTGACGGGGCCACGCCCGCCTCGCCCTCCCCCTCGCGACGGGCAGCCACGATCTTGCTCCCCGTCGAGGCGGCGATCGACTCGCGTGCCTCGGTCCGGACCTTTCCGGCCAGCTCCGCGATCGCGTCCGAGCAGGGCGATCCGAGCGCAGGCAGACCGGTGAGCGCCACTGCGAGGACGGCCGACGGCACGGCCCAGACGTCACGTCTCATGCACCACCTCCCGTGGGCTCGATGGGCGCCTCTCAGGCGCCCAGCCGCCCTCGGATTGGCAACTGCCGGACACGCCGCCCGGTTGCAGCGAAGACCGCGTTGGCGATCGCCGGCGCGACCGGCGGCACCCCAGGCTCGCCTACCCCGCCGAGCGGACCGTCATAGGCGCCGGACGGGAGAAGGTGCACGCGCACGACCTTCGGGGCCGCGTCGATCCTGGTGATCTCGTAGGAATCGAAGTTGCCCTGCTGCACGCGGCCGTTCTGGAACGTGATCTCGGAGGTGAGCGCGAGGCCCATCCCCATCACGACCGCGCCCTCCATCTGCGAACGGATGCGTTCCGGATTGACCTGCGGCCCGCAATCGACGGCGATGTCGACCGCGCGGACCTTCACCTCGTTCTCGGGGCTGACCTCCACCTCGCAGGCAACGGCCGTGTAGGTCACGAAGCTGTAATGGCCGGCGACGCCGAGCCCGCGCCGCGCCTCCAGCTTGCGGCCCCAGCCTGCGCCGGAGGCCGCCGCCTCGATCACCCGGCGCAGCCGGCCGGTATCGATCGGATAGAGGCTGGGATCCTCGCCGTGGTTCCACACGTCACCCAGCGTCGTCGGATCGATCCGGCGGGCCGGACCGATCAGCTCGAGGAGGTAGTCCTTCGGATCACGCCCGGCCGCATGCGCGAGTTCGGCCACGAAGGACTGGATCGCGAAGGCATGCGGGATGTTGGACACCGAGCGGAACCAGCCGATCCGCGTGTGGGCCGGAGCCTCCGGGTTCTCCAGCCGGACGTTCGGCACCGCGAAGGGCATGTTGACGAAGCCCATCCCGAGCTCGAAGGGCAGCTCGTGCTTCGGGTCCGGCGCGAAAATCGAGCCGATCGTCGGCGCCGCGCTGCGGTGGAGCCAGGCGACCGGCATGCCCTTCTCGTCGAGCCCGGCCTCGAGCCGCTCCACCGAGATCGTGTGGTAGTAGCTGTGCCGGAGGTCGTCCTCCCGCGTCCAGAGCAGCCGGACGGGAGCGCCGCCGGCCTCCTGGCTGCACAGGGCAGCCTCGACCACGTAATCGGGCTTCGACTTGCGCCCGAACCCGCCGCCGAGGAGCGTGACGTTCACGCGGACCTTGTCCGAGGCAAGCCCGAGCCGCTTCGCCAGGCGATCATGCGTCGCCTGCGGGGCCTGCGTGCAGGTCCAGGCCTCGCAGAACCCGTCCTTCACCTGCACGACGGCCGAGGGCGTCTCCATCGGCGCCTGGGTCAGGTGCGGGACGAAGTACTCGGCCGTGACCTTCGTCTTGGCCTTGGCCATCGCGGCGTCGACATCGCCCTGGTTGCGGACGACCTTGCCTGGTGCGCGCACCGCCTTTTCCAGCTCGGCCCGGTAGGCGCCCGTGTCGTAGCTGGCGTTCGGGCCGTCGTCCCAGGTGACCTTGAGCGCGTCCCGCGCCTTCATGGCCGCCCAGGTGTTCCGCGCGACGACGGCGACGCCGCCGAGCGGCATGAACTCGGACGGGATCGGGGTCGGGTCGATCGTGAAGATCTTGACCACGCCGGGCACCTTCCGGGCCTCGGCATCGTCGAGGCTCGCGACCTTGCCGCCGTAGACGGGCGGCCGCGCGACGACCGCGTAGAGCATGCCGTCGAGCTTGTGATCGAGCCCGTAGATCGCCTTGCCGGTCGTGATGTCGCGGTTGTCGATCAGGCCGATCTCGCCCTTGCCGATGTAGCGGAAGGCCTCCGGCTTCTTCAGCACCACGCTCTCGCGCGCCGGAACCGGCAGCGCGGCCGCCGCCGCCGCGAGTTCGCCATAGCCGGCCGAGCGGCCGGACCGCAGATGCGTCACGCGGTGGTTCTCGGCCACGAGCTCGCTCGCGGGCACGTCCCACTGCTTCGCGGCCGCCTGCACGAGCATGGCCCGGGCGGCCGCCCCGACGTGGCGGAAGTGCTGGAAGAAGTGGCGCAGCGAGCGCGAGCCGTCGGTATCCTGGTTGCCGTAGCGGGCCTCGTCGCCCGGGGCCTGCGCGACCCGGACGCGTGCCCAGTCCGCGTCGAGCTCGTCCGCTACCACGAGGGCGACCGAGGTCCGCACGCCTTGCCCCATCTCCGAGCGATGGTTGGTGACCGTCACCGTGCCGTCGGGCGCGATGGCGACGAAGATCGTGGGATCGTCGCGCCAGCCGTTCGGCATGCCGTCCGCCCCGAACTTCTGCGGGTCGGCCGCCTGGGCCGGGTTGCGCAGCGAGAGCGCGAGGATGAGCGCGCCCGCGCCGCCGAGGAGCGCCCGGCGACTGACATCGGGGGCGAGCGTCCCGGCGGGCAGCTCGAGATCGGTGTCAATAGGACGGGCAGAGGCCGCTTCGGCCTGGAGTTGCGCAGGATGGATCACAGCCGACCTCCCTCCTTCGAGGAATCTTGCCCGGCCGCGCGATGGATCGCGGCCCGGATGCGCGGATAGGTGCCGCAGCGGCAAAGATTGCCGCTCATCACCTCGTCGATCTGGGCGTCCGTCGGCTTAGGCGTGTCCTTCAGGAGCGAGGCAGCCTGCATGATCTGTCCGGTCTGGCAGAAGCCGCATTGCGCGACGTTCAGGTCGCGCCAGGCGACCTGGACCGGGTGGTTCCCGTCCGGCGAGAGCGCCTCGATGGTCACCACCTCCTGGTCCTCGACGGCGGCCATCGGCGTGATGCACGCGCGCACGGCCGTCCCGCCGAGATGCACCGTGCAGGCCCCGCAAAGGGCGGCCCCGCAGCCGAACTTCGTGCCCGTGAGGCCGAGCTCGTCCCGGACATACCAGAGCAACGGCATGTCGGGATCGCCGTCGAAGCTGCGCTGCTCCCCATTCACAGTCAGTCGGATCATGGACGGAGCCTCCACTCGCATGCTCCCGCACCCTGCGGGACCTGCCGCGCTGATCTCGTCCGATCTGGTCCGGGCGGCGCGGCTGAGCCCAGCCGGCGCTCGATCCTTTGATCGGACCAATGAAAAACTACGCCCCGGAATCCGGCCCTGACAAGCTGAGCGTTGCGCAGGGCTGCACGGCGCGCGTTGCGGTTGCGCTGGCAGCTCTCGCCGCCAGGACTGGACGCGCCGGCGCCGGGCCGTTCTTGACCTCACGAATATGTTGATATCAACTATACACGGCAGAACATAGGAAACGCCCGATGACAGACGCCCTTCCCAACGACGCAGCCCAGGCCATGACGCCCCTCAAGGGCGGCATCGTGCCCTATCTCATGCTGGAGAATGCGGCGGGTGCCATCGACTTCTACAAGCGCGCCTTCGGGGCGCAGGAGGTCGGCCAACGAGCGAACATGGAAGACGGCCGGATCATGAACGCGCGCGTGGACCTGAACGGCGCCTCCCTCATGCTCATGGATCCCATGCCGGAGCACGGCTACCCGGCCGTGCCGCCGCAGGCCTTCAACCTGCACCTGCATGTCGACAGCGCCGACCGGGTCTTCGACCAGGCGGTCGCGGCCGGCTGCACCGTGCTGATGCCGGTCAGCCTGCAATTCTGGGGCGACCGCTATGGGATGGTGAAGGATCCGTTCGGCGTCTCCTGGGGCATCGGTTCCACGCCGACGCCGGAGGAGAGGGCCACCATGACGGTCAACATGACAGGCTGCGGGGGCGCTCCGGCCTGACCTGGCGTCCCTGGGCGGGAGACCGAGGCTATACGGCATTCGGTCTCCACGCCTCCCCCGGCGAGAGCGGCAATCAGGCGGCGAGCCGTTGCGGGACGACCGTCCGGACCAGTTCGAGAGCCCCATCGATTCCGGCACGCCGCGCCTCGTCTCCGAGGGCGAGCCCTTCCGCGATCACGAATTCCGGATCCGTGATCCCCACGAAGGCGAGTATCCCGCGCAGATACGTCTCCGCATGTTCGAGAGACGCCGCCGGGCCGCCATCGCTGTAGATGCCGCCGCGGGCGAGCGCGACAATGACGCGCTTGCCGCCAGCCAGGCCTTCGGCCCCCTGCGCCGTGTAGCGGAACGTCCTGCCCGCCACGAGGATGCGGTCGATCCAGGCCTTGAGCTGGCTCGGGATGGTGAAATTGTACATGGCGGCGCCTATCACGACGACATCGGCGCGCAGGAACTCCTCGAGCACCGCCTGGGCCTGCCCGCTGGCGAATGCATCCAGCGTGAGGTGTGGCAGCGGCTCGGCCGCAAGATCGCGATAGGTGGTCTGGATTCCGCCGCCGGAGGCCTGCAGCCGGCTCACGATCGCCGCCGAAAGGGTCCGGCTCGCGGAGGCGTCGCCCTGGATGCTCGAATCGATATGAAGAAGGTTCAAGGTCATATCCCAGTCTGGATTTGTGACCTGCACCAGCTATGAGACCTGGATCGCGCCGCCAAGAACGCATTTTTCTAGGACCAGGTCACATGAATCTGCCTGCCAACCCGGCCCTGCACGGCGATTGCCGCAGGGTCAGCGAAATCCTGAGCCGCGTCGGCGACAAGTGGACGGTGCTCATCGTGATGGTGCTGCGCGAGGGACCGCGACGCTTCAACGACATCAAGCGCACTGTCGGGGGCATCTCGCAGCAGATGCTGACCCGGACGCTGAAGAGCCTCGAGCGGGACGGGATGGTGCTCCGCACCGTCCACCCGACCGTCCCGCCGCAGGTGGAATACGAGCTGACGGCGCTCGGCCATTCCCTGTCGGAGCCGGTGATCGCTCTCGGAGCATGGGCCCATCGCCACATCGCCGAAATCGACGGGCACCGCGCCCGATACGATGGCGCCGGCAAGAAGCGGGCGTAGCGCCCGCTACCGCTTCTTGTCCCCTCCCCCGAGGAGGTCGGACATCTCGCCCGCGAAGTCGGAGGAGCCGGTGCGGGGCACGCCGGAGGAGCCCACCGCGCGGGTCCGCCGGCCGCGGCTGCTGCCGCTATTCGAGATCGCGTCGCCGATCGCGCCCCCGATGATGCCGCCGAGGGAGTTGCGGAGGATCTTCGCGCCCTCGCGGGCGATCTGGGTGGATGCCGAGCGGGCGAAGCTCTGGGCGGCCGAGCGGATGACGAGTTCGGTGAGCGACATCGACTGGCGCCCGCCGCCTTTGGCCTTGCCGCCGGTCGGGGCCGCGCCTCCCCCGCTCCGCCCAACCGGGATACCCGAGGAACTGAGCGTCTCCGTCAGCCTGTCGAGGATGCCGCCGAGCCCGCCGGATTCGGTCGTCGCCTCTGCGGTCCCCTCCGGCATGTCCCGGCGCTTGACCAGCATCTCGTAGGCGCTCTCGCGGTCCAGCGGCTGGTCGTACTTGCCCCTAAGCGGGCTCGCCGCGATCACGGCGGCGCGCTCCTCCGGCGTCAGCGGCCCGACGCGGGCCGCCGGCGGCGCGATCAGCGCCCGGTCGACCATCCCCGGCACGCCGCCTTCCTCGAGCAGCGAGACCAGGGCCTCCCCGACTGCGAGTTCCATGATGGCCTTGCCCGTGTCGAGCCCGGGGCGCTGCCGGAAGGTCTCGGCCGCCGCGCGCACCGCCTTCTGGTCCCGCGGCGTGAACGCGCGCAGCGCGTGCTGCACCTTGTTGCCGAGCTGGCCCAGCACCTCCTCCGGCACGTCGAGCGGGTTCTGCGTGACGAAATAGACGCCCACCCCCTTCGACCGGATGAGCCGGACGACCTGCTGCACCGCGTCCAGCAGGGGCTTCGGCGCGTCGTTGAAGAGAAGGTGCGCCTCGTCGAAGAAGAAGACGAGCTTGGGCTTGGGCTGGTCGCCCACCTCGGGCAGGCTCTCGAACAGCTCCGACAGCATCCACACGAGGAAGGTCGCGTAGAGCCGCGGCTTGGCCATCAGCTTGTCGGCCGCAAGGATATTCACGATCCCGCGCCCGTCCCGATCGGTGCGGATGAAGTCGTGCAGGTCGAGTGCGGGCTCGCCCAGGAACTGGTCGGCGCCCTGGTTCTCCAGCATCAGGAGCTGGCGCTGGATCGCGGCGAGCGAGGTCTTGGCGACGTTGCCGTATTTGGCGCCGATCTCGGCGGCATTGTCCCCGACGAACTGGAGCAGCGCGCGCAGATCCTTCATGTCGAGGATCGGCCACCCGTTGTCGTCCGCCACCTTGAAGGCGACGTTGAGCACGCCTTCCTGCGTGTCGTTCAGCTCCAGGAGCCGCGCCAGGAGGAGCGGACCCATCTCGCTGACGGTTGCCCGGATCGGGTGGCCCTGTTCGCCGAACACGTCCCAGAACACGACCGGAAAGCGGTCCGGCTGGTAGGGGATCCCGATCTCGGCCGCGCGCTTGACGAAGGCCTCCTTGCCCTGTCCGGGCGCCGCGATTCCCGAGAGGTCGCCCTTGATGTCGGCGGCGAAGACCGACACGCCCGCATTGGACAATCCCTCCGCGAGAACCTGGAGGGTCACCGTCTTGCCCGTGCCGGTCGCGCCCGCGACCAGCCCATGCCGATTGGCGAGCCTCAGCAGCAGGTATTCGAGGTGATCGCTCTTGCCGACCAGGATGCGGTCCGTCGGCGACGCTGTCTCGGCCATGTGGGGTCTCGAAGGTTGCGGCGATGCCCGGGCTGTCATACGCAATCCGGCATCCGCCCGCTACAGACGGGGCTGCCCGGCCGGGCGCGTCCCTTTCGACATCATGAGGAGCTGTCCATGGAAGCGCTGATCGCCCGTATCACGGAGGCGACCGGCCTCGGAGCCGACGTGGTCGAGAAGGCCGTCGGCCTGATCCTGGCGTTCCTGGAGAAGGAGGGGCCGCAGGACGAGGTGAACAAGCTGTTCGACGCCCTCCCCGGCTCGCGCGAGGCGGTGGCGACGGCAGGCGATGGCGGCCCCGGCGGGATGATGGGCGGCCTGATGGGCATGATGCCCGGCGGCGGCGGCGTGATGGCGCTCGGCACCAAGCTGATGGCCGCCGGCGTCCCGATGGCGCAGATGCAGCCCTTCGCGCGCGAACTCTTCGCCTATGGCCGCGAGAATGCCGGCGAGGACACGATGGGGGCGATCGTCGGCGCCATTCCCGGTCTGTCGCAGTTTCTCTGACCACCAGGATAATTCCGTGAGCGTTGCCCGGCAGCTCGTCCACAGGACGGGCACGATGGCGCTCGGCCAACGCGTCCTCGTGATGGGCATCGTGAACGTCACGCCGGATTCGTTCTCGGACGGGGGCGTGCACCTCGCGGCGGCGGATGCGGTCGAGGCGGCGCACAGGATGGCCACGGAGGGCGCCGATATCCTCGACATCGGGGGCGAATCCACCCGTCCCGGTCATTCAGTCATCTCGGTGGACGAGGAATGGGCCCGGCTGGCGCCCGTCTTCGACCAGTTGGAGCGGACCGACTCGAACCTGCCGCCGGTCTCGATCGATACCTGGAAGGCCGAAGTCGCACGACGGGCGCTCACACGCGGCGCGGTCATCGTCAACGACGTCTGGGGCTTTCAGCGCGACCCTGGGATCGCGGCCGTCACGGCCGAGAGCGGCGCGGCCGCGATCCTCATGCACAACCGCGACGCGATCGACACGAGCATCGACATCGTGGACGACATTCTGCGCTTCCTGGAGCGCTCGCTCGACATCGCGCGCCGCGCCGGGGTGACCGACGACCGCATCGTCCTCGATCCCGGCATCGGCTTCGGGAAAAGCTTCTCGCAATCCTTCCAGACGCTCGCCGCTCTGCCCCGGCTGAAGGCGCTCGGTTTCCCGGTTCTCCTCGGCCTCTCGCGCAAGGGCTTCATCGGCAGCCTCGCCGACCCCGCGACGCCGGCCGCCGAGCGACTCGGCGGCACCGTCGCGGGCAACGTCTATGGCGCGCTCGCCGGAGCCGATATCATCCGCGTCCATGACGTGGCCCCGCATGTGCAGGCCCTGCGCATGCTGGCCAGGATCGAGGCCGCCGCGTGACCGACCGCATCCTCGTCAGGGACCTCCAGGTCGTCGCGCGCCACGGCGTGCTGCGCGAGGAGGCGACGCTCGGCCAGCGCTTCGTGCTGGACATCACGGCCGAGCTGGACCTCCGGCGCGCCGGGCGGACGGACGACGTAGCGGATACGATCTCCTATGCCGACCTGATCCGAGTCGCCGTCGCGACGCTGACCGAGCGGCGGTTCTACCTCCTCGAGGCGGCAGCCGAAGCCGTGGCGGACGACCTGCTGAGCACGTTCCCGAAGCTCGACAGCGTGGCGCTGGAGCTGCGCAAGCCGGGCGCGCCGATCGACGCCATCTTCGGACATGTCGCGGTCGCGATCCATCGCAGCCGGCGGCCCGACGATGGCTGAGATCCTGCTGGCCTTCGGCGGCAATCTTGGCGACCCGGCGGCGACCATCCGCCGGGCTCTCGCCCGCCTCGGCCAGGAGGGCGTCCGGATCCGGCAGGTTTCCAGCCTCTACCGCACCCCGCCCTGGGGGCCCGTGGAGCAACCCGACTTCGTGAATGCCTGCGCGACCGCCGAGACGGACCTGAAGCCCGCCGAACTCCTCGGCGTCACGCAATCGCTCGAGCGGGAGTTGGGCCGCGTCCCGGGCGAGCGCTGGGGCCCTCGGGCGCTCGACATCGACATCCTGGACTATGCCGGGAAGCAGATCGAGGAGCCCGGCCTGACATTGCCGCATCCGCGGCTGACCGAGCGTGCCTTCGTGCTGGTGCCCCTGGCCGAGATCGCGGCCCACCGTGCAGTCGCCGGGCGCACCATCCGAGAGTGGGCGGCCGGGATAGACCCGGCCGGGATCGTGAGGCTCGATCCCGACGCGCGCTCATTCCCTCGTTAGGACGTATACTTCACCGTGCAGCCATAGGGCCGTGAGGTGGTGACGGAGACCGGCTTCCCTTCCGAGACCTCGGTCAGGGCCGCGTCGACGAAGTTCTTGGCGGTCTTGAGATCCTCGATCTTCGCGGAGGGCTTGTCGTCGATGCCGCCCATATAGGCGAGCGTGCCGTCGCCCTTCACGACATACATGTGCGGCGTGACCTGCGCGCCGAAGATGCGGCCGAGATCGCCCTTGGGGTCGAGCAGCACGGCCGTGGGCACGGCGCCGCGTTCAGCCGTGAGCTTGTTGGCGGTCGGCCCGTCGGCATAGCCCTGCTCGCCGGGCGGCGAGGAGATGACCGACAGCCAGACCACGCCCTTGTCGGTCCATTTCTTCTGCAGGGCCTGCATGGCCTGCCCGCCATAATGCTTCTTCACGAAGGGGCAGCCGTCGTTCGTCCATTCGAGCACGACCGTCTTGCCCTTGAAGTCGCCAAGCGACACGGGCTTGCCGTTGGAATCCGTGGCCGTGAAGTTCGGCGCGGGCGCCCCGACCTTCGGCCCGGACTGGGCATTGGCGCCGGACGAGAGCGCGCCCGCGGCAAAGAGGGCGGCCGCGAACACGGCCCGTCTTGTGGTCGTCATATGGCTCACTCCTTCGTGGTTGGATTTTGAACATCCGCGCGCTTGGACGGCGCCGAAGCGCCGAGGCTCTCGATCACGGTCGCCTGCGTGAGGATCTGCGGGAGCACGACCGGTTCTCCGGCCGGCGGGTAGAAGACGTAGAGCGGCACGCCGCTCCGGCCATGCGCCTCGAGAAGGCGCGTGATCTCCGGATTCCGGTTCGTCCAGTCACCCTTCAGGTACACGACCTGCCGCGACCGGAACGCGTCCTGCACGGCCTCGGTCGAGAGCGCCGTACGCTCGTTGACCAGGCAGGTGATGCACCAGGCGGCCGTCATGTTGACGAAGACCGGTCGCCCCTCCGCGCGAAGCTGGTCCAGCCTCGCCTGGGTGAAGGGCTGCCAAGCCTCGCCGGCTGCTGCCGTCGATGCGGTCGCGGCGACCGCCTCGCCCACCCGGTCGCGATCGATCGCGACGCCGAGCCCGACCAGGATGAGGATCGCGGCCAACGCCCCGCCCTGCCACGCCCGACGGCTCCAGCCCTCCCGCAGCGAGCCGAGCCGCAGGGCCCAGGCCGCAAATCCGACCGCCACGAGCCCGATCAGGGCGGCGAACAGCCCGGTCGGCCCGACCTCCTGCGAGAGCACGAAGAGGAGCCAGGCGACCGTGGCGTAGATCGGAAACGCCAGAAACTGCTTCAGCGTCTCCATCCAGCGGCCGGGCCGTGGCAGGTGCCGGGCGAGCCCCGGCCAGAACGTGAGGAGCAGGAACGGCAGGGCGAGGCCGAGCCCGAGCGCGGCGAAGACTGCCAGGGCAACCGGCGCCGGCGCCGTCATGGCGAAGCCGATCGCCGTGCCCATGAAGGGCGCCGTGCAGGGTGTCGCGACGATCGTCGCGAGGATTCCCGTCAGGAACGAGCCCGGGAGGCCGGTGCGATTGTCGAGCCGCTGCCCGAAGCCGGCGAGCGAGGTGCCGAGTTCGACCACGCCCGAGAGGCTGAGCCCCATCGCGAAGAGCAGGAAGGCGAGCGCCGTCACGACCGCGGGCGATTGCAGCTGGAAGCCCCAGCCGACCTCGGCGCCGCCGGCCCTGACCGCGAGCAGGATCCCGGCGAGCAGGAGGAAGCTCGCCACCACCCCGGCCGTGTAGGCGAGCCCGTTCAGGCGAACCAGGGTCGGACCGTAGCCCGAATGCTTCACGAGGCTCAGCACCTTGATGGAGAGCACCGGGAAGACGCAGGGCATCAGGTTGAGGATGATGCCGCCCAGAAAGGCGAGCAGCGCCGCCTGGGCGATTCCGGCGAGCGAGATGTCGGCGGGTTGCCGCGTCCCGCCGCCCGGCCCTGCGGCCGTCGAGGGCGCGACCGCAGCCGCGCCGGGAGCAGGCGCCTTCGCCGGCGCCCCGATCTCGACCGCATGGCGGGTAACGCCGGTCTCCAAGGCCTCCTCGACGACGAGCACGCCCCCGAGCGGAGCGGGCTCGCCCTGCGATAGGCTGCTGCGCTTGATCTCGAGCGTGAAGCCATCGGCCTTGGCGGCAAGGACCTGCGGGGCCGCATGCTCGACCGAGGTCTCGTCGAAGGGGAAGAGATAGGCCGAGCGGATGCTGTCCGGCTTCAAGCCCGGCACATCCACGACGAAGCGGAACGTGTCGCCCCCGGCCTCCGTCTTCGCCGTCCAGGGCGACGGCGTCGGAAGCTTTGCGCGCGCCGCATCGAACAGGGCCTTGTCGGCCGGTTCCGGCTTGCCGTCCTCGCTTGCGCTGGCGACGGGCAGGAGGATGGACAGGCTCGCCTCGCCCGGAATGCATTCCCGCTCGCAGACGAGGTAGCTCACGTCCGCCTTGAGGGTGATCGGTCCGCCCGGCGACAGGTTCGCCGGAGGCGTGATCTCGGTCAGGAGGACCGTTTCGCCCTCGTATCCGTAATTCACCAGATGGCTGACCGGGATGCGGTCCGGCACCGGCCATTGGATCGGGCCGGCCGTGGCGCCGTCCGGCAGGGTCCACTTGATTTCGGTCGCAAGGCCCGAATCACCGGGATTGCGCCAGTAGGTGTGCCAATGCGGCGCCATCGTCAGCTTGACGCCGACCGTGAAGGGCTCGCCCGGCTTGACGGCCGATGGCTCGGCAAGGAGCTCCGCCTTGACCAGGTCCTCGCCGCGCGGAGCCGCCTGCGCCGCCCCCACGGCAGCCCCGAGGGAGAGCACCAGGAAGGCGGCGCTCAACAATCGTCTCATCGTTGCTCGCTCAAGATCCGATGAAGCCCGCTGGCAGATGAACATGCTGGAATCGTGACGTCGAGGACATGTGACGCTACGGAGATGGGTGCTATTCCGCCCATACTCTGCTTAAGCGCATTCGCATGACCGATCTCGCCCTTGCATCCGAGTTCCCGGCCCCAACGCGTGAGGCGTGGTCCACGCTCGTCGAGAAGGTGCTGAAGGGCGCCGATTTCGAGAAGAAGCTCGTCTCCCGCACCTATGACGGGATCCGGATCCAGCCGCTCTACCCGAAGGCGGAGCCGAGTGCGCCGGTTCGCCGCGCAGAGCACGCGCCCTGGCGCGTCGCCCAGAAGGTCGATCATCCGGATCCGACGGAGGCCAACGCGCTCGCCCTCGCTGATCTGGAGGGCGGCGCGGATGCTCTCGTGCTTACCCTGGCGGGAGCGCGGACCGGACGCGGCTTCGGCCTCAAGGCGGGAAGTGTGGCGGAGCTCGATCGGGCACTCTCCGGCGTGATGCTGGACCTGATCTCGTTGTCGGTGGAGACGGCTCCCTACGGCGGCAAGATCGCCGCTCAGCTCATTGCCGACCTGGTCGCCCATAGAGGGCACACGCCCGGCGACCTCAACGTGGATTTCGGCCTCGATCCTGCGGGCGACATCGCCCGGATCGGTAGTTCTCCACTGCCCTGGCCGGAGCTGTCGAAGAAGTTCGCGGACACCGCTCGCGGCGTGATCGAGGCGGGCTTCACGGGCAGCGTCGGCAGGACCGACACGCGCGCCTACCATGAGGCCGGAGCGAGCGAAGCGCAGGAACTCGCGGCCGCGCTCGCGACGGGCGTCCTGTATCTGCGCCTCTTCGAGGCGGGCGGCATCTCGCTGGAGAAGGCGCGGGGCGCCCTGTCCTTCCTGCTCGTCGCAGATGCGGACGAGTTCCTGACCGTCGCCAAGTTCCGGGCGCTCCGCCGCCTCTGGGCGCAGGTCGAGAGCGCCTGCGGGCTCGCACCAAAGCCCTCGCGGCTCCATGCCGAGACGGCCTGGCGGATGACGACGCGCCGGGACCCCTGGGTGAACCTCCTGCGCGGCACCATGGCGGCGTTTTCGGCCGGGATCGGCGGCGCCGACAGCATCACCGTACTCCCCTTCACGGCGGCGCTCGGCCTGCCGGACGGCTTCGCACGGCGCCTCGCCCGGAACACGCAGACGATCCTGCTCGAGGAAACGAATCTTTGGCGCGTGGCCGACCCGGTGGCGGGATCCGGCGCTTTCGAGGAGCTGACCAGCCAACTCGCCGACGAAGCCTGGGCCCGCTTCCAGGAAATCGAGCGCGAGGGCGGCATCGTGGCGTCCCTCTCCTCGGGAGCCATCCAGCGGCGCATTGCGGAAACACGCAGCCGGCGCGAGGCGGCGCTCGCATCCCGCCGCGACCCGCTGACTGGAACGAGCGAGTTCCCGGACATCCACGAGGCGCCGGTTAGCGTGCTGATCCCTTATCCGCCTGCCAGCGGGGAAAGGGCGAGCGATGCGCAGGTGCGGTCGGATGGGGGGCAATCTCCCTCGGCGGAGGGCGTAGCCGCGCCATCGGATCTCGCCCTGCGAGCCGGACGGGCCCAGCCCCTGCCCTCGATCCGAGCCGCCGAGGCTTACGAGCGCCTCAGGGACCGGTCCGACGCGTTTCTCGCCAAGGCCGGCGCACGCCCGCGCGTGTTCCTGGCCAATCTCGGCCCGATCGCGGCCTTCTCGGCCCGCGCCACCTTCGCCAAGAACGCCTTCGAGGCGGGCGGCATCGAGGCCGTGACGAATGACGGCTTCGGCAACTTCGACCAACTCGCCGCCGCGTTCCGGGAATCCGGGGCCCGCCTCGCCTGCATCTGCTCGTCCGACGAGATCTACGGCACGCATGCAGCCCAGGCGGCCTCGGCCCTGAAGAATGCCGGCGCAGCAGCGATCTATCTTGCCGGCCGTCCAGGCGAGATCGAGGCGGCGCTGCGCGAGGCCGGCGTCACGGGTTTCGTTTTCGTGGGCTGCAACCTCTTGGCGCTGCTCGAGGCCGCACAGGCCGAAGCCGCGGCCTAGTCGTGGCAGAACTGGCGCAAGAGATCTAAGTTAGAGCGACGGGAGGTCGCGACGACAATGAGCCGGATACCGGACTTCTCCACCCTGCCCTTCGCGGGCCAGAGCGGGTCGACACCGCCGATTGCCGCCGAGCCCTGGGCGACGCCGGAGGGCATTGCCGTGCGCCCGGAATACGGGCCGGGCGATCGGGCGGGGCTCGACTTCCTCGACACCTATCCGGGCCTGCCGCCGTATCTGCGGGGTCCCTACCCGACGATGTACGTCAACCAGCCCTGGACGGTCCGGCAATATGCCGGCTTCTCCACGGCGGAGGATTCGAACGCCTTCTACCGCCGCAACCTTGCGGCCGGGCAGAAGGGCCTGTCCGTCGCCTTCGACCTCGCAACGCACCGCGGCTACGATTCCGACCACCCGCGGGTCTCCGGCGATGTCGGCATGGCCGGGGTGGCGATCGACTCGATCTACGACATGCGAACGCTCTTCGCGGGTATCCCCCTCGACCAGATGAGCGTCTCCATGACGATGAACGGCGCCGTGCTGCCCGTTCTGGCGCTCTACATCGTGGCTGCCGAGGAGCAGGGCGTGCCGGCCGAGAAGCTGGCAGGCACGATCCAGAACGACATCCTCAAGGAGTTCATGGTCCGCAACACGTATATCTACCCGCCCGCCGGGTCGATGCGGATCATCGGGGACATCTTCGCCTTCACGGCGCAGAACATGCCCAAGTTCAACTCGATCTCGATCTCCGGCTACCACATGCAGGAGGCGGGAGCGACGCAGGATCTGGAGCTCGCCTACACGCTCGCGGACGGCGTCGAATACATCCGGGCCGGGCTCGGCGCCGGACTGACGATCGACCAGTTCGCGCCGCGCCTGTCGTTCTTCTGGGCGATCGGCATGAACTTCTACATGGAGGTGGCGAAGATGCGCGCCGCCCGCCTCCTGTGGGCCAAGCTGGTCAAGGGGTTCGAGCCCAAATCCGACAAGTCGCTGCCCCTGCGCACCCATTGCCAGACGAGCGGCTGGTCGCTGACCGCGCAGGACGTGTTCAACAACGTCATGCGCACCTGTATCGAAGCCATGGCGGCCACGCAGGGCCACACGCAGTCGCTGCACACGAACGCGCTCGATGAGGCGCTGGCGCTCCCGACCGACTTCTCGGCGCGCATCGCCCGCAACACGCAGCTCTTCCTGCAGCAGGAGAGCGGAACGACGCGGATCATCGATCCCTGGGGCGGCTCCTTCTTCATCGAGCGGCTCACGGCCGACCTCGCCGCCAAGGCCTGGGAGCACATTCAGGAGGTCGAGAAGCTGGGCGGCATGGCGAAGGCCATCGAGGCCGGGATCCCGAAGCTCCGCATCGAGGAGGCCGCCGCCCGCACCCAGGCCCGGATCGATTCTGGCGCCCAGACGGTCGTGGGCGTGAACAAGTACAAGCCCGACCAGGACCGCCAGATCGACGTGCTTCGGGTGGACAACTCGACCGTTCGTACGCTGCAGATCGACAAGCTGAAGCGCCTCCGCTCCGAGCGCGACCAGGGTGCGGTCGACGCCGCTCTGGCAAGGCTCTCGGAGGCTGCGGCGGGCTCCGGCAATCTCCTCGCCATCGCGGTCGAGGCAGCGCGGCACAAGGCGACCGTGGGCGAAATCTCCGAGGCGCTGGAGCGCGTGTGGGGTCGGCACCGGGCCGAGATCAAGGCGATCTCGGGCGTTTACAAGCGGGAGGCAGGCAAGATGTCCGCAGCGGTCGAGCGCATGCGCAAGCTCGTCGAGATGTTCGAGACCGACGATGGCCGCCGTCCGCGCATCCTGGTCGCCAAGATGGGCCAGGACGGGCACGACCGCGGCCAGAAGGTCATTGCCTCGGCTTTTGCCGACCTCGGCTTCGACGTCGATATCGGGCCTCTCTTCGCCACCCCGGCGGAGGCGGCCCGCCAGGCGATCGAGAACGACGTCCACATCATCGGCGTCTCCTCGCTCGCGGCCGGGCACCTGACCCTGGTGCCCGAGCTGAAGCAGGCGCTGGCCGAGTACGGACGCGACGACATCATGATCGTGGTCGGGGGCGTGATCCCGCCCGGCGACTTCGACGCGCTCTATGCGGCCGGTGCGTCCGCGATCTTCCCGCCCGGGACCGTCATCGCCGAGGCGGCCGAGCGGCTGATCCACGAGCTCAATCTACGCCTCGGTTTCGCGGCCCGGGAGGCGGCCGAGTAAGGCGCTCGGGAAAGGCTCGAGAAAAGCAGGAAAACGTCCCTAGGCGGAGCGGCGATGTAGCCCTCCAGGCGTTCATCCGGTTCCGTCCTGGGCGATGCGATCGTAGCATCGCGTCGCATTCGATGGCGAAAGCGAGCGGCGAGCGTGGCATCCAAGAACTTCCCCGCTGCCTATCAGGCCTCCCCCGGATCGCCGCTCGCCGTCGATCGCACCTTTTATGAACGCGTCGCGTCGATGCCCGGTCGGGAGCTGGTCGACAGCTTCACGATCCCGATCCGCACCGGCCGCGCCTGGGAGGTGCCGGCCGGCCATGTCTTCCGGCTGTTGACCGTCGAGGGCCCGCAGGTCGGCGACCTGAACATCTGGAACCGCCACAACCCGCGCGAGCGCTTCTGGGCCGCGCGCACCCGCCAGCTCCAGGCGGCGCATGTCACGACCTTCGACCGGCTCTGGTCCACCCTGCCCTATCTGCGCCCGCTCGCGACCATCACGAGCGACACGCTCGCCGGGTATGGCACCGACGAATATGGCGGGCGCGTGCACGACCTCCTCGGGACGCGCTGCGACCCCTACGTGAACAAGCTCCTCACGGGTGAGGATTTCGACCACCACTGCCACTCGAACCTGGTTCGGGCGGTCGCGCCCTACGGCCTGACCGAGGTCGACGTGCATGACGTGCTGAACGTCTTCCAGGTCACGGGCCTGAACGCCGAGGACAAGTATTTCATGCGCGACTGCCCGGCCCGGCCGGGCGATCACCTGGAGTTCTTCGCCGAGATCGACCTCCTCTGTGCGCTTTCCACTTGCCCGGGCGGGGACCTCTCCGTTCCGCTCTGGGGACCCGAGGCGCGCGATCCTCTCGACGTGTGCCGCCCGATCGGTGTCGAGGTCTACCGGCTCGATCCGGCTGCCCTCGAAGGCTGGTCCTCGCCGAAGGTGGCCGACTACAAGGGCCAGCACGGCATGCAATTGCGGACACCTTTCTGGGAGGCCTGAGCGTCACCTCCCGACACTCCGGATCTTAAGAGCTTTCTGAGTTTTCTATCCGGCCCGCTGATCTACTCTCCCGTGAGCGCGGCACAGACTGCGCCGATACGGGAGACGTCCATGACAAGGCTCCAAGGTCCTGTGGCGGCGTTCTTCGCCACGATCCTCGCCAGTTCCGGCGCCAGCGCGCAGCCAGCCGCGCAGCCGGCCCCGGCGAGCGAGACGCTGGAGAAGATGTCGAGCTTCCAGACGACGGGTGTCGGCGACCTGCCGACGATCCCGCAGACCGGGCCGAAGGCCGATGCGGTCCGGAAGAACCTCTCCCAGATCAAGCTGCCGCCAGGCTTCAAGATCGATCTCTATGCGCTCGTTCCCGACGCGCGGGCCATTGCTGTCGGGCCGCAGGGGATCGTGACCTTCGTCGGCACGCGGAAGAGCCAAGTCTACGCGGTCACGGACCGCGCCAAGATGGGGACCGCCGAGGAGGTGAAGCGCTTCGCGCCGACCCTGGCCATGCAGGTGCCGAACGGCGTGTGCTTCTCGAAGGACGGCTTCCTCTACATCGTCGAGCGCAACCGGGTGCTGGTCTTCCCCGCCGCCGAGTTCTTCTATGAGGGAGGTGACGTCGCCGTCGCGGAGGTGGTGAAGCAGGGCGATCTCATCCCGAAGGGCGAGGAGAGCTTCAACCACACCGCCCGGATGTGCCGGATCGGCCCGGACGACAAACTCTACATATCCCTCGGGCAGCCCTTCAACGTGCCCGCCCCGGCCAAGATAGACCTCTACACGAAGCAGGGCATCGGCGGGATCGTCCGCATGTCGCGCGAGGGCAAGGAGCGCGAGGTTTTCGCCACCGGGGTGCGGAACTCAGTCGGGATGGACTTCAACCCGAAGGACCGCGTGCTCTGGTTCACGGACAACCAGGTCGACGGGATGGGTGACAACATTCCTCCGGGCGAGCTGAACCGTGCGCCCCAGATGGGCCTGAACTTCGGCTTCCCCTGGTATGGCGGCGGCAAGATCAGGACGACGGAATACAAGGACCAGACCCCGCCCCAGAACGCGGTGTTCCCGCAGATCGAGATGGACGCGCATGCGGCCGATCTCGGGATGGTGTTCTATTCCGGCGACAAGTTCCCGGCAAAGTATCGCGGCGGCATCTTCTCGGCGCAGCACGGCTCCTGGAACCGTACGACCCCGGTCGGGGCGCGGATCATGTTCACGAGCCTGAAGGACGACGGCACCGCGGACAAGACCGAGGTTTTCGCCGAAGGCTGGCTCACCGGAAGCGGCGAGTATCTCGGGCGGCCCGTGGACGTGGCGATACTCCGGGACGGCTCGCTCCTCGTCTCGGACGATTTCGTCGGCGCGCTCTACCGCATCACCTACGAGGGCAGATGAGAGCCTGTCTCACCGCGCTGATCATGGTGTCGGCCGCGCTCGCGGCCGGCACTTCCCCCGCCTGCGCGGGCGATGCCGTCGCCGGCCGCCAGAAGGCCCTCCAGTGCCAAGCCTGCCACGGCCTGGACGGCATGTCGAAGATCCCGGACGCGCCGCACATCGCGGGTCAGGTCGAGGCCTACCTCGTCAAGGCGATCACGGATTACAAAGCCGGCGAGCGCAAGAACGAGATGATGTCGGTCGTCGCACCGAACCTTTCGGACGACGATATCGCCGACCTCGCCGCGTATTACGCGAGCATCGAGATCACGGTGGCGAATCCGGCCCAGTGAAGGAGCTCAGTCGAGTTCCCCGAGCCGGAAGGAGATACCCTCCAGATCGGCGGCCTGCGGCCGCACCACGCCGGAGGCCGGGACCTCGACGATGCTTGCCCAGCCACCTCGGCCCGGCCACCGGTGGACGTAGGTGGTCCGGCTATTCGCCTCGACGACCCACAGTTCCTGCACCCCGTAGCCGGCATAGAGGCGCGCCTTCTGGTTCCGATCGAAACCGAAGCTCGTATCGGCCACCTCCACGGCGAGAAGGATGTCCGGTCCACGCACCTCCCGAAGCTTCAAGCGCTTTGGGTATATCACGAGGTCGGGCTCCACGAGCGTCATCTCGGACATCTCGAGCGAGCTCTCCACGCCCAGCCACAGCTCCGGCGGCAGACCGCGTGCCAGCGTCAGGAGGATGGTCGACTTCACCCGCTCGTGCACGTGGTTCTTGGCGGCCATCGGCACGATCTCGCCTTCGATGAGCTCGAGGTTCTCGCTGTCGTCCAGGATGCCGGTCTCGAACATCCGCTCGAACTCCGCGACGCTAAAGGCGCGCCGCGCGTAACCGTCGAGGGCGCGCGTGATATGAGCGGTCATCGTGCCGGCCTCCCTGGCCTCATCCGATGAACTGGGGCCGCAAGGCTACCATTGCGGGCAGGGCCTGCCCACCCGCATCAGGTTCCCGCCATGATCCCACCGCGCTTCCACGGAAGGCGGGCCTCGATCGCCTTGATCCGCGCTGTATGCGCCGCCCAGAAGGCCCTTCCCGTTCGGCGCGGGCCAGCGCCCCCCACTCTCACGAGACGCCCGGCGACGCGCCGCACCTGCGGGCTCGCTCCTCCCGAGAAGGTCGGCCCGACCCCGCCGGACAGGGTTCCGAACTCGGCCTTTGGCAGAGGACCGGCCGCAAGCGGCGAGCCGATGGCTGCCAGGTGGGTCTTCGCCCGGCGGCAATATTCGACGGACAGCGCCGACATGCGCTCCTGATTGTGCCCGGCGCGGTATTTCATCAGCGCCCGGCAGAGATCGCCATTGGCGAGCTTCCAGGCATCGGCCAGGTAGCTGACCCCCAGCCGGATGTTCGTCGAGGGCTCAGCAAGCTCCTCCAGGGAGCCCTTGAAGCCGAGCATGGCGGCGGTCGGGGGCATCACCTGCATCATGCCCCGCTCGCCGTCTCCCCCGATCGCAGCCGGGTTGTAGGCGCTTTCGATCCGGGCAACGGCATCGGCGACCTCCGGCGGCAGCCCTCTCGCCTTCGCCTCGGCGGCAATCATCGGAAGGTAGAGCTTCCGCCCGCTCGGAAGCGTTGCGTCGACGGCCGACGCGGCGAGAGGCGTGTCCGGCGGCGCCGGCACATCGGGGAAGCTTCCCGGCCGTGGAGGCGGCAGCGGTTGCTCGCCGGCCCGCGCGGCGTCTGCAAGGCACAATGCAAGACATGCCGCGGCGGTTGCGGCCGACATGGTCCGTGACGTCAAGCCAGATCCTCGTTCGCGGCCAAAGACCCGATCAACGGGGCACATTCGTGGCGGGTCAGCATCGCAGCGAAACGTTACCTGAACGCCACCGTCCTGCAGCAACCCACTGCTCTCGTGGCGGTTGCGCGGTGGGGCACCTACATTCGACCTTCCACGAGCTTTCCGCCCGCCGGCGGGAAGCGCCTGCCGAACACTCGATGACGACCATCGCTCTTCGCGTCCTCCTCGCGATCCTGATCCTCTTCATCCTGCCTCTCGCCACCCATGCGCTCTGGTGGGCGCTGCGGCACGACCTTGCGCCGGACTGGTCCCGCGCCGATTGGACGAGCGCCAAGATCCTGCCGGATGCGCGCGAGCACCGCCCGGCCCTCGTTCGCATCTACGCCGCCCGGACGGGGCGCTGGAAAGGCATCTTCGCCCATCACAGCTGGATCGTCGTGAAGGAGGAGGGCGCCTCCCGCTACAGCCGCTATGACAAGGTCGGCTGGGGCTCGCCGGTGCGGACGAATGCCTGGGCGGCCGATGCGCGCTGGTTCGGCAACGACCCGCAACTCGTCCTGGCGATCGACGGCGAGGAGGCGCAGCGGCTGATACCGGAGATCCGCAGGGCCGTCGCCGAATACCCCTATTCCCGTTTCGGGGATTACCGCGTCTGGCCCGGACCGAACTCGAACACCTTCGTGGCCTATGTGGTCGGGAAGATCCCGGCGCTCGGGACGGCACTGCCACCGACCGCCGTCGGCAAGGACTTCCACCCCTTCGGGGACTTCGCCGGCCTGACCCCGAGCCGCACCGGCTTCCAGCTCCAGCTCGGCGGATTTCTCGGCCTCACCGTCGGATGGGTCGAGGGCTTCGAGCTCAATTTTCTCGGCCTCGTGACGGGCATCGACCTTCGCCACCCCGCCTTCAAGCTGCCGGGCTGGGGCCGCATCGGCCTGCCGCTTCCGGCCGAGGCCTGAGCGGAGCGCAAAGGCTCCCTTCGCGAAGAGAGGCTGGACGAGAGCAGCCGCCTGGTCCCAATGGGCTGGTGGACAGCAGCACGCCCCCTTCCCTCCGGCCCTCGCCAGGGCTTCGGCCCGCCTTCGCCGGTGCTGCGGCGACGTTTTCGGGAATAGGGCTCAGTCGCTTCGCCTATGTGCCGCTCTTCCCGGCCATGGTTTCGGCGGATTGGATTACCGGCCCGGAAGGCGCCTTCCTAGGGGCCTTGAACCTCGCCGGCTATCTCGGCGGCGTGGTCGGTGGCCGCGGTCTCGGGCGGCGGCTCGGCACGCCCGCTGCTCTTGATCTCGGGATGGCGCTGGCGGTGCTCGGCTTTGCGGCTTGCGCGGTCAATCTCGGCTCCTATTGGCTTGCCGGCTGCCGCCTCGTCTCCGGGGTGGCAGGCGGAATCCTGATGGGGCTCGCCGGGCCGGCCGTGCAGGGCGCAGTCGATTCACACCTGCGCGGCCTGGCCGGCGGCGTCGTCGTTTCCGGCGTGGCCATCGGAATCATCACGGCCTCGCTGGCGGTGCCGGCCGTCCTGCCGCTCGGCCTCTCGGCCACATGGCTCGTCCTTTCGGCGATCGTGGCGGTGCTCTGGCTCGTCGTTCGCCCGGCCTGGCCCCGAACCCCGATCACAGCGCCCACGGGAACGCCCGCCCGCTCGGCCGTGCTCGAGATCTCCTACGGGATCTCGGGAGCCGGCCTCGTGCCGCACATGGTGTATTTCGCCGACCTCGCGGTCCGGGGCAACGGGCACTCCGTCGGCTTCGGCTCGGTCCTGTGGCTGGTCTTCGGGGCCGGGGCCCTGACGGGCACACTGGTCGGCGGCCGGAGCGCCGACCGGCTCGGCGCCCTTCTGGCCCTCCGCCTCTGGTTCGCCGCGCAGGTCGTCGCGCTTACCCTCTCGCTGTTCGGACATCCCGTCATGCTGCTGCTTTCCGGCTTCGCGGGCGGGTTCAGCGCTGTCGGCCTCGCGGCCATCGCACTCGCCCGGGCGCGCGAGCTCGCGGGCGCGGCTGCAGGAGCAGTCTGGGTCAGAGCCACGGCCGCCTTCGCCGTGGCGCAGGCCGGAGCTGGCTTCGCCCTCGCCGCCTTGTTCGGGCAGACGGGCTCCCATCTTTATGTCTTCGTGGCGGGCCTCGCGCTGTCGGTCGCGGCTCTTCTCATCTCCTTCATCAACGCGGACCGAGCGGCGGCTGAGGCTTGAGGCTCGACGACGCGACGGCGGGACGGCAGAAGACCGGAATGCGCCCTCGTTCCTCCCCCGACCTCGACCGCCTTCTCGCCGGAGATCGTGCAGAACTCGCCCGGGCGATCACGCTGGTCGAGTCCTCGCGTCCCGACCACAGGGCGAGCTCGCGCGACCTGATCAGTGCCGTCATGCCGCACACCGGCAAGGCGATACGCGTCGGGATCACCGGCGTACCCGGGGTAGGCAAGTCGACCATGATCGACTCGCTGGGGGCCTTTCTCATCGAGGCCGGCCACAAGGTGGCCGTGCTGGCCGTCGATCCGAGTTCGACCCGGACGGGCGGTGCGATCCTCGGCGACAAGACCCGGATGGCCAGGCTCGCGACAGATCCCGCGGCCTTCGTGCGGCCCTCTCCCTCCTCCGGCACGCTGGGCGGCGTCGCGGGACGGACGCGTGAGGCCATGTTCCTGTGCGAGGCGGCCGGCTACGACGTCGTCCTGGTCGAGACGGTGGGCGTCGGGCAGTCTGAGACCGCGGTGGCGGACCTGACCGACATCTTCCTCGTCCTCGCCCTCCCGGGCGCCGGTGACGAGCTGCAGGGCATCAAGAAGGGCGTGATCGAGCTCGCCGACATCATCGCCGTGAACAAGGCCGATGGGCCGGGAGGCGAAAAGGCGGCCGCGGCCGCTGCCGATTATCGCGCGGCGCTGCACATCCTGGTGCCGCCCGGTGCATTATGGACTCCGCCCGTCCTCCTCGTCTCCGGCCTTGCCGGGATGGGGCTGGACGGAATCTGGGACAAGGTACTCGAGCATCGCCGTACTCTGGAGGGTGCAGGCGAGCTTGCAGCAAAGCGGCGGAAACAGGACCTCAAGTGGATGTGGGCGCTCGTCGAGGACCGGATCCGCGCCAGGCTCCGGGCGGATCCCCGCCTTCGCGAGCGGGTGCCCGAGCTCGAGGCGCAACTCGCCATCGGAGCGCTCTCCCCCGCCGCGGCGGCCGACGAGATCGCCGCCATGCTGGGGGTCTGAAGGCGCGATGCGACGGCTGCTCGTCACCGGCTTCGGACCGTTCCCGTCCATGCCGCGCAACCCGAGCGCCGCGCTTGCCCGCTCCGTCGCAGCGTCCCCCCGCTGGCGGATCCTGGACATCGAGGCGCAAGCGCTCGTCCTCACCACGGCCTACGCCACCCTGCCGCGGGAGTTCGATCCGGCCCTGGCGGAAAGGCCCGACGCCGTGCTGATGATCGGGGTCGCGGGCCGATCCCGCGCGATCAGGATCGAGTGGCGGGCCACCAGCCGGCGCAGCACGCTCTTCCCCGATGTTGCGGGGGAGCGGGCGGAGAAGCCGCACATGACGAAGCAACGACCCGTGCTGCGGACCCCTCTCCCAGCGCGAAAAACGCTGCTCGCGCTCCGCCGCCACCATCTCCCTGCGCGGCTGTCACGAGATGCGGGCCGCTATCTCTGCAACGCAGCCTACTTCCGCGCCCTCGGAACGGGGCTGCCCATCCTGTTCATCCATATCCCGAGGAACCCGGATCCGACCCGGCCACGGCCGGGAGCGGCCAGGCGCCGGACCGCGACCTGGCCGGACCGGCTCGCCCGTGCTCTCGTCGAGGTCGGTATCGGCATGTTGCGGGAAGCTCGGCCTGCACGCGTTGAAGCCCGAAGCAGGCTCCGGTAAGCCAGAGGCGTCCGGCTGGGCCGGCGCATGAGGGTGCGGATGCAGACGTTCTTCGTCGAGATCAAGTGCAAGCTGGGCAAGACGTACCCGGTCGCGAGCGCTCTCGCAGACCGGGAGATCGCGTCCGAGATCTACTCCACCGCCGGCAATTACGACATCCTGGCCAAGTTCCACGTCGACGACGATGTCGATATCGGCCACTTCGTGGCCGAGAACGTCCACCCGATCCCCGACATCGCCGACACCCGGACGATCATCACCTTCAAGGCGTTCTGACGCCTCGAGTACCTGGGGCCGGCCGCTCAGGCCGGCTCCGCCGCGTGCGCGAGCAGTTGGGCGTTCGTCCGCTCCAGCCGGTTCGCGAGCTCCCGCATGATGGCGATGGACATCTGCGGGAACTGGCTCAGGAGTTCGAGGAAAACGCGCTTGTCGATCCGAAGCGCGGATGACGGTTCCGTTGCGACGACCGTCGCGGAGCGGGGGGAGTCGGACAGGATCCCCATCTCGCCCAGAAGCGCATTGCGGCCGAGTTCCGCAACCTTCACGGCGCCGCCAGGGTTCTCGAGGAGGACTTCCGCGCACCCGTCCAGGATGACGTAGGCCGCGTCCGCCGCATCGCCCTGCGAGAAGAATCGCTGGCCGCGCGCGAAGTGGATGCGCTCGGACGTGAACGCGAGAAGCTTGAGCCGGGACGGATCGATGTCCTTGAACATCGGCACCTGCCGGAGCGATTGAACTTCCGTATCCAGCGTCATCATGACCGGTCCACCACAGTTACTCAGCTGCCGCCCGGGCGCGCTGGTCGCGCCCCGCCTCCCGAGCTGCCGCCCCCTCCTCGACCTGAACCGCGCCGCCGCGGAACTGGATCACCACGTCGAATAGCTTCGGCTGCCTCTCGTTGGGCAATACCGCGATCAAGCTCCGATCCTTCATCTCCTCGGCGATCAACTCAAGAGCCGGACCGACACGGCTCTCGCCCAGCGGCGCCAGCGCTCCGTCGAGAACCAGGATGTCCGGCCGCTTCACCAGGCAGCGCAGGAGATTGACGATCGTCCGTTGAGGAGAGGTTAGGAGGCGGCCGGCCGGACCGACCTGCTGGTCGAGGCCCACCCTTTCGATGCCGGCGCGAAGCGACATCTCGTCGATAATCTCCGCCCCGAGGGCCCGGACGCGCTCGCGCGCATCGGCGATCCGCTCGTTCACGCGGCCGAACAGCAGGTTGTCGCGGACCGTCGCGGCCGGGTTGAGCGTCTGCACGTCGTAGAAGCTGATATCCTCCCGCTCGTGGCGGGCCATGATCTCTCGCACCTGGGCACGCCCGGCGAGCAGACGCTCCATCATTCCATCGTTCAGCAGGCCGAGGCGGTGGCGCGGTTCGACATAGGGCAACGTCAGCGAGAGAAGCCGGCCACGATCCTCCCGCGTCGCTCCACCCCGCCCCGTCATCCCGAGGCGCTTCACGATACCCTCGAAATCCGACAGCTCGTCGGCATGGACGAACGAGAACTGGTCGAAGAGCGGATGGCCGAGCGGAAGGCCCCGGAAGATGTCCACCATCGTCTCGGCGATGCGCGCGCCCATCTGGACGAGGTCCTGCGTGAGCTCAGCCTGGTCGAGCGCCTCGCGGAAGTGGACGTCGTTGGCGAGCGCCCGTCCCATGAGGCTCTGGCTCGTCGGCACGCCGAACAGCAGGTTCTCGGCGACCGTCGCCTGGATGTTGTACCGCTCCGGATCGAAGAACTCGACCAGCTCGGCGAGCCCGTCGCGCTGGAGCCGTTCGTGCAGGCGTTGCCGCGCTTCGAGAAGTCGCTCCGACAGCTCCGGGTTCCGATCCGGGTCGATCGTGCCGGCTAGCCCGAACCGGTAGAGGTCGTCCCCGAGCCCCAAGCCGGTCAGCAGTCGGATGATCCGCTCGTCCAGCTCCTCCCGGGTCGCAGCCCCCGAGCGCGAGAGGTCCACCCAGTCGGCCTCGGGCGTGTCGAGCGAGTTCCCCGTCCACGACGCCTCGAGGCGTCGCCGCCGCTCGACGTCGTCCTTCTCGGCCTCTGTGAGCGGCCGCGAACGCATGCCGTAGAGGATGTTGTCCCGGATGCTGCCCGGGAACAGCACGGGCTCGACGCCGGCATAGGCCATCCGGCGCGCGACCACCGAGTGCGGCAGGTCTGAGAGGTCGTGGCCGGCGATCCGCACCTCGCCCGAAAAATCGATCGGCCGGCGCGCGATCAGGCGAGCGAGGAAGCTGGCCGCCGCCGTTCCGTCGGCGGCGACCGCGACATGCGCCGGCAGGTCGATCCGCAGGTCCGCATGCTGGATGAGAGCCGTACCGTGGGCGTCCAGTATGGTCAGGTCCTTGATCTCGATCGCGCTCTCGAGCGGGAAATCCTGCTCTTCCTGCTCCTTGCTTTCGGGAAGCAGCTTCTCGGCCGCGAAATAGGCGACCACCTGGTCGTATTTCACCTGCACGTCGAGGCGCTGCTGATCCCAATCGATCAGCTCCTTCAGGGGAGGCGGAAGCTCGCGATAGGCCGCAATGACAGCGACGAGCTGGCCGATGTCGAGCCGGCCCTGGAGCGCGAAATAGCCGCCGAAGGCGTAGAAGAAGAACGGCGTGAGCTGCGCGAGCAGGTTGTTCAGGAATTTGACGATGAACTTGCGCTTGTAGATCCGGAACCGGATGTCGAAGAGCTCGAACAGCCGGTGCCCGATCTCGGCCCGCTCCCAGCGCCCGGTATTGTGGACATGGACGGCCTCCATGCCGTCGATCACCTCGCTTACCCTGCCCGCGAGCCGCCGGGAGGCGAGCTGGCGCATGCGGCCGAGCCGGAGGAGCTCGCGCCGCATCCGGGGAATGACGACGAACTGCACCCCGACGACGGCCGCCGCCGCCAGGCCGAGCCATAGGCTCTGCATGATGATGAACAGCAGGGCGGTCGCGGCCTGCGTGCCCAGGAAGACGGGCTGCACGAAGGCATCGCCGATGAAGCCTCCGATGGGTTCAACCTCGTCCTTGATGATGGTCGCGGCCTCCGAGGACTTCACGCCCCGGAGCGTTTCCGGAGTGAAGCGCAGCGCCATGCTGAACAGCTCGAACCGCATGCGGCGCATCATGCGCTCGCCGAGGGCGCCCTTGGAGACGTTGATCCAGTACTTGAAGGCGCCGTTCACCAGCACGAAGAACAGGAACAGGAGCGACAGGCCGAACAGGAGATGCAGCCGGCCGACGTCGAACCCCGGGAAGAGATCGAACCGGTACCCACCGAGCCAAGCGGGGAGCGAGAAGCTGATGTCGAGAAACTTGGCCGTCTGGCGGCCCTGCTCGAACGCGCGGCCCTGAATGGCCTCGTTCACGATCTTCCGCGGGAGATCGAGCGACATGTAGTAGAACGGCAGGGACGCGAGCACGACCGCGAAAATGATCAGCTGGTCGCGCTTCGAGTGCCGCCATATGTAGCGGAACAGACTCTTGTTCATCTCCCTCAAGGTTATCATGCCCGGGACCGGAAGCGAGACCACTTTCCCGGCCCCCGGCCGCTGCAGGTCAACGCCGTCCGGCAGGTCGGCCGGAGCAGTCCTCAGGGGGGTGATCGAGGGGCGGATCCTGTGCTAGGAACGGCACCGCGGTCGCCGCACTTGGCCCACCCTCTGCGCGGACCAGAAAGCATGGCGTTTGGAGGGGAAGAGGATCGCTTCTCGCCTTATGGGATGGTGCAAGCGCAATCAGGGGGCGCGGGATCCGTTCGTGTCCTGAGCTACAGCCACGATACGTTCGGCCTCGGGCATCTGCGGCGGACCAGGGCGATCGCCAATGCCTTGGTGCCGGAACGCCCGAACGCGTCCGTCCTCATCCTGTCGGGCTCGCCCGTCATCGGCAGCTTCGAGTTCGGGCGTGGCGTCGATTACGTGCGCATCCCGGGCGTGACCAAGCAGCCCGACGGCGACTACCGCAGCCTCAACCTCAACCTGTCCATCGAGGAGGCGGTGCGGCTGCGCGAGGCCCTGATCCTGCAGACGGCCGAGACGTTCCGACCGGACATCTTCATCGTCGACAAGGAGCCCACCGGCTTCCGGGGGGAGATCGTTTCGGCGCTCGAATTGCTGCGCGCCCGCGGCTGCCGCATCGTGCTCGGGGTGCGGGACGTGCTCGACGACCCGTCCCTGCTCGTTCCGGAGTGGGAGCGGAAGGGGGCCACCGAGCTTCTTGCCCGCGCCTATGACGAGATCTGGGTCTATGGCCTGCCGGAGGTCTATCGGCCGCTCGCCTGTCTGCCGCTGCCTTGCAACCTCGCCCGGCAGACGACCTATACCGGCTACCTCCGGCGCGACATCCCGACGACGTCGTCGCTGACCTACCATCCGAACCTGACGCGGCAGCCCTTCATCCTCGTCACCACCGGGGGCGGTGGGGACGGGGAAGACGTGATCGACTGGGTGATCTCCGCCTATGAATCGGGTGAGGAGATCGAGCTGCCCGCCCTCATCGTCTTCGGGCCCTTCATCAACCGCGACCACAGGCGCGGCTTCATGGAGCGCATCGCGCGCCACCCGAAACTCGACGCCATCTCCTTCGACACCAAGCTCGAACTCCTGATGAGCAAGGCCGCGGGCGTGGTGGCGATGGGGGGCTACAACACGTTTTGCGAGATCCTGTCCCTGGACAAGCGCTCGCTCATCGTGCCCCGGACAAGGCCGCGCCGCGAACAGCTCATCCGCGCCGTCGAGGCGGAACGCCTCGGGCTCGTCAGGGCACTTGTCGAGGACGGGGACGGCCGCGATCCTGCCTTGATGGCGGCGGCGCTCCGGGCGCTGCCCGGTCAGAACCGGCCGTCTGAGGTCGTGATACCGGGGCTGCTGGACGGGCTGGAGGTGATCAAGTCCCGCCTCTCGGCCGTGCTGGGGGGCGAGGCGGGATTGCAGGCGGCAGAGTGAACCCCAGAGAACCCGACAAAGCCGCGGGCCGGATTGCGATCGTCGTCAAGGGATATCCGCGGCTTTCCGAGACCTTCATCGCCCAGGAGATCCGCGGGCTCGAACAGCGCGGGCTCGAGCTCGAAATCTGGTCCCTGCGCCATCCGACCGAGCGGTTCACGCACCCCGTGCACCGGGAGATCGAGGCGACGGTGCGGTATCTGCCCGAGTATCTCTACCAGGAGCCGGTGCGCGTCGTCCGGGGGCTTCTGGCCGGCCTGAAACGGCCGGGTTTCGGCGCGTTCATCCGGGCGGGCTGGCGCGACCTCAGGCGCGATCCGACCCCGAACCGGATGCGGCGGCTTGGGCAAGCTCTGGTACTCGCGCGGGAATTGCCCGCCGACATCCGGCACCTGCATGTGCACTACCTGCACACGCCCGCCTCCGTCGTCCGGTATGCCGCGATCCTGACGGGATTGCCCTGGACCTTCTCGGCGCACGCCAAGGACATCTGGACGACACCGGACTGGGACCTTGCGGAGAAGCTAGGAGAGGCACGCTGGGGCGTGACCTGCACACGCGACGGGCATGGGAGGCTCGCGGCCCTGGCCCCGGCAGAGGAGAGGGTGGAGCTCCTCTACCACGGCCTCGATCTGTCGCGCTTTCCGGCTCCGCCCGCCAGCCGCCCAGCCCGGGATGGGTCCGACCCTGCCGATCCGCTACGCGTGATCTCCGTCGGCCGCGCCGTGGCCAAGAAGGGCTTCGACGACCTCTTGCGGGCGCTCGCGGGGCTGCCAACCGACCTGCATTGGCAACTCGTCCATGTCGGAGGCGGCGAGGGGCTCCCCCGGCTCAGGGCGCTCTCGGAGAGCCTCGGCCTCGCAGGCCGGGTCGTCTTTCTCGGCCCGAAACCGCAGCCGGACATCGTCGCGATGCTGCGCGAGGCCGACCTGTTCGTGCTGCCGGCAAAGGACACCAAGAGCGGGGACCGCGACGGCCTGCCCAACGTGCTGATGGAAGCGGCCTCGCAGGCACTGCCACTCGTGTCGACGCGCTTCGCCGGGATACCCGAATTCGTCCGCGACGGCCTGGATGGGGTTCTCGTCCCGTCGGGTGATTGGGAGGCGCTCTCCAATGCCATCAACGGCCTCGCCCGCGATCCCGCCCGCCGCGCGACGCTCGGCCGCTCGGCCCGGGAGCGGCTGACGACGACCTTCACGGCGGACAAAGGCTTCGACCGGCTCGCCTCACGGCTGTCCGCCGGGCCTCTCCCCCAGGAGAATTGCAAGGCGCTCGCCGTGGACGCGGCACCGTGAGCCGGCAGCCAATTGCCTTCTATGCACCCCTGAAGGCCCCGGACCATCCGCACCCGTCCGGCGACCGCACCATGGCGCGGCTGCTGCTGCGCGCTCTCGATCGCGCCGGCTTCGCGCCCGCCGTTGCGAGCGGCCTGCGCACTTGGGAACCGGCCGGCGACCCTGCCCGCCAGAATGCGATCCGGGCGGCGAGCTTAGCCGAGGCAGACCGCCTCACGGCCAGCTACGAGGCCCTGCCCGCCGACCGAAGGCCACGCGCCTGGTTCACCTACCATTGCTACTACAAGGCCCCGGACCATCTCGGCCCCGAAATGGCCCGCCGGCTCGGCATTCCCTACGCGATCGCAGAAGCGTCGCGCGCGCCGAAGCGGGCGCATGGTACCCATGCCGCCGGCCACGCCGCCGCCGAGAGGGCGATCGACCGCGCCGACATCCTGTTCGTCATGACGCGCCATGATCGGGCCTGCCTGGAGCGCGCCGCCCGGCCCGGTCAGGCCCTGGTGAACCTGCCGCCCTTCATCGATACGGACGCCTTCGCCATCGCTCCCGGCCCAACCGGGGAGGGGCGCCCTCCCCGGCTCCTCGCCGTCGCCATGATGCGGGATGGCGACAAGCTCGCATCGTTCCGCCTGCTCGGCGAGGCGCTTGCCCGGATCCCAAATCGCCCCTGGGTCATAGACGTCGTCGGAGATGGCCCGGCACGCCCGGAGGTCGAGCGGATCCTCGCTCCCTTCGGTGCCCGGGTGGCGTTTCGCGGTCGGCTCGAGGGAGCGGATCTCGCTGTGGCCTACAACGAGGCAGACCTCCTCGTCTGGCCGGCCGTGAACGAGGCCTATGGCATGGTCCTCCTCGAGGCGCAGGCGAATGGCTGCCCGGTCGTCGCCGGCTGCTTCGGCGGCGTCCCCGACGTTGTGGTCGATGGCGCCACCGGCCTCCTGGCCGAGCCCGGCAATGCGGCGGCTCTTGCCGAGGGGGTCGCATCCCTCCTTGCCGATCCCGCCCGGCGCGCCACGATGGGAGAGGCGGCCCGGCGTTTCGTCCGGGAGGAGCGCAGCCTCGATCGCGCCGCGCGGATCCTCGGCGACGCCCTTCATCCTCTCATTGGGACCGAAGCCGCGTCATGAGCCTGAGGGTTCTGATCGCGGTCACGCATCTTCTTGGGGCCGGCCACCTGACCCGCGCGGCGGCGATCGGCCGGGCGCTGGCCGCTGCCGGCCACGAGGTGACGCTCGTCTCGGGTGGGCGGCCGACCGCAATCCTGAGCGAGGGCGGCTTCCGTCTGGTCCAGCTTCCGCCCGTGCAGGCGCGAGTCGGCGAGTTCACGACGCTACGGGACGCGGACGGCCGCGAAATCGGCGCCGATTACCTCGCCGGGCGCCGCGACCTCCTGCTCGCGACCCTCCGCGAGAGCGCGCCCGACATCCTCGTCACCGAGCTCTTCCCGTTCGGCCGGCGCGTGCTCGCCTCCGAGTTCATGGCCCTTCTCGAAGCCGCGCATGCGCTCCGCCCGCGGCCGCTCGTCGTCTCCTCCGTCCGGGACATCCTGGCCGCGCCATCCGGGCCGGAGAAGCTCGCGCGGACGCACGACCTGCTGGCCCGGCTCTATGACGCCGTACTGGTTCACGGCGATCCTGCGCTCGCACCCCTGGAAGCGTCCTGGCCGGCGCGGGGCGGGATCGGCGCGCCGATCCTCTACACGGGCTACGTCGATACGGAACCGCGAGGCACCGCTTCGCCTCCCGCCACGGACGAAATCCTCGTCTCCGGAGGGTCGAGCGCGGCCGGGCTGCCGCTTTACCGGGCAGCGCTTGCCGCCGCCCGGCTGATGCCGGACCGGCCCTGGCGCATCCTCGTGGGGCGCGGGATATCCGAAGCCGACAACGCCGCTCTCGATCGCGACCGGCCGGACAACGTCCGGCTCGAGCCGGCCCGTCCCGACTTTCGCGAGCTCATGGCGGCGAGCGCCCTCTTCGTCGGCCAGGCCGGCTACAACACCGTGCTCGATCTGCTCGCGGCCCGGCCCCGGGCCGTGCTCGTCCCGTTCGAGCAGGGGAACGAGACGGAACAGCGGCTCCGGGCGAAGATGCTGGCCGAGAAGGGGATCGCCATCGTCCTTCCCGAGGCGGAGCTGAACGGGGACAGCCTCGCCCGGGCGGTCCGCGCCGCGCTCACCCGGCCTCGTCCCGACGACATCGGCATCACGCGAGACGGCGCTGGGCGGACGGCCGAGATCCTGGCGCGGCTGGCGCAGGGCGAGAGCCCGGCCGGATGATACCGCGGCTTCGCGCCATCCTCGACCGCGCGGCGGATAGGGGCGCCGAGATCCCTTTCTGGTGGCGCGACGATGACGCCGTCACGGCAACGCCGGCGCTCGACCGGCTGCTGGCGCTCGGCCGGCAGTTCGGCGTGCCGATCGCAATCGCGGCGATCCCGAACGGGCTTCAGCCAACTCTTCCGGCGCGTCTCCGCGAAGAGCCGGGCGCGCGAATCCTCGTCCACGGACTATCCCACCGGAACCACGCAGCCCCTGGCCGGAAATCGGCGGAGTTCGGGGCGGATCGACCGGAAGACGTTCTCCGTGAGGAGGCATCCGCCGGTGTTGCCATGGCTCGGGCGAAAGCCGGAGAGCTGCTTCTGCCGGTTTTCGTGCCGCCCTGGAACCGGATCGCGCCCGGGCTGGCGGAGAGGCTGCCTGCCCTCGGCTATCGCGGCCTGTCGACCTACGGACCCCGGCGAGCTTTCCGCGGGGTGACCATTGTCAACACTCACCTCGACCCGGTCGATTGGCGCGGGTCGCGGAGCGCCCTCCCCCTTGAACGGCTCCTGGATAGCCTGGAGACGGCGCTTGCCTCGGCCGAACCAGGGCCGATCGGACTTCTGACGCACCACCTGATGTTCGACGAGCCGCTCTGGGCCGCAACACAGGTGCTTCTCGAAGCCCTGGCGGACCACCCGGCCGTTCGCTTCCCCCCGCTGGACAAGCTCTGGGCCGACGAACTGCGTGATTGAATTGCAACCGGTTTAATGACTTAACCTAAAGCACCGAAGCAGTAGCCGAGGCGATCACGGGTGCAGACGCCGCTTCTTTCTGTGCGCGACCTGGCGGTGGAGATCCGGTCAGATCTCGGCGTGTTGCGGGCCGTCGACGGCCTGTCCTTCGACATTCCTCGCGGAAAGACGGTCGCCGTGGTGGGCGAGTCCGGCTCGGGCAAGTCGGTCACGGCCCAGGCCATCATGCGGATCCTGCCGAAGGTCGCCTCGATCGCCGGCGGTAGCATCCTGTTCGACGATCCGGCGGACAAGCATCCTCCTCTCGACATCGCCGCCCTCTCTGCCGAGAGCGAGCGCATGCGGCAGCTGCGGGGCGGTCGCATCGCGATGATTTTCCAGGAGCCGATGACCTCGCTATCGCCCCTGCATACGGCGGGCGATCAGGTCACCGAGGCGCTGAAGATGCACGCCCGCGTGAGCGACGCGGAGGCAAAGGAGCGAGCGATCGAGGTCTTCGAGCGTGTGGGCTTTCCCGATCCAAAGCGCGCGCTCGTCACCTATCCTTTCGAGCTCTCGGGTGGGCTGAGGCAGCGCGCCATGATCGCCATGGCGCTGATCACGCGCCCGGCGCTCCTCATCGCGGACGAGCCGACGACGGCCCTCGACGTCACGACCCAGGCCCAGATTCTCGACCTGATGCGCGAACTGCAGGGCGACATGGGGATGTCCATCCTGCTGATCACGCACGACCTCGGCGTGGTGGCGAACATGGCCGACGACGTCGTCGTCATGTACCGCGGACGGATGATGGAGGCAGGCGAGCGCGAGGACATCTTCCGCCGCCCGCAACATCCCTACCTCAAGGCCCTGATGCGGGCCGTCCCCCGCTTCAACATGCAGCCGGGCGAGCGGCTCACGCCCCTGCGCGAGGTGAAGGCCGCGCCGGCGCTCCTGGAACGCCCGCCGGCCCCGCCCGCGGCACACCGAAACATCCTGAAGGTGCAGCACGTCAGCAAGACCTTCACGCTCCGCTCCGGTTGGTTCAGCGGACACTCGCGGACCGTGCGCGCCGTGAACGACGTGTCCCTGGTTGTTCCGGCCGGCAAGACGCTGGGCCTGGTCGGCGAATCCGGCTGCGGCAAGACCACCCTCTCCAAGATCATCTCGCGCGCGATGGCGCCGGATGCCGGCGCGGTCCTGTTCGACGACGGCTCTGGGCCGCGGGACGTCCACTCGCTCTCGGGCGAGGCGCTCACGGCCTATCGCCGCTCCGTCCAGTTCGTGTTCCAGGACCCGTTCTCGTCCCTCAACCCCCGCATGACGGTCTACGAGTTGCTGACGGAGCCCCTTCGCATCCACGACATCGGCACTCCGGACGACCGCTTCGAGAAGGCGAAGGCGCTGCTGGACATGGTCGGGCTGGATCGCCGGAGCCTGCGCCGCTACCCGCACTCGTTCTCGGGCGGGCAGCGCCAGCGGCTCGGGATTGCCCGCGCGCTCGCGCTCGAGCCGAAGGTCCTTCTCTGCGACGAGCCGGTCTCGGCGCTCGACGTGTCCGTCCAGGCTCAGGTCCTGAACCTCCTCAAGGACCTGCAGGCAGCGCTGGGCCTCTCGTATCTCTTCGTGTCGCACAACCTCGCGGTGGTGGATTACGTGGCCGATACCATCGCGGTGATGTGCCGCGGCTACATTGTCGAGCAGGCTCCCGCCGCCGATCTATTTCGGGAGCCGCGCCATCCGTACACGAAGGCGCTCCTCGCGGCCGTGCCGGACCCGGACCTCGACCGACCCCTCGATTTCGGCAAGTTGCGGTCGGGGCGCTTCTCAGAGCCTGCAGCATGGCCCGAACCGTTCCGCCTGGCCGGCGAGGACGCGGGCGAGATGATCGCGGTCTCCGGAGATCATTACGTGCGAATGATGTCGACCAGGCTTCAGGAGGCAGCATGACCTGGAGAGGTGCTGCCGCGGCGCTGCTCGCGCTCGTTCTTCTGCCCGGGAGCGCAGCCGCGCTCGAACTCGTGGAGACGCCGTTCTTCCAGGAGCGGGTCGCCAAGGGAGAATTGCCGCCGATCGGCGAGCGCGTGCCGAAGGCGCCTCTCGTCGCCGACCTGGCCGGGCAGGGTCGGGAAATCGGCCGCTCCGGAGGCGAGGTCGTCTCGCTCGTCTCGCGCGCCCGGGACATCCGCTATCTGTCGGCGAGCTCCTACGCCCGCCTCGTCGGCTACACGGCCGACCTGAAGCTGAAGCCGGACCTGCTGGAGAGCGTCGAGGCGGAGGACAACCGCGTCTTCACCTTCAAGCTGCGGCCGGGCCACCGCTGGTCCGACGGCCACCCCTTCACGGCGGAGGATTTCCGGTTCTACTGGGAGGACATCGCGACCAACAAGGAGCTGAGCCCGGCCGGGCTGCCGGACTTCCTCATGGTCGACGGCAAGCCTCCCCGCTTCGAGGTGATCGACCAGCAGACCGTCCGCTATACCTGGGAGGCGCCCAATCCTCGCTTCCTGCCGACGCTCGCGCAGCCGCGAGACCCGTTCGTGTATCGGCCGGCCCACTACCTGAAGCGCTTCCACGCGGCCTACGCTGACCAGGCAAAGCTCGAGGAACAGGCGAAGAAGCAGAAGCTGAAATCCTGGGCGGGCCTGTTCAACCGGCTCGACGACATGTTCGAGAACTCGAACACCGAGCTCCCGACCCTGCAGCCCTGGAGGGTGATGACGACGGCGCCCGCGAACCGCTTCGTCTTCGAGCGCAACCCCTTCTACCACCGGGTCGATCCGGCCGGGCAGCAGCTTCCCTATGTCGATCGCGTCCTGCTCGACGTCGCGGCGGGTGGGCTCATGGCCGCGAAGGCGAATTCCGGCGATGCGGACCTGCTCTTCCGCGGCCTCACCATGGCGGATATCCCGATCCTGAAGGAGGGCGAGAAGGCCAAGGGCTTCAAGACCCTGATGTGGCCCTATGCCCGCGGCAGCGAGATCGCCCTCTACCCGAACCTCACCGTCACCGACCCGGTCTGGCGGAAGCTGAACCGCGATGTCCGGTTCAGGCGCGCGCTGTCGCTGGGGATCGACCGGCACACGCTCAACAACTCCCTCCTCTTCGGGCTCGGCACCGAGGGCAACAACACCGTGGTGCGGGAATCGCCGCTGTTCGAGGATCGCTTCCGGACGACCTGGGCCTCCTACGATCCCGGCGAGGCATCCCGGTTGCTGGACGAAATCGGCCTGACCAAGCGCAACTCGGCCGGCATCCGCCTGCTTCCGGACGGCCGGGAACTCGAGATCATCGTGGAGACCGATGGCGAGAGCGGGCTCGTCGTCGACGGGCTCACGCTGATCGCAGAGTTCTGGCGCGAGATCGGGGTGAGGCTCTTCGTCAAGCCGCAGGACCGGGGCGTGCTCCGCAACCGGACCTATGCGGGGCTCACCGTGATGGTGGCGTCGCAGGGGCTCGATCTCGCCCTCGCGACCGCCGCCATGCCGCCATCGGAGCTCGCCCCCCTGCGGCAGGACTATTATTCCTGGGCGAAATGGGGCCAGTACCAGGAGACCAAGGGGGCGTCGGGCGAGCCGTGCGACATCCCGGAGGCCCGGCGCCTGATCGAGCTCTACCGCGAGTGGCTCTCCGCGGCAGATCCGGAGACGCAGAACCGCGTCTGGCGCGAGATGCTCGCCAACCATGCCGAGAACCTGTGGTCGATCGGCACGGTGGGTGGCGCGCTGCAGCCGATCGTGACCCGCAATGGGCTCAAGAACGTGCCCCGCAAGGCGGTCTATTCCTGGGAGCCGACCTCCATGCTCGGGGTCTACCGAATCGACGAATTCTTCTGGGAGCGGCCGGCCGGCCGCGAGGCCCGCCGGGCGCTGCCATTCGCCACCGCCTCGGCGCGCGCGGCAGCGCGGGACACGAACCGTCGATGATCGCCTTCCTCGTCCGCCGGATCGGGACCATGGCGGTCACCCTCGCCATCATCTCGGCGCTCGTGTTCTTCATCATCAAGCTGCCGCCGGGCGACTTCCTGACGAACCAGATCGCCGAGCTGCGCGCCCAGGGCGAGGCCGCCTCGGCCGCGAAGGCCGAGTTCCTGATCAAGCAATACGGGCTCGATCTGCCCGTCTGGAAGCAGTACCTGATCTGGATCGGGCTCTGGCCCGGGCCGAACGGCTTCTCGGGCCTGCTTCAGGGCGACTGGGGCTGGTCCTTCGAGTTCGACAAGCCCGTCACGGACGTGGTGGGCGACGCGCTCTGGCTGACGCTCCTCATCAACCTCGTGGTCGTGGTCTTCGTTCACGTGGTCTCGATCCCGATCGCGATCTACTCCGCCACGCGGCAGTATTCGGTCGGCGACTACATCGCGACCTTCATCGGCTATATCGGGCTCGCGACCCCGAGCTTCCTGCTCGCTCTGATCCTGCTCTACTACACGAACCGGTGGTTCGGGATCTCGATCGGCGGCCTCTACGACGCGAAATATGCCGGGCAGCCCTGGAGCTGGGACAAGTTCACTTCCCTCCTCTCCCACCTCGTGGTGCCGACGATCGTCATCGGCCTTGGCGGGACGGCCGCCATGATCCGGCGCATGCGGGCCAACCTGCTCGATGAGCTCGGCAAGCAGTATTATGTGACCGCGAAGGCGAAGGGCCTGCCACCCACCCGGGCGCTGCTGAAATATCCCTTCCGCATGTCGCTGAACCCCTTCATCGCGGATATCGGCAACCTCCTGCCGCATCTCGTGTCGGGTTCGGTCCTAGTGTCGCTGGTGCTAAGCCTGCCGACGGTCGGGCCGATCCTGCTCGCCGCCCTCAAGAGCCAGGACCAGTTCCTGGCAGGGTTCATCCTGATGTTCGTGGCGGCCCTGACCGTGGTCGGGATGCTGGTCTCCGACCTTCTCCTGGCGTGGCTCGATCCGCGCATCCGCCTCGGCGGGCGTTGATGACGCCCGTCTCTGCCCGGCCTGCCTCCGAGTCAGACAGCATGCCTGAACGGGTGAACGCCGACGCGATGCCGCGGCCCCGGCACTTCGTCGATACGCGTCCGTTCGATCCCGGCGCGAGCGAGCCCGGAGGGGCGGAGAACGAGGAGTTCTACCGCGCGTCGTCCTGGCGGCTCACCTGGTGGAAGTTCCGGCGGCACAAGGTGGCCGTCGCGGCCGCCTTCGTGCTCCTCGCCTTCTACATGATGGTCCCGTTCGTCGAAGTGATCGCGCCGTACAACCAGGCCAAGCGGCACGGCGACTTCCTGTACGCGCCGCCCCAGGCGATCCACCTCTTCCACGAGGGCGAGTTTGTCGGCCCGTTCGTGTACCCCTACCGGTTCACGTTCAACCTGGACACCTTCAAGCGCGACTACGTGGTCGACAGGAGCACCCCGCAGCCGATCCGCTTCTTCTGCCGGGGCGATGCCTACGAATTCTGGGGCATGAAGGAGATGAGCGGCCACATCGTCTGCCCGCCCGAGGGCGGCACGATGTTCCTGCTCGGCACGGACCGGCTCGGCCGCGACCTCTTCTCGCGCATCATCTACGGCGCGCGGATATCGCTCACGATCGGCCTCGTCGGCATCGCGGTCTCCTTCACGCTCGGACTCTTCTTCGGCGGGATCGCTGGCTATCTCGGCGGCTGGGTGGACCATGTGGTCCAGCGGATGATCGAGATCCTGCGCTCGCTGCCCGAGCTGCCGCTGTGGCTCGCTCTCTCGGCGGCGCTGCCGCCGAACTGGAGCCCGATCCTCGTCTTCTTCGGGATCACCATCATCCTCGGCCTGCTCGACTGGCCGGGCCTTGCGAGGGCGGTACGGTCCAAGCTCCTCGCGCTGCGCGAGGAGGATTTCGTCCGGGCGGCGGAGCTGATGGGCGCCTCGCGCACGCGAATCATCGCACGCCACCTCATCCCGAACTTCATGAGCCACCTGATCGCGTCGGCGACGCTGTCGATCCCGTCGATGATCCTCGGCGAGACGGCGCTGTCGTTCCTCGGCCTCGGGCTGCGGCCACCGGTGACGAGTTGGGGCGTGCTGCTGAACGAGGCGCAGAACCTCGCCGCCGTGCAGCTTCACCCCTGGCTGCTCTTCCCGATCGTCCCGGTGGTCCTCGTCGTCCTCGCCTTCAGCTTCATGGGGGATGGGCTGCGGGACGCGGCCGATCCGTATCACTGAGCCGCCGCTCGTCTCGGCGAGAACCGGGATCCGAGCCAAGCCGGACGCGAAACCCCGGCTTGCGCCGGGGTCAGCAACTGCGTGGTCAGCTGCGCGGTGCCGAGCGGGCCCGCTCAAGCCAGGCGAGCTGCATGCCGCCCTGATCGCCACCCCGCTCGGAGCGGGCGGCATCGGACCGCACGGGCTTGTTCGGACGGCCCTGGCCGCCTTGCGCCGGGCGGCCCTGCCCGGTCTTCTGCCCCGGCCGGTTCTGGCCGCCATCGCGCCCGCGGCCCTGGCTCTGGCGAGCACCATTGCCCTCGCCGCGTCCGGCACCAGGACGGCCGCCCTCCGGGCGGCGCTTCGGCTGGCGGTGCGGCTGAGCCGGCGCGGCATCGGTCGCGACCGGCGCCGTCACCTGGAACCCGGCCGGCGGGGTCGCCACCGGGACCGCGAGGCGCGTCAGCTTCTCGATGTCCCGAAGATAGGCCCGCTCCTCGCCGTTGCAGAAGGAGATCGCGACGCCCGTCGCCCCCGCCCGAGCCGTGCGGCCGATGCGGTGGACATAGGATTCCGGGACGTTGGGCAGGTCGAAATTGATCACGTGGCTCACGCCATCGATATCGATGCCGCGCGCCGCGATGTCGGTCGCGACGAGCACGCGCGAGCGCCCGGACTTGAACTCGGCAAGCGCCCGCTCGCGCTGCCCCTGGCTCTTGTTGCCGTGGATGGCTGCCGCCTGGATGCCGTCCCGCTCAAGATTGCGCACCACCCGGTCCGCCCCATGCTTCGTCCGGGTGAAGACCAGCGCGCGGTCCACCGGCTCGGCCTGAAGCACCGCCCGCAGGAGGCCCTGCTTGTCCGCCGTCGAGGCGAAGATCACGCTCTGCTCGACCCGTTCCGCGGTCGTTGCAACCGGCGTGACCGCGACCTTCACGGGGTTGTCGAGAAGCTGCTCGGCAAGCCCCGAGATCGTGTTCGGCATGGTCGCCGAGAAGAACAGCGTCTGCCGCTTCTTGGGGATCAGGGTCACGATCCGGCGCAGCGCATGGATGAAGCCAAGGTCGAGCATCTGATCGGCCTCATCGAGGACGAAGATCTCGACGCCGGCGAGCGAGAGCGACTTGCGGTCGACCAGATCGAGCAGTCGGCCCGGAGTTGCGACGAGGATATCGACGCCCTGCGCAAGCGCCCTCTCCTGCCGTCCGAGCGGCACGCCGCCGAAGACGACGGTGGTGGAGAGGCGGAGGTGCCGACCGTAGGCGCGGAAGCTCTCGGCGATCTGGCTTGCGAGCTCACGCGTCGGGCTCAACACCAGAGCCCGGCAGCCGCGCCGCTGGGGAGGCTGCTGCCGGCCGGCCAGATTGTGGAGGATCGGCAGCGCGAACGCGGCCGTCTTGCCCGTGCCGGTTTGGGCAATGCCCAGGAGATCGCGCCCGGCGACCACGTCGGGGATCGATTGAGCCTGGATGGGGGTGGGAGACGTATAGCCCTCTTCGGCGAGGGCCTTGAGGATCGGCGCCTGGAGGCCGAATCCGGAAAATGACGACAAGGAGAGTCTCTCGAATACGAGTCAGGGCCGCCGCGCGCATCCTGCGCCGGTCGGTCCGGGGAGAACCCGCGTGATCGGGGCTCTCTTGGCGATGAAGCGAATGAAGGGGGAGGCCGGGCCGCTTATTGCGGGCCGTCACGCAGCCTCTCTCACGCAGCCCGCTAGGCGCGGGCGCTGACGCCTGAACTCATCTGGCCTCGAACCTCACCCCTGTCAAGATACCTCGTGGGTAGGGGGACGGCTGGAACTAAAGAAAACGCGCCCGTGTTGATCGCCCGACAAGTCGACATCAAGGAGTGGTAAGATGCCAAGGGACAATCCGGCGTCCGGGCGAGGATTCGCGTCCATGTCGGAAGATCGGCAGCGCGAGATCGCAAGCAAAGGTGGCCGAAGTGTGCCGGCGGAGAAGCGATCCTTCTCACAAGATCGTGGCCTCGCCTCGCAGGCCGGCCGCAAGGGCGGGCAGGCATCGGGCTCTTCCCGACACGCCTGAAGCTCCTCGGAACGGCCCCTGACGAAATTTTTTCGGCCCGGCTGGAACCGGGTGATGGGCCGCACGTTGAGGAATCAACCGGCCCCGCTTTGCCCCCATCGGCCGGCACCTTTCAGGCGTGATCACCTCTGGTGATCACGCCTTTCTTCTTTCTGGTCGAGGCTGACCGATGGGCACAAACGAAAAGAGCGCCGGAGTTACCGGCGCTCTCGGAAGGCTGAGACGGTCTGCCGAAGCTACGCGGTGACGCGATCCGAGCGCCGGGCGCTCTGCTGGAAAAACAGCGCCTGGCTGATCACCGCCGAGACATGGGCGGGCTGGAAAGGCTTTGCGATCAGGAAGGCCGGCTCCGGCCGCTCGCCCGTCAGGAAGCGCTCCGGGTAGGCCGTGATGAAGATGACCGGGACCTCGAAGGTTTCCAGGAGGTCGTTGACGGCATCAAGGCCGGAACTGCCATCGGCAAGCTGGATGTCGGCGAGGATGAGGCCGGGCCGCTTCTTCTCGGCCAGGGTCAGAGCCTCGGCGCGCGTCCGGGCCACACCCGTGACCTGGTGACCCAAGCCCTCCACCAGCGACTCGAGGTCCATGGCGATGAGCGGCTCGTCTTCGATGATCATGATCTCGGTCGCGATATCGGCCGCGAGTTCGCGGCCGGCCTCGTCCACCAACTGGCGGACACGGTCGACATCGGTGTCGAGGATCGAGGCCGCCTCCTCCTCCGTGAAACCTTCCAGGCTCGACAGCAGAAAGGCTTGGCGCGGGAGAGGCGTGATCTGGCCCAGGCGAATCTCGGCCGGAAGATCGCGGGCGATGTGCTCGTTCTCGCCGTTCACGGCGAGGGAATTCCAGATCCGGGTATAGATGGTGAACAAGGCGACTTTGACGTTCTGGCTGCCTCCGATCATCCCGGGGTCGCTAACCAGGGTCTCGAGGGTCGCGGCCACGTAGGCGTCGCCCGCGGCCTGGCTGCCTGTCAGGGCACGCGCGTAGCGGCGGAGATAGGGCAGGTACTGCACGACAAGCTGTGCTGCGGACATCCAGTGGCCTCTAACAAAAAATTTGCGAGCCGTTAGGCGGGCTCGTAGACAATCGCCCGGCAACCCGCAAGGTTGCGAAAAGTTCCAGGGCTCCAGGAACCGGGCGGCTCCAAGAGCGTTGAACTGCGATTTTTTCGTCCTGATGTCTAAAGAGGTTTTTCATGGCGGGCTCGCCGAAGCGGGAGGCCAAAAATCCCGGAGCCGCAACCAAGCAGGGCAAGCCCGAGAGTCGTCAGCATAACCCGGGACTCGATCGGGTCATCCAGGCTCAGATCGGAGACAAGCTGCGCTCAATGTATGGCGAACTGATCGAGCAGCCCGTGCCCGATAAGTTGACGGCCATCCTGGAGCGGCTCGGAACCGGGAAGAACGGTGACGGCGCGTGATCCCCGCCACATAGGAGGTGACCGAGCGCCGCTTGTAGTCGGCGCCCGGCCTTTCAGACGTTAGACCGTCGGGGATCGCCCGCGCAGAAGCCCGACGACCGCCGAGATCGCGAAGAGAACGATCGCGACGAAGAAGATGAGCTTGGCGATCTCGACCGCGGTGCCCGCGATCCCGCCGAAGCCGAACACCGCCGCCACGAGCGCGACGAGCAGGAAGGTCAAAGCCCAGCCAATCATGTTATTGCCTCTGTCTGTGCCGCGAGGCGGCGATGGCAATAGAACACTCAAGCTATAGGCGAGTTCCCGCGCAGCTTGGCCGGAAGCGTAAACGGGCGTCATTGCCCGCGTATTCTTGAAACGGCCGCTCACTCGGCGGCCGCAGGCACTCCGTCGGGCCTTCGTTCCCCGTCGCTCCCGAGCACGCGGTCCGCCAGGGAGAGAGGCCCGACCACCATCATGACGTAGTCGAACTCGCCGGGATTGTCGTTCGCCATCAAAAACTGGAAGTGCATCCGGAATGGCTTGAAGAGTATGGACTCGTAGGTCTTCGGCGAAAGGATCTCGCGGAACTTGGGGGACCTGATCACCGGGTTGTAACAGGCGGCCGGCTCGAGGCGGAGCCCGAGATCGGTAACCGGATTGAACCCGGCGAAATTCAACCAGTCCTGCGGGGCCTGATATTCGACCCAGAGGACGCCCGGCGCACCGATGATGCGGGCGATGTCCTCACGGCACCGCTTCGCTCGCGGGTTCACGGCAACCAGAGGCAGGCACGAGCCCATGGTCAGGAGGGAGACGGCAGGACCCGCCCGGCCAAGTTCAGGCTCGCGCTGGAGCGCGCGGGCCATCACCTCGACCGCCATTACTGCACCGGAAGAGTGTCCGACGATGAGAACCTCGTCCGCCTCGGCGGCCCGCACGATCTCGACCACGCGCGCTGCGAAGCTGTCGACCCGCCCCTCGTAATCGGCCCTGAGCCCGGTGCCGTGCTGCCAGTTGAAGACCCAGTCGTGCATGAGGTGCCAGACGAACCAGCGCTGGCCGAGCGGATATGTCAGCCTGAACACCCCGAAGGCGATCGCGACGGTGGCGATCCAACCCACGATGGGCGGGATCGGGACCGCGAGCCCGGCGAGCGCAACCAGGCCCCACCCGACCCCAAGCCCCAGAACCAGACTCAGCAACACCATCAAGGGCGGGTAGACGGTCACTCCGCCGAACTTCCAGTTCAGGCGCCAGAACCGGACCATCATGCCGGTCGCGATCACGTAGAGCAGCGCGCCGAAGAGCGTGACGATGGCGAGCGGCAGCGGCCGCGCGAAATCTCGATGGACGATGTCGTCCCAGCGCAGCACCTCGAAGGTCGTCGTCGTGCGCCAATCCTCCCTGGCGACGTTCAGGTTCCAGCGCAGCCCCCACGGGCTATCGACCTTCTCGACCGGCGAGATCGCCCGCTCGGCGAAGCCGAACCGCTTGGCGTACCGGATCAACTCCCGCACCAGGAGCATCCGGTAGCGCGTCTCCGCCTCCGGGTCGTAACCGGGAACGTAGACGACGTGGCGGCGCTCGACCCGTGGCCCCCGGGGTCCGTCGAGAGACCTGTCCGGGGGTGTGTAGGAGAGTGACTTCGGCATGCCTGCTCGATTAAGCGGGCGGCGGTTCCGTTCTGTCCACAATGAACACTCGGCACCGGTCCGGGAGACCTTCAAGGCCGCGACTTGCAATTTTCCCGGTGTCCAGTAAACCCCGCCGCCTCCCGCGTAGCTGCTTCCAGGACAACGATTGCCCTCTTGCAAAGGGCAGAGACGGCTTTGGCTCGCGGGCAATAGTGCTCCCAGGGTCAGCCCGAAAGTCGGGCATGTCTTGGGGAAGGAGCACGATCGTTAAGTTGTGCGCTTTATGTACCACACGCTGGGATGGCGGCGCGCGGCTTGGGGCAAACCGTTGAAGCAGCTACCCTGGGCGTCTAAGACACGCGCTTCTGTTAAGAACAACTCTATGCGGAGTCCGGTTAGTGCGAAGGACTGAGCAGCGCCAGGATGTCGTGGTTGTAGGCAGGTCCTGCCGTCTGCCCGGCGCTTCGTCTGTCGCGCAACTCTGGGCGAATCTCCTCGAAGGCCGCTGTTCGGTCACTGAGATTCCCGACGATCGCTGGTCGAAGGAGAAGCACGGCCATCCGCGCCCGAAGGAGCCGGGCAAGGCCTATACGTGGCGCGCGGGCGTCCTCGACGATCTCTGGAGTTTCGATCCCGCCGTGTTCGGGATCTCTCCCCGCGAGGCCGAGCAGATGGACCCGCAGCAGCGGCTGCTGCTCGAGCTCACCTGGGAGGCCATCGAGGATGCCGGCCTTCCGCGCTCGAAGCTTGCCGGCCGCGACGTCGGCGTCTTCGTCGGCGCGTCCTCGCCCGAATACACGATCATCCGCAACACCGACATGGCCGGCGGCGATGCCTACACGGCCACGGGCGGCGCGATCTCCATCATCTCCAACCGCATCTCGCACGCCTTCGACTTCCAGGGGCCGAGCTTCACGGTCGACACGGCCTGCTCCTCATCCCTCGTCGCCCTGCACGAGGCCATGCAGGCCCTTCAGAGCGGGCGCATTGACACGGCGATCGTCGGCGGCATCAACCTCCTGATGAGCCCCTTCGGGTTCATCGTCTTCTCGCAGGCCTCGATGCTGTCTCCGGACGGCCTCTGCCAGACCTTCGACGCCAAGGCGAACGGCTATGTGCGCGCCGAGGGCGCGGTGGTTCTGGTTCTCCAGACGGCCGAGCGCGCGCGGCAGGACGAGACGCGCATGTATGCCCGGATCGCGAATTCGGGCGTGAACTCGGACGGCCGGACGAACGGCATCGCCCTGCCGTCCCGCTATTCGCAGGGCAAGCTGCTGCGGCAGCTCTATGGCGAATCCGGAATCTCGCCGGCGCAGATGGCCTTCGTCGAAGCGCACGGCACCGGCACCCGGGTCGGCGACCCGATCGAGGCCTTCACCATCGGCGAGGTGCTGGGCAAGGGCCGCCCTGCCCCGCTGCCGGTCGGCTCCATCAAGACCAATATCGGCCACCTGGAGCCCGCCTCCGGGCTCGCCGGAATGCTGAAGGCGATGCTCGCGCTCGAGCACGACCTCCTGCCGCCCTCCATCCATTTCAGCGAGCCCAATCCCGAAATCCCGTTCGACGAGCTGAACCTCCGGGTCGTCACGGAGCCGACCCGCCTCGCCCGGACGGACGAGCCCCGCTTCGCCGGCATCAACTCCTTCGGTTTCGGCGGCACCAACGCCCACGCCATCATCAGCGACGCGCCGCGGGTCTCGGACCGGGCGAAGCGGTACACCGGCGGGACCGACCGCTTCGCGATCACGGGTGCGAGCCGCGCCGCCGTGCTCGACCTCGCGCGCGACTATTCCGCCCGGCTGGCCTCCGCCACGCTGGACGAGGCGCAGGAGATCGCGGCCGCTGCCGTCCACCGGCGCGAGCTGCTGGGCGAGCGCATGGTCGTCGACTGGCGCTCTCCCCGCGACCTCGCCCGCAAGCTCGAGCGGATCGCGGACAAGGAAGAGGACGTCCCCGGTTCGGCCTGGGGCACGGTAACGGAGACGGACGGACCGGTCGCCTTCGTGTTCTCCGGCAATGGCGGGCAGTGGCCCGGCATGGGCCGCGCGGCCTACGCCACCAATCGCCACTTCCGCGAGGGCCTGGACGAGGTCGACTCGCTGTTCGACAGCCAGTTCGGCTGGTCGGTGACCGAGGCGCTCTTTGCGAGCGATCTCGAACAGCGGCTTCCGCTGACGCATGTCGCCCAGCCGCTCATCTTCTCCATCCAGATCGCCACCGCGCGGGCACTGGCCGCCCAGGGCATCACCCCGTCCGTCGTGCTCGGCCATTCGGTCGGCGAGATCGCGGCCGCCGCCGTGTCCGGCGCCGTGTCGCTCAAGGACGCCGTCCGCATCATCCACGCCCGCAGCGCGCACCAGGAACTGGCGCGCGACACCGGCCGCATGGGCGTGATCGTCGGCGCCCTGGAGCAGGTTCAGGCGATCGCCGCCGAGTTCGAGGGCGTGGAGATCGCGGCCTACAACTCGCCGCGCACCTTCACGCTCGCCGGCCCCACCGACGAGCTGAAGAAGCTCGGCCAGGCGGCCCGCAAGCGGCGGATGGTCTACCGCCAGCTCGACCTCGACTACCCGTTCCACTGCGCCCTGATCGACTGCGTGCAGGAGCCGCTCCTCCGCGACCTCGAGGGTGTGCGGGGCACCGAGACCAGGATTCCCTTCGTCTCGACCGTCACCGGCGAGGTGCTGGACGGAACCACGCTGGACGCGGAATACTGGTGGCACAATGTGCGCGAGCCTGTCCGCTTCGCGCCGGCAGTCGAGCTCGCGGCGCGCAACGGCGCCCGGATCTTCATGGAAATCGGGCCGCGGAGCGTACTGCTTTCCAACATCAACGAGACGCTCGAGCCGACCTCCCTGCCCTTCTCGGCGCTCGGCGTGCTGGAGAAGAAGGACGAGGCGGAGCATACGGACCCGATCCGTCCGGCCGCGATCAACGCCTTCGTCAAGGGCGCCGCGATCGACGTCGCCAAGCTCTTCGGCCCGGAGCCGACCTCGCCCGTGTCGCTGCCGCTCTACGCCTGGCAACGCAAGGAATTCCGCGTCCAGGCTTCGCCCGAGGCTGTCGGCTTCACGCTCGACACGCGGTGGCACCGGCTGATCGGCGGCCGCAACACGCATGACGGCACCGAGTGGACCGGCCAGCTCGACACGACCCAGGTCCCGGAGCTCGGCGACCATGTCGTCGGCGGGCAGCCCATCCTACCGGCCGCCGCCTTCATCGAGATCGCGCTCTCCGTGGCGAGGGAGTGGTTCGAGACCGAGACTGCAGCCGTTCTCGACATCGACATCTCCGTGCCGCTTCAGCTCGAGCGCGAGCGCGCCAAGGAGATCAAGGCGCGCCTTTCGCCGAACACCAACACGGTCGAGATCCTCAGCCGCGCCCGCCTGTCACGCTCCGGCTGGCAGCTCCATGCCGTTGCCCGCACTACGCGCGGCGAGGAGGAGCCGATCCGCAAGACGCTCCCGGCCGAGGCGGGCGAGGTGATCGGCCCCGAGGCGATCTATGCCGCCGCCGAGGCCGTTGGCCTGCATTACGGGCCCGAATTCCGCCTGCTGAAGTCCGTGACCCGCGTCGGCGACAAGGCGATCGTGGTCGAGCTCGAGCCCTCCGCCGCCCATGGCGACTACCGGCTCGATCCGGCGCGGCTCGACGCCTGCTTCCACGGGCTGTTCGCTCTCTTCTCCAGCCTCGGCGCCGAGCGCCGCGGGACGGCCTACCTCCCGGTCCGGTTCGGCCATATCCGGCTTGCGCGCTCGGGGGCCCTGCCCGCCAAGGCGCTGATCGAGATCACCCGCGCCGGCGAGCGCTCGATCCTCTCCGAATTCACCCTGTTCGACGCTGACGGCCAGCCGATCGGCGCGCTGAGCGAGGTCCGGTTCCAGGCCGCGCGCGTGCAGCGCGGCGCCCTGCTCGCCGAGCGGGCGCTGCTGATGAACGCCGTCCCCGGCGACAGCAAGGTCGTCGGCCGCAAGGGGGTCGGCACCGACACCCAAGCCCTGCTCGAGGGCGCCTCCCGGCTCGGGCTCGCGCTCGGCGATGTCGCCGAGGAGAGCCAGGAGCAGCTTCTCCTGGAGGGCTGGGCGACCTCGGCTTCCTATGAGATCGCACGGCTCATCGACCCATCGCTGACCATCACACGCGAAAAGCTTGCCTCCTTCCCGGCCGAGACCGCGGCCTGGCTGGCTACCATCCTCCACTCGCTCGAGCTGAGCGGGCTGGCGACCCCGAATGATGACGGCTGGGTGCTCGCGAAGGCCGCCAAGCTGCCGGACCCGGCGCTCGTGCTCCGCACGGTCGTCGGCGAAAGCCCGGCCCGCTCGGCCGAGATGCTTCTCGCCTCCGCCATCGGCGCGACGATCCAGAATGGCGAGTTAGACGCAGAGTCGGCGCTCTCTCCGGCATCGGCCACGATCGACGGGTTCGAACTCGGCGGCGTCTCCGTGCGCGGCGCAAGCGAGGTCTTGGAGAGGCTCGCAGACGAGGCCAAGCTCTTCGATCTCGACGGTCGCGCCCGCAACGTCCTTCAGATCGGCTACGGCCCGCTTTCTCACGCGCTCAAGCACCTCGCCGATGCGGACAGGATCCGCCTGACGGTGTTCGAGCCGGACGCACGCCGCCTCGAGCGGGCCCGCCTGGCCCTCGGCGGTGGGCATGGCCTGGCACTGGTCGAGACTGCCGACGAACTCGGGCAGGAAGCCTTCGATGTCGCGCTTGCGGCGGAGCGGCTGTACCGGGTCGGGCCGGCTGCCCTCGGCAAGCTGCGCGAGGCCATCGCGCCCGGCGGCCTCCTTGCCGCAATCGAGCCGCTTCCGTCCCATTTCCGCGACCTGACGCTCGGCATGAACTCGGGCTGGTTCGACACCACGCTGTCGGCCGAGTTCCCGGTCAGCCCGCTCCAGAACGAGGAGGGCTGGACTGCCGCCCTCCAGGCCGGCGGCTTCGCCGAGGTCACGGCGACCGCCATCGAGCTCGGGCGCGAGGCGGCGATCCTGCTCGTCGCCGAGCCCCCGCGGGCGCATGCGGCTCCCGCCGTTCCCGAGCGCAACATTCGGATCGAAACGACGGCCCTTGGTGCCGACGCCGACCTTCCCACAAGCCTCGACGCCCTCCTCGCGATGGATGGCCACAAGGTCGACCTGCGCCTTCCGGGGGCAACCCTCCCGGCGAGCGGCGCGAACACGGATACCGTGCTGTTCGTGGCCAACCCTGCTCCTCCGGCGAAGGGCTGGACGGAGGCGGACCTCGTCCAGGCGCTCTGCCTCGAGCTGAAGGCCTGCGCCGAGGCGGCCTCCCAGGAAAAGGCCGAGCTGTGGATCCTGTCGGCCTCGACGGCTCCGGGAGCCGCGCTGGCGGATCCCGTCACGGTCGCGCTCCTTTCCTTTGCGCGGACGCTCGCGAACGAAACGCCGAACATCGCCATCCGGCGGGTCTCGGCTTCATCCGAACTGTCGCTCGAAGCGATCGCGGAGGCGATGCGCTGCCTGATGGCGGCAGAGCAGACGGAGACGGACTTCCTGATCGCGGCCGATGGCGTGCGCGTCCTTCGCGTGGAGGCGCTTCCTGAAGGCGGCTCCGGGCTGACGGCCGGCGCGGCCCGGCTCGAACGGGGCGTCGCCGGCGGCCTCGCTGGCCTGTCCTGGATCGGAATCGACCGTCCCTCCGCTGCTCCTGGCGAGGTGGAGATCGCCGTCGAGGCGACCGGTCTCAATTTCCGCGACGTGATGTGGGCGATGTCGCTCCTCCCGGACGATATCCTCGAGGACGGCTTCGCCGGCCCGACCCTCGGGCTCGAATGCGCCGGCACGGTGATCCGCGTCGGCGAGGGCGTCACCCGATTCAAGGCCGGCGACCGCGTCATCGCCTTCGCGCCATCGGCCTTCGCCACGGTCGCGGCCGTGCCGCAGAACGTCGTGGCGAAGATCCCCGAGGGGGTCGAGACCGAAGCGGCGGCGACCATCCCGGTCGCCTTCCTCACCGCCTATTACGCGCTGATCACGCTTGCCGGCATGCGCCGGGACGAGTGGGTGCTGATCCATGGCGCGGCAGGCGGCGTGGGCCTCGCGGCCGTGCAGATCGCGCAGCATCGCGGCGCCAAGATCATCGCGACCGCCGGCTCCCGCGAGAAGCGCGAGCTGCTGCGCTCGCTCGGCGTCGAGCATGTCCTGAACTCGCGCTCCTCGGCCTTCGCGGACGAGATCCGCGACATCTGCCCGGACGGCGTCGGCATCGTGCTGAACAGCCTGGCGGGCGAGGCGATGGAGCGGGGCCTCGGCGTCCTGAAGCCGTTCGGGCGCTTCATCGAGCTCGGCAAGCGCGACTATGTCGCCAATACCCGGATCGGCCTGCGCCCGTTCCGCCGCAACCTCTCGTATTTCGGCGTGGACGTGGACCAGCTCCTGTCCGACCGCGATCGCGCCTCGGAGATCTTCGGGGAGATCATCGAACTGTTCGAGGCGGGCGCCTTCAGGCCGCTGCCCTACCGGGTCTATCCCGCCGGCGAGACGGTCGACGCCTTCCGGCTCATGCAGCAATCCGGTCATATCGGTAAGATCGTGCTGCGCCCCCCGACCGAGCCGGTCGCCGTGTCGGGCGAACCGGATTTCCGCTTCGACCCCGAGCGCACGCACGTTCTCACCGGCGGCTTCGGCGGCTTCGGGCTGGAGACGGCGCGCTGGCTGGCGGATCGCGGCGTGAAGCATCTGGTGCTAACCGGCCGCAACGGGGCCGCGACCCCCGAGGCGCAGGCCGTGGTTGCCGAGCTGCGTGATCGCGGCGTCGACGTACGCCCAGTCGCCTGCGATGTTGCGGACGAGGCGAGCGTGAAGTCGCTCCTGACGCAGATCCGGGCCGAGATGCCGCCGCTCGCCGGGATCATGCACGCCGCGATGGTGCTGGAGGACAGCCTGATCGCGAACATGACCGAGGAGCAGTTCGCCAGCACCCTTCGGCCCAAGGTCACGGGCGTCGGCCATCTCGATCGGCTGACCCGTGGGGACAAGCTCGACTACTTCATCCTGTTCTCTTCCATCACGACCTTTGTCGGGAATCCGGGGCAGGCTGCCTATGTGGCCGCCAACGGCTACCTGGAGGGCGTCGCCCGCAGCCGCCGCCAGGCGGGTCTTCCGGGGACGGCCTTCGCCTGGGGCGCGATCGGCGACGTGGGCGTCCTCGCCCGCCAGAAGGGGCTCGCCGAATCGCTGGCCAAGCGCGTTGGCGTGAAGGCGATGCCGGCTCGCGAGGCGCTGGACCTGATGGCGCAAGCGCTCGCGCGCGATCCGGCAAACGTGAACGAGGCCGTGATGGCGGTCGGCTCGCTCGACTGGTCGGCGGCGCGACGCCTGCCGGCCCTCGCCTCGCCCACCTTCGCGGCCCTGGTCCGCGAGGGCGGCGCGATCGAGTCGAGCGACCGCAAGACGATCGACCTGCGGGCGCTCGTCGGCTCGCAGGAGGCGGATACGGTCCGGAAGCAAGTGATCGAGGTCATCGTCGAGGAGATCGCGACCGTGCTCCGCGTCCCCAAGCAGGACGTCGCGCTCGGCAAGCGGTTGTCGGAGATCGGCCTCGATTCGCTGATGGCGATCGAACTCGCGACCGGCCTTCAGGACCGGTTCGAGCTGAGCTCGCCCCCAAGCGGCTCGGTCGGGGCCCTGACGGTCCCCGGTCTCGCCGAGACCATCATCGCCTCCGTTCATTCCGGCGCGCCGGACGACGAGGCGCGCGTCACGCAGGCCCTTTATGACCGTCATGCCGGCGCCGAGGTCGACATGAGCGTGGTTGCCCCGGTACTGGAAGTCGTTCAGGCGGACGCACAGTCCCGGAGAGGCTTGCTGCAGTGACAGAGGACAGGGGTGGCGGCCTCTCGGCTGAAGACCGAGAAGCCCTCTTCGCCCATGTGAGCCGGCGGCGGGCGAGCGCCCCCGCGCCGCGTGTCGGGCCGGCCTCGATCGCCGCTCCCGAGGGCGCGACCGATTTCACCACGCTGCCCGGGTTCAAGGAGCTCCAGACCCAGAGCACCTTCGCGGCGATGATCGGGCTGGAGAACCCGTTCTTCCGCACGCACGAGCGGCGCGCCGGGGCCGAGACGCTGATCGGCAACCGCACGCTCTCCAATTTCTCGTCCTACGACTATCTCGGGCTGAACGGACATCCGGAAGTCCAGGACGCCGCTAAGGAGGCGATCGAGCGCTACGGCACCTCGGCATCCGCGAGCCGGCTCGTGGCAGGCGAGCGGCCGGTGCATCGCGAGCTGGAACGTGCCCTCGCGGAGGTCTACCAGGCCGAGGATTGCGTCGTCCTGGTCAGCGGCCACGCCACCAATGTCGGCGTGATCGGCCAGCTCGTCGGCCCGAAGGACCTGATCGTCCATGACGAGCTGATCCACAATTCGATCGTCGTCGGCGCGCAGCTCTCGGGCGCGCAGCGCCGCTCCTTCGCCCATAACGATCTCGACGCGCTGGAGAAGCTGCTGGTCGCGAGCCGGCGGCAGTACCACCGCGTCCTGATCGTGGCGGAGGGCCTCTATAGCATGGACGGCGACTGGCCCGACCTTGCCCGGCTCGTCGACCTGAAGAAGCGCTTCGGCGCCTGGCTGATGATGGACGAGGCGCATTCCCTCGGCGTGCTCGGCAAGTCCGGCCTCGGCATCTGGGAAGAGACCGGCATCGACCCGCGCGAGGTCGACATCTGGATGGGGACGCTCTCCAAGACCCTGTCCGGCGCCGGCGGCTACATCGCGGGATCGGCCGCCTTGGTCGAGTACATCAAGACCAGCGTCGGTGCCTTCGTGTTCTCCGTCGGTTTGTCCCCGCCGGTCGCCGCGGCCTCCCGCAAGGCGCTGGAGATCATGCTGCGGGAGCCCGAGCGCGTGGAGCGCCTGCACCGCAACGGCAAGCTCTTCGTCGAGGTTGCCAGGGAGCATGGCCTGGACACCGGCACGGCCGCCGGCACCGCGATCGCGCCCGTGATCCTGGGCGAGTCCCTCAAGGCCGCGATGCTCTCGAACAAGCTTTCGGAGCGCGGCTTCAACGTAATGCCCATCCTCCATCCGGCCGTGCCGGAGCGGCTGGCGCGCCTCCGCTTCTTTATCACCTCCGAGCATACGCCGGAGCAGATCAAGGAAGCGGCCCGCGTCACCGCGGAGGAGATCGCCGGGCTCGCCGGGACGACCGAGGTCCTGCAGAACCTCGCCAAGTCCTTCAGCTGATGGACGGGCCGCCTGGCGCAGCCTCGCCGGCAGCCGAGGCCTTCATCGCTCGCGTCCAATCCCGGGACGCCCGCATCGGCATCATCGGGCTCGGCTATGTCGGCCTGCCACTCGCGCGCGCAGCAGCCGAGAAGGGTTTTCGCGTCGTTGGGTTCGATATCGATCCGGCAAAGGTCGAGCTGCTCAATGCCGGCGGCTCCTACATCAAGCAGGTCGAGGCCGCGGCGATCGCCGGCCTCGTCGGGCGCGGACTCTTCGCCGCGACGGCCGATTTCGACCGCCTGGCGGAGGTGGACGCGATCCTGGTCTGCGTCCCCACGCCCTTGGGCAAGCACCGCGAGCCGGACCTCACCTTCATCGAGCGGACGGCCGAAGCGATCGCCCCGCGCCTCAAGCCCGGCCAGCTCGTCGTCCTCGAATCCACGACCTACCCCGGCACGACCCGCGACGTGATGCGCCCGATCCTGGAGCGGGGAGGAATGGGCTCCGGCCAGGATTTCTTCCTGGCCTACTCGCCGGAGCGCGAGGATCCCGGAAATCCCGAGTTCGGCACCTCCGCGATCCCGCGTGTGGTGGGCGGCGATGGTTCGGATGCCCTGGCGATGGCGGTCTCTCTCTACGGCGAGATCGTCGTGCAGGTGGTTCCGGTCTCGTCTCCCGAGACTGCCGAGGCCGTGAAGCTCACGGAGAACATCTTCCGCTCGGTCAACATCGCGCTCGTGAACGAGCTGAAGGTCGTCTACGCCGCGATGGGGATCGACGTCTGGGAGGTGATCGAGGCCGCGAAGTCGAAGCCCTTCGGCTTCATGCCCTTTTATCCCGGGCCGGGGCTCGGCGGGCACTGCATCCCGATCGACCCCTTCTACCTGACCTGGAAGGCCCGCGAGCACGAGATCGCGACGCGGTTCATCGAGCTCGCCGGCGAGGTGAACTCGGCCATGCCCGGCTACGTCGTCGAGCGGCTCGCAGCGGCGCTCGACCGGCAGAGCGGCCGCGGGCTGAACGGCGCGAAGGTCCTGCTCCTGGGCGTCGCCTACAAGCGCAACGTGGACGACCAGCGCGAGAGTCCCGGCCTGCGGCTCATGGAGCTCCTGGAGGCCCGGGGTGTGATCGTCGGATACCATGATCCTTGGATCCCGGAGATCAGGCCGACACGCGATCACCCGACACTCACCGGCCGGCGCTCGCTCGACCTCTCCCCCTGCGCCATTCATGCGCAGGATGCCGTCCTCGTAGTGACGGACCATGACGCCGTCGACTACAAGCTGGTGGCGAGCCATGCGCGCCTCGTCGTCGATACGCGCAACGTTTTCGGCCGCCTCGGGATCTCGGCGCCAGGCATCGTGAAGGCCTGAGGCGCCGCGGAAAACTCACGCTACATCAAGGCCTGACATGCTTCCCTTCATCGACCTTGGCGCCCAGCGCCGGCGGCTCGGCCACCTCGTCGACGACGCCATCCTGCGCGTCGTCAATCACGGCCAGTACATCATGGGACCCGAGGTCGGGCAGCTCGAGGCCGAGCTGTCTGCCTTCTGCGGCGCGCGCCACGTCGTCTCCTGCGCCAACGGAACGGATGCCATCGCCATGGTGCTGATGGCGAAGGGCGTGAAGCCCGGCGACGCGATTCTCTGCCCCAGCTTCACCTTCGCGGCGACCGCCGAGGTCGTCGCCTGGCTCGGCGCGACGCCGGTCTTCGTCGACATCCACGAGGACACGTTCAACATGGATCCGGCGAGCCTCGAAGCCGCGATCCGCACCGCTCGCGAGCTGAAGCTGAACCCCGTGGGCGTGATACCCGTGGACCTGTTCGGCGCCGCGGTGGATTACGACGCGATCCTGCCCATCTGCGAGCGCGAGGGTCTCTGGGTGCTCTGCGATACCGCGCAGAGCTTCGGCGGCAGCTACAAGGGCCGGCGGCTTGGAACCTTCGGGCTCGCCACGACGACCAGCTTCTTCCCGGCCAAGCCGCTCGGCTGCTATGGCGACGGCGGCGCCATCTTCACGAACGATGACGAGGTCGCCGCCATCCTGCGCTCGATCCGGAACCACGGGCAGGGCGTCGACAAGTACGACAACGTCCGCATCGGCCTGAACGGGCGGCTCGACACAATCCAGGCGGCGGTGCTCCTGGAGAAGCTGAAGATCTTCGACGAGGAGATCGTGACCCGCAACGACATCGCCGCCCGCTATGCGGAGGGTCTGGGGGACGTCGCGATCACCCCGATCGTCCAGGAAGGCATCGTTTCGACCTGGGCGCAGTACACGATCCGTGTCTCGGCGGAGAGGCGCGACGCGCTGGGCGCGGCTCTCCGGGAGCGCGGCATCCCGACCGCCATCTACTACCCCAAGCCCGTCCACCGGCAGACGGCCTACCGCCATTATCCATGCGCGGGCAATGGGTTGCCGGCGTCGGATAAGGTTTCGGCTGAGGTCATTGCACTGCCTATGCACCCCTATCTGGACGAGGAGGTTCAGGACGGCATCATCGCGGCCGTCCGCGAAGCCCTCGCCAAGTAAGATCAGTCTCTTAAGGCAGATATCTCAGCTTCGGGGTGAAGGACAGAGATCCGTACCCGGTCTCAACCTGCCAATCGGCCGGCCTGCCGGCCGATTGGCGCAGGGCCTGCTCGGGCCAGCGCGGAGATCGCCGCCTGGCCCAGTATCAGCCTGGCTGAACGGGATTGCCGCCCGCAACCGGTCCGTCCTGTGATCCTGCGCTTCCATGATCAGGCGATGCCGTGATCCCGTTCCGCCCAGGTATGGTTAAGGGCAGCTTACCTCTTAGACGATGACGTTCCGCAACTCCTCGCCGCGGCTCAGTCTGTCGAGGTTCTCGGAGAAGATCTCGATGACGTTCTTCTCGTAGCGGCTCGTCTCGCCGGCGCTGTGCGGCGTCACGACGACGTTCGACATGGCCCAGAGTGGCGATTGCGCGGGAAGCGGCTCCTCGACGAAGCAGTCGAGCCCGGCCCCGGCGATCCGGCCCGCCGACAGCGCGTCGATCAGCGCATCCTCGTCCACCACCTTCCCGCGCGCCACGTTGATAAGGTAGGCGCTCGGATTCATGGCCGCGAAATGCTCGGCCCGGATCATGCGCTCCGTCTCGGGCGTGAGCGGGCAGGTGAGCGCCAGGATGTCGGCCCGCGGCAGCACATCGAGCAGGTGGTCCGGCGAGACCACCTCGTCCGCGATATCGTCCGCCGTGCGCGGGCTACGCCGAACGCCGATCACGTGCAGGTCGAAGGCCCGCGCAAGCTTCGCCAACCGGGTCCCGATCCGCCCGAGCCCCACGATCACCAGCGTCTTGCCGCCGAGTTCCTGCTGGCGCTCGGCCGGATCGCCGATCATCCCGCGCCAGCGGTGCTCGCGCTGGTCGTCCCGCGCTCGGCCGAGGTGGCGGGTCAGGCTGAGGATGAGCGCCATCGCATGCTCGGCGACCACGCGCTCGTTGGCTCCCTGAGCGCTCGCGAGCCGGATGCCGTGGCTCTTCAGCACCTCGCGCGAGAACTGGTCGGTCCCGGCGCTGATGGACTGGATAAAGCGGAGCCGCGGAGCCAACGCGGCATACTCGTTCCGCCACAGGAAGGATGCGACGAGAATGTCCGTCGCGGGGAGCGCGGCCTTCAACTCGTCAGCGTTCTTGGCCTGGATCACCCGGTCGCCGGCCCGCGGCTCGTAGGCCTGCACGAGCTGGTAGGCCGGGTGTGCGAAGCAGATCACGCGCTCGGCCGTTCCGGTATCCGCCATCTCTGCTGCCCCTCCTTTGTCGCTCTGTCCCGGCCTTGCCCATGTATGGCTGGGACCGGGAACCAAGCACGTCCGGCCGGGGGCCGCCATAGGTTGAGCGCGGGTCACGCGCTCGTTATGAGAATCGGGTCATCGGCTTTTGGCTGGTGCGTCCGCGCCGCCGTTGCGGCTCTGTCGGTGCCGAAACACACACGAGGCTGATGCGCTGGTTCGTTGGAAGCGCGATTGGGCTGGTCCTGCTCTGGGCGGCCTACGTCGCGTCGCCCTATTGGGCGCTGGTCGGCCTCGCCAGGGCCATCGACGCCCGGGACGTTCAGGCGATCAGCGAGCGGGTGAATTTCCGCGCATTCCGTCTGTCGCTGACCCGGCAGGTTGCCGCAGCCGGCATGGGCTCGCGGTCCGGATCAGCCGACGCCAACATTGCCGCCAGCACGCTCGCGCTCGCGGCCGAGCCGCTGCTCGAGCGCATCGTGACGCCTGAAGGGGTGATCAGGTTGCTCGACGAGATCGGGGCGAGCGGACGGCCTGGCCCCGAATCATCCGCTCGCGGCATCCGCCTCGATCGCGGAGCGCTTCAGACGGTGATCGATCTTGTCCGCGCCTCCAGATGGCGCGGCTTCCGTAATGTATATTTCTCGCTGGCGTCCAAGGCGGACCCGAACCAGCAGTCGCGACTGCAGCTCCGCTTCAGCCGCCTGAGGTGGCGCCTTGTCGCCGTGGACCTGTCGCCGGAGGCGCGCCAGCGCCTCCGGGACGAAGCGGTGCGGCTCTACGAGGAGCGGAGCCGCCGCTGATCATCAGCGCCGGGCGAGGCGGAGGAACGCCTGGTAGATCGCCGGGAACGCCAGGGCAGCGATCGCGAGCTTGATCGCGTTGCCGAGCATGAAGGGCTGGACGCCGAGGGCCCACGCCTTGGCGAAGCCGAGGCCCATACCGGACGACGTCTGGGCGATCAGGGCGATCCAGGCTGCGCCGATTGCCATCATGGCGACGTTGGCGGCCGTCAGCGCGAGCGCGAAGGCGATCGGCCGGCGCATGAGGCCGCGATCCGCCGCGTAGCCGACCATTCCGGCCGCAACCACGAACCCGAGAAGGAAGCCGCCCGTCGGTCCGAGGAAATAGGCAAGGCCGGGCACCATCGGGGGCGTGTTGGCGAAGACGGGCAGTCCGAAGGCGCCCTGGGCGAGGTAGAGCACCACCGACGCGATCGCGAGCCTCATTCCGAGGGCCGCGCCGAGCGCCATCACGGCGAGCGTCTGCAGCGTCATCGGAACCGGCCCAGGAACCTGCATCTTTGCCGACAGGGTCAGGAGGCAAGCGCCGCCGACGGCAAACAGGACGCCGCGGGCCAGCCCGGCGCTGCCCGTCGCGGCGGGCCAAAGAAGGCCTGCCGTCCCGGCCTGCCGTGATTGGACGGGAGATGCGCTCTCCGGCATGTATGTCACCTCTGTGTAATGGCCGAGTGGCCGGTGGTGTCGAGCCTGTATACGGAGTGCCTGATCCCCCTCAAATGATTTTGTGATCGCCCGACACATGGCAGACGAGCTTTCCTTCGACCTCGACTTTACGCCGGAGCCGGAAGCGGCCGCAGAAGTGAGCCCTCTCATCCGGCGCGTCGTCGCGGCCAATCCCGGACCATTCACGTTCAAGGGAACGTGCAGCTACGTCATCGGCCGCGGCGAAGTCGCCATCCTTGATCCCGGGCCGGCCGATGAGCGCCATATCGGCCAACTCCTCGCCTGCCTCCCGGGCGAGCGCATCGCCGCGATCGTCGTCACGCATACTCATCGGGACCATTCGCCAGGCGCGCGCCTCCTGAAGGAGGCCACCGGCGCTCCCATCATCGGCTGCGGGCCGCATCGGCGCTCGCGGCCGCTTGGCGAGGGCGAGACGGACTCCATGGAAGGGTCGGGAGACATGGCATACCGCCCCGACCGGGAACTACGCGAGCACGACCTCGTCGAAGGTCCAGGCTGGACTCTCGAAGCCGTCGAGACCCCTGGACACACCGCCAATCATCTGAGCTTCCGCTTCCGCGAGGAGAACGCGCTCTTCTCCGGCGACCATGTCATGGCCTGGTCCACCACCATCGTCGGCCCGCCGGACGGCTCCATGTCGAGCTTCATGGCCTCGCTCGAGAAGCTGCGCGGACGCCCCGAGACCACCTTCTGGCCCGGCCATGGTGGGCCGGTCCGGGACCCGCAGCGATTCGTCCGCGCGCTCATCCACCACCGCCGCCAGCGCGAGGCCTCGATCCTGAACCGGATCCACTCGGGAGACCGGACAACGGCCGAGATCGTCCGGGCGATCTACCAGGGGCTTGCGCCGAGTCTGTTCAACGCCGCCCGCCTCTCGGTCTTCGCGCACCTCGAGGACCTGGTCGGACAGGGGAAGGTCACGACACCCGGCGCGCCTCAGGTAGACGGCGAATATCACCCCGCCTGACCGCTGGCGCTGCAACCCACATACCATCTCGCTCGTTTGCTCGTCGGGAGGACCTCGCCGATGATGCTGAAACGGGACGTCACCTTCGCGTTGGCCTGGCTCATGACCTGGCCGGCCCTCGCCCAGACCACCACGCCGGCGCCGACCACCCCGGCGCCGACGGCTCCCGCACCGGCCGCCCCCACAGCGCCCAGCACCGGAACGGCGGCCCCGGCCATGGGATTGGACGATTACTGGTGGCTCGTCCTCCTGGTCCTCATCGTCGCCGCTGCGCTCTGGTACTTCAGCCGCCGCCGGCGCGGGATCTGACCGCCAGACCGATCACCACGGGACGTGATCGGTCGCATCACGAAGTTGCGCGTGCATCCTCCGCCGCATCGGCTAGCTCGATGCGGCTGCAAGGATGCGACTTATGCTTCTCGTTGGAATGCTGGACAGCCCCTATGTGCGACGGGCTGCGATTACGGGAACCCTGCTCGGCCTGACCTTCGAGCATCGCTCGGTCTCGGTGTTCCGGCACATGGACACGTTCCGCGCGATCAATCCGCTCATCAAGGCGCCGAGCTTCGTCTGCGAAGACGGCACCGTGATCACCGACTCGATCCTCATCGTGCAGCATATGGAGGATGTCGCAGGCAGAACGCTCCGCCCGGCGGATGCCGCCGAGCGCCGGCGGGACCTCGGCCTTCTTGGGATCGGCATCGTGGCTGCCGACAAGGCCGTCGGCGTGGAATACGAGCGCAAACGCCCGGAGGCGCAGCGCTATGCACCCTGGCTTGATCGCGTGGTGGACCAGCTCCGGACGGCGTTCGATCTCCTCGACGAAGCCGCACGGGAGAAGCGCCTCGCCGCCGGCCCGCAGCTCCGGCAATCGGACATCGCAGCCGCCGTGGCCTGGAGCTTCGGCCGGTTCGTGATTCCGGACCTCGCCGAGGAAGCCCGCTGGCCCGCCCTCGCCCGTCACACGGCCGAGTGCGAAGCGCTCGATGTCTTCAAGCTCTGGCCGATCGATCGCGAGTGATCCGCAGGTCCCGCTCAGGCATTCCTCGCGCGAGCGTCCCAACGCTCGCGTTTCCGGCCGGCCGTTGCCGGCAGGCGATCCTGCCCGTTGCCCGGGATGACGACGATCCGGCGGACCTCTCCCCGGAGATAGGCCTGTAGGAAGCGGTCATAATCCTTGAACGACACGCACCCATTCGAGTCGCCGTTCGGGCCGAGGAGATAGCTGTGCGCCAGGATGCCGGCGCGCCCGAAGATGGCCCCGCTCCCCCCGACGGGATGGAGCCGCAATGCGCGCACGCCGTGGAAGGGAGCCTCGCGCTCGGTCAGGTCGTAGGTGCCGGGCGGTGTCGCACCCTTCATCCGCACATGGACGAAGCGGGGATCGTCCATCTTCTCGCCCAGCCCGGAATGCGCCTCAAGCCGCTCGCCGCTCGGCAGCGTCACCGTTTGGGCGCTGATGTCGTAGACGGCGACGCCCGCCTCGGATCCGGTGGGAGGAAGCGGGCTGGGGCTAAGCCGGGGCTGCGGCGCCACCGGGACGGCACGCGTGTCGAGCGCGGCATAGGAGACGCCGGGCGCTGTCGGCGCGTTCAGGTCGAAGAGCTTTTCGAACCAGGAGCGATCGTCACCCTGCGGGGCCGCGACCGCCGCGCTGCGCAAACGGCGCTGGGCCGGACGCGCAGCGCGCGCAACGGCGGGACTGGCGGCCGGGGCCAGATCCGCCGGACGCGGAGCGGGAAGCGGGATCGGATGCAGGAGCTGCGAGGTGCGCTGGGGTTCCGGCGCTGCATTCTGCTGAGCGGGCGCAGGCCTCCCAGCGGGCACGGCACGCGGCGCAACGGTCGACGCCGCCCCAGCAGGCGAGGCTTTCGGCAGCAGGCCAGCGGCGAGAGGCGCAGTCGACCAACCCTGCGCAGCCTGTTTCCCGAGCATCGGGACCGGATCGAGCAGGCTGGCGTCGATGCGGATGGGCGCCGGCGAGACGCTTCCCGTCACGTCCGGATCGGCCTGCCGGAGGGGTGGAACGGAGATGATCCCGAGCCCGGCCGTCACGGCGAATACGATGGGGACGGCCGCCGCGGTCATCAGCGCAGTCGCCCGGAGGGAGCGCCCACGAAGCAGGTCGCCGTGGCCACCGCGGGCGGAGGGAGAACCGATACGCAACATGGGACGCGACTCGACGATACGCGTGCCCGGCGAAGCTTCCCTCCAGCGCTCACCCCGCGGCATCGCTGCGCGTCGGGGCGAGACGACCGGTCCGGTCGAACCTGCCGTTCACCTTGGCCTATTCAGCCACGGCATGGTTAACCGAGCGCTACCGAAGAAGAATAAAGACGATTATCTCCGGAAAGATCGCCTTTCGGTCTACCAGCGGACCTGCAAGGCTGGCGGGTCAGCCGGCCGTTGGCAGGCGGTAGTCCCGGAAGCGCTCGCGAAGCGTCGTCTTCTGGATCTTGCCCGTCGCGGTATGCGGGATGTCCGGCACGAGGACGACATCGTCCGGCATCCACCATTTCGCGATCCGAGGCCGGAGGTACTCGAGCACGTCCTCCTTTTTCGGCTCGCAGCCCGGCTTCGGCACGAGGACCAGGAGCGGCCGCTCGTCCCATTTCGGGTGCTGGATGCCGATCACGGCCGCCTCGGCCACCTCCGGATGGCCCACCGCGAGGTTCTCGAGCTCGATCGAGGAGATCCATTCGCCGCCGGACTTGATGACGTCCTTCGAGCGATCGGTGATCCGCATGTAGCCGTTCTCGTCGAGCGTGGCGACGTCACCCGTGTCGAAATAGCCCTCCCCGTCGAGGATCTCCTCGTCCTCGCGCTTGAAGTAGCGGCGCACGACTGCGCTGCCGCGGACCTTCAGCCGGCCGAAGGTCTTGCCGTCATGCGGCAGTTCCACCCCGTTGTCGTCGGTGATCTTCCACTCGACGCCGAACGGCGCGTAGCCCTGGGTGACCTTCACGTCGAGGAGCTTTTCGTAGTCCTCGCTATGGACCTCGGGCTTGATCGAGCAGATCGACCCGACCGGGCTCATCTCTGTCATGCCCCAGGCATGGAGCACCGGCACGTCGAAGCGCTTCTCGAAGGCCTCGATCACGGCGCGCGGGCAGGCCGAGCCGCCGATCGCGACCCGGGTGAGATCGGGAAGCGTGCCGCCCGTCTGATCGAGATGCTGCAGGAGCGAGAACCAGATCGTCGGCACCGCGGCCGTGAACGTCACCTTCTCGGTCGTGAGGATGTCGTAGACCGAGGCGCCGTCGAGCTTCGGTCCAGGCATGACGAGGGCCGACCCGGCCATCGGCGCCGCAAAGGCGAGCGACCAGCTATTGGCATGGAAGAGCGGCACGACGGGCATGACGACGTCGCGGGTCGAAAGCCCGAACGCGTCGGGCATCACCGTCATCATTGCCTGCATGAGATTCGAGCGATGCGAGTAGAGGACGCCCTTCGGCTCGCCCGTCGTGCCTGAGGTGTAGCAGAGGCCCGCGGCCGTGTTCTCGTCGACGCTCAGCCACCGGAAGTCGCTATCCGCCTCGGCAATCCAGTCCTCGTACGCAATGGCGTTGCGAAGGGCGGTCGCGGGCATGTGCGCAGCGTCGGTCAGGACGATGTAGCGCTCGACGAAGGGCAACCTCGATGCGATCTTCTCCACGAGCGGCACGAAGGTGAGATCCAGGAACAGGATCCGGTCCTCCGCGTGGCTCATGATGAAGACGATCTGGTCCTCGAAGAGCCGGGGATTGACCGTGTGGTAGATCGCACCGACGCCCGTGATGCCGTACCAGGTCTCGAGATGGCGCCAGGTGTTCCAGGCGAGGGTCGCGACACGGTCGCCCACGCCGATGCCCTCCATCGTGAGGCGCTTGGCAACCCTGAGGGCGCGCTCGCGCACCTCCGAATAGGTCGTCCGGTGCATCGGCCCCTCGACCGAGCGCGAGACGACGGGCCGGTTCGGGTGCTCCGTGCCTGCGTAGTCGATCACCTTGTGGATCAGCAGAGGCCAGTCCTGCATAAGGCCGCGCATCAATTTCCTCCCTTGTGCCCGCTTTCGGGGCCCAGGCTTCGCGCACCATAAGCGACTGGAAGGGCTCCGCAATCTGGACGTTGGTGCGAGAGCCGGGGCTCAGGATGTCGCAGGCCGCGGAGCCGGGCGTGCGCGCGGCAGAGGCCGCCGTGAGGGGGAAAGAAGGCTCAAGACCGTCACGATTAGGCCCGCTCCGAGGACCGGCCAGCCGGGACGGATGCCGAGATCGGGATCGAGGATCGCACCGCCATAGAGCGGGACGAAGTCGAGGAAGGGCGGCCTGCCGGCCGTGATCCAGAGCCCCAGGAGGTCGCCCGCGAAAGTGAGTGCCGCGGCGATCACGGCGAGGAGAAGAAGACGCGGCCAGCCGAGCGCGCCTTCTCCCAGACCGGCGAAGATCCGGTAGCCCATCATCCAGGTGAAGAGCCCGGCAAAGAGCGTCGGCTGGGTGATGTCGGCCTTGGTCTGCTGGAAGAAGTGGATCAGCGCGAGCAGCGAGATCACGTAGGCGAGTTGGTGAAGCCGCCGCCATTTCAGGCCGCCCAGCCGGCGCAGCATGGTGTCGTTCGAGGTCGCGGCGAGCGCGGCCAGCCCAAGCAGCGCGACGAAGCCGATCGTCAGGTAGATCCGCGAGACGATCTCCGTCGCGACCTTCACCAGGTTGAAGTTCTGGTCGACCACGTAGAGGCAGATATGGGCCGCCGCGTAGCAGAAACACGCGACGCCGATCATCCGCCTCACCTCGAAGAGGCGCGAGAATCCACCCGACTGGCGCAGCGGCGTCACTGCGAGCGAAGCCATCAGGAAGACGAGGGCCCACCAGCCGGAGCGATGGATGAGCTCGTTCAGAGGACGGCCGCCGAGGCCTCCCCGGCTTGCGTCGAAGACGGCGAGCACAGCGGGCCATACCAGGATCGCAAGGGTCGCGATGCGCAGGGGCGACAGCTCGCCCTTGCGGCCGCGCCAGAGTGTGAGGGAAGAGGCCATCGAAGCTCCAATCCGATCACCCCGGAGATGGTGCCGCCCGGCGCGGCGCACAGCGCCCGCACAGCCGCATCCTGTTCACATTCTCAGGCGCAACCTAGACGACATGCTCGGGCGCGAGCGCGCAGACCGTGTCCGGGTCCGTCTCGACCTGCAGCGTCACGTGCCCGATGCCGAAGCGGCTCTTCAGCTCGGCCGCCAGACCCATCAGGAAGCCATCGCCCGGGTGCCCCCCTGGGATCGAGAGGTGGGCCGTGAGCGCGGTCTCCGTCGTGGACATCGGCCAGATGTGGAGGTCGTGGAGGCCGGCGACCCCCTCGCGGGTGGCCAGGAAGGTGCGGACCTCTTCCGGATCGATTCCGGCCGGCACGGCGGCAAGCGACATGACGATGCTGTCGCGCAGGAGGCTCCAGGTGCCCCAGACGATCACGACGTTGATGGCGAGGCTGACGATGGGATCGACCCAGAGCCAGCCCGTCAGGAGAATGACGAGGCCTGCGATCACGACGCCCGCCGACACGGCCGCGTCCGCCGCCATGTGGAGGTACGCGCCCCTGATGTTGAGGTCACCCTTCCGGCCACCGGCGAAGAGCCAGGCCGTGAAGCCGTTCAGCACCATGCCGATTGCCGCAACCACCATCACGGTGACGCCGGCAACCGGTTCGGGGTCGGCGAGGCGGCGCAACGCTTCCCAGGACAGCGCCCCCACGGCGACGAGCAGGAATACAGCGTTGAACATCGCGCCAAGGATCGACGATGCACGAAGCCCGTAGGTGAAGCGCGAACTCGGAGGTCGCGCGGCCAGCACGGTGGCGGCCCAGGCCACCACGAGGCCCAGCACGTCGGAGAGGTTGTGGCCCGCATCCGCGATCAGCGCGACCGAGTTCGACAGGTAGCCATAGACGCCCTGCAGCACCACGATCGCGACGTTGAGCGAGATGCCGATCGCAAAGGCGCGGCCGAAGCTTGCAGGCGCATGCACATGGCCGAGCCCGCCGTGGTGATGGTGGCCATGCCCGTTATGGCCATGATCATGGCCATGGCTCGCCCCGGCGTGCCCGTGATCGTGCGGGACCTCAGCCATCGGCGCCTCCGCTCAGCCAGGCAGGAAGATCCGCGATCGAGACGAGCAGGTGATCGGCCAGAGGCTCCACATCCTCCCGCGCCGCCTCCCGCAAGGGACCCGTCAGGACCGCGACCGCCACGACGCCGGCGGCCCGTGCCGCCAGGAGATCGTGCTTGGAATCGCCGATCAGCGCCACGCGGGCGGGGTCGAGACCATGCTGCTCGACGAACGCCGTCACCATGCCGGGATCGGGCTTGCCGCCGAAGCCGGAATCATAGCCGGCAACGAAACTCAGCATCGGCGAAAGGCCGAGCGCCTCGGCCTGCGCCCGGGCGGAGGCTTCGGCATCATTGGTGGCGATGCCGAGGCGAATCCCCCTCCCCGCAAGCTCCCCCAGGATCGCAGCGGGCTCGGCTATAGGCGCAAGATGCCTCAGGCCGCCGATCCGGAAGAGCTCGTCCATCTCCGAGTAGAAGAGCTGTCCAGGCTCACGGCCGAGCGCTTCCGCCCAGAGCGGGCCGTAATGCGCGGAGGAACCCGCGACCAGCGGCGATGTCGGCAGGAAGCGGCGCTCCTCCTCGATGTACTCGCTGACGAGCATCAGCCGCTCCAGGCTCGCCCGGTCGCCCCCGGCGAGAGTCGTCATGACCTCGTAGGCCGCCGGCCCCCAGGTCGCGTCGAAATCGATGAGTGTGCCGTCCTTGTCGAAAAGGAGAGCCTGGAGCGTCCCGGGCCCCGGCATCGTGGCGGACGACGAGGTCAGGCGGCCACCTTCTCGACATCCAGGGTGATGCCCTGCGGGGTGCGCCGCTCCCGCGCGACGATGCGGTCGTTCGGCCCCATGATGCCGAGCGGCACGTCGCGATCGGGAAGAACGACGGTCGCGCTCTTGTTCAGAAAGACGATGACTTGCCGCCCCTGCGCGATACCGGCGGCGGCCCAGTTCTTGAGCTGGCCGTAATAAGGATCGCGGCGCCAGGCCCCCGGCGAGCCGGGATCGACCTGCACGAGGAGGAAGCGCGTCTCGGGGTCGACCGTCAGGACGAGCTTCGCCTTCTCCGGCTTCCACTCGGGGCCGAGCCATGTCTCCAGCATCCACATGCAGTGGAAGCTGCGGCAATGCTGCGGCCGGGTCTCATGGATGCCGCAGCCGCGCCCCGGCTGGCAGTGGCGGCACCAGCTCCCCGCCGGCTTCTCGAGCGCGGGAACGTCATAGACCTTGCAGCACAGCGTGCAGGTGCCGCAGTCGCGGCCCGGCGCGGGCGTCGAAGCGAAAACGGCGGGGTCGAGCATCCTTCGCTTCTACCCGACGGACGAGTTCCGGTCGAGGCGGCGGTCAGGCCCGCGCACGGCGCTCCGATGACAGGCGGGAGATCGACGCGAGCGCACCCGCGAGCGCGAGAACCGCTCCGACCGACAGCGCGATGAACTCGCCATGGGTTGGCGTGAGGGCGAGGAAGATGGCCACCAGCGTCGCCCCGAGCGTCTGGCCCGTGAGCCGCGCCGTTGCCAGCATGCCCCCCGCTGCGCCGCTCCGCGGACGGGGTGCCGCCGCGATCATCGTGCGGTTGTTCGGTGCCTGGAACAGGCCGAACCCGATGCCGCAGATGACCATCCGCCAGGCGATGTCCCCTGTCGTGGCCGTCGTGGGCATGATCGCCAGGAGAGCCAAGCCGACGGCAAAGATCAGAAGCCCTACCCCGCCCAGGATCGAGGCCGGATACCGGTCCGACAAGCGGCCGGCGAGCGGCCCGACGATCGCGAGCGCGATCGGCCAGGGCGTCAGGAGGAGGCCGGTCTCCACGGCGCTCCGCCCCATGGCCCCCTCGAAATGGAAGGGCAGCGACACCAGCGCCAGCATCTGGGCGCAGAACGAGCAGATGGAGGTCGCGACCGAGAGCCCGAAGATCGGAATCCGGAGCAGGTCCAGGGGAAGGAGGGGGTGGGTCCGGTTCAACTCGCGGGCGGCGAGCGCAGCGGCCGCCGCGACGCCGCCTGCCAGGATGGCGATGCCGAGAAGCATGTTCGACGAGCGCGTGGTGACGTCGATGCCCGCGATGATCAGACCGAAGGCGAGCGCATTCAGGATCGCACTGACAAAATCGAACCGCCGCGCCGTCGTAACTGTCCGGGGAAGCGCCTTGGCGGCGATGATGAAGGTGAGGATGCCGATCGGCACGTTGATGGCGAAGAGCCATTGCCAGGACGCCGTCGCGAGAATCGCCGCGCCGACCGTCGGGCCAACGGCGGAGGCGAACGACACGATGAAGGCGTTGAGGCCGATCCCGCGCCCGAGCAGACGGCTGGGATAGGTGAAGCGCACCAGCGCGGCGTTGATCGCCATGATGCCGGCCGCCCCGAAACCCTGCAGGACGCGGGCGACAGTCAGTTCGAGGAGCGTGGACGAGAGCGCGCAGGCGAGCGACGCCAGGGTGAAAAGCGCGAGGCCGATCAGGTAGATACGGGCATAGCCCAGGATCTCGCCGAGCGCTGCGAACGGCAGGAGCGAGACGACCACCGCGAGCTGGAACGCGTTCACGATCCAGATCGCGTCTGCCGAATCGACCTGGAACTCGCGCGCTATGGTGGGCAGGGCTACGTTCGCGATCGCTCCGTCGAGCACCGCCATCGTGATTGCGAGGCCGATCGCAATGATCGACCAGTACCTTTGCGGGAGCGGCAGCCCTTCTTCCGGATCGACCCTGTCTGCTGCCACCCTGCCCTCGCCTTCCGCTGCCCGGGGGCTTAGCGCGCCGGATGTCGCCTGGGCAACGGCCGCCTCGGCCGTCAGCGACGCGGCCGCTTCTTGGCGCGGGCCTTCTTTTGCCGGACGGGCTTCTGCGTGGGTTCCACCGCGGGCGCCGGGGCCGCGCCCTGGGGCGGAGCCCCGATGAAGGGCGAGGTAGACATGCCGAACTGGGCTCGAGCCGGCTCAACGGGCAGGAAGGCCGCCGCCGCCAGGGTGAGAAGCACGATCGTCTTGCGCATGCCCAGCCCCTCTTTCAGCAACCGGCTGCGAGGCGGCGCTCGACCCGACCCCGTGGCGAGATGCGGTCGGCCGTTCGCTACCGGACGATGACCTTAGTGCCGACCGGCACGCGGTTGAAGAGCTCGACCACGTCCATGTTCCGCATGCGGATGCAGCCGGACGAGACGGCCTGCCCGATCTTCTCGGGCTCGTTCGTCCCGTGGATCCGGTAGAGCGTGTCCTTGCCGTTCTGATGCAGGTAGAGCGCTCGGGCGCCCATCGGCGAGTTCGGGCCGCCCTCGACCGGGTGAACATGCGGCCAGCGCTTCTTCATTTCCGCAGGGGGATTCCAGGCTGGCCACTCGGCCTTGCGGGCGATCTCGGCCGTACCCGTCCAGCCGAAGGCCTCGTCGCCGACGGAGACCCCGTAGCGGATCGCCTTCTTGTTGGGCAGCACGTAGTAGAGCTGGCGCTCCTTGGTCTCGACCACCACCGTGCCGGGCGCCTCGCCCGTCGGATCGTTGATCTGGTAGCGCGCGTAATGCGGATCGATCTCCGCCTGGGGCACCATCGCCATGTACTTGGCGTCGAGCTCTGAGACCTTCGGATCCGGCACCGCCGAGAAGCAGCCGCCCAGAAGAAGCGTTCCGGCGAGAGCAATCGCCAGAGCCGGTAACGTCGTACGCATGATCTTGCCCCCACCCCGTCCGATCAGCCGTGACAGGGCATCGTTAACCATGAGCTAAGCCGTTACCGCCCAATCGGGGCAGGACTTGTCCGAATGAGGCGGGCCATGAGGATCATTGAGCCCTGTTGCAACCACGTCACAACTAGGCGTGTGGACACGACCGGGCCGGGCTGCGAGGGTTGGTCGACAGAATCCCGGACGGGTCCATGACCACGCTTCTGCTGCACCATCCCGCGACGCTCGAGCACAAGACGCCGACTGGTCACCCCGAGCGGCCGGACCGGATCAGGGCGGTCGAGCGCACGCTGGCGGCCGAGGAGTTCACCCCGCTCATCCGGCGACTTGCCGAAAAGGCCGATACGGACACGATCTGCCTCGCCCATCCCCGCGCCTATGTGGAAGCCATCCAGGAGGCGGCGCCGGATACGGGCCTCGTCGGCATCGATTCCGACACCGTCATGTCACCCGGAACCCTGGAGGCGATCGAGCGCGGGGCCGGAGCGGCCGTCCAGGCCGTCGACGCGGTGATGACCGGGGAAGTCCAAAATGCGTTCTCGGCGATGCGCCCCCCGGGCCACCATGCCGAGCGCACGAAGGCGATGGGATTCTGCTTCTACAACAACGCCGCCATCGCGGCGCGGCATGCCCAGACCAAGCACGGCGCCGGGCACGTCGCGATCATCGACTGGGATGTGCATCACGGGAACGGCTGCCAGGACATATTCTGGGCCGACAAGACGGTGCTCTACGCCTCCACCCACCAGATGCCGCTCTATCCCGGCACGGGTGCCCTGTCGGAGCGCGGGGACTTCGACACCATCGTCAATGCCCCGCTTCGGCCCGGCTCGGGTGGCGAGACCTTCCGCGAGGCCTTCGAGAGCCGCATCATGGCGCGGCTGGAGGATTTCGGGCCGGACCTCGTCATCATCTCGGCCGGCTTCGACGCCCATTGGCGGGACCCGCTCGCCAACCTGCGACTCGAGGCGGAGGACTTCGCCTGGGCGACCCGGAAGCTCATGGAATTTGCCGGCCGACATTGCGGCGGCAGGGTCGTGTCCGTGCTCGAGGGCGGGTACGACCTTCAGGGCCTATCGGATTCCGTAGCAGCCCATGTCAGGACGCTGATGGAGGCCTGAACCGGCCCGCCACGAAACTGCGCAGCCCCGCAAAGTCGAGCGAGGGCGAGCGCCAGGCGACATGGCCGTCCGGGCGAACGAGGTAGAGGGCTTCGTCGATGCCGTCGCTCATGCCGAAGCTCGAAAGGGTCGTGTCGTGCTCGATGCGGATCAGGCGAGGATGCCGGCCTACCAGAGAATTCGCTATGAGCTGGACACCTAGGTCGAGGCTCGTGGCGCCGGGCAGCCTCTGCAACTCGTCCGCGATCGCTTCGATCTCCTCGAGGGAGAGAGCCTTGCGGCAGATGGCGAGGGCTTGGAAGCGGTAGCCGGCCAGCAGATCGAAAGCCGTCCGGGTCCGGCTGATCCGGGCATCCGGCACCCGATCGCCCGGGGCCGGTCCTCCTGACCAGGGGGCCGGCGCCGTCTTCTCGTCCTGGACAGCCGCGCCCGGTCCGTAGTGGATGCCGAGTTCCGACACGAGGTGGAAGGCACGGGAACGGAGCATTCCGCTTCGCCCGATCGTTGCACCGGCGAGTGGCAGCAGCGTGTTCCGCACGGCCGAGACCCAGGGCGAGTTCGAGGTCACGAAGGAAAAGACGCGGTCCGTCGCGGCGAGGACGTTTTCGCCGACGGGCCGCCGCTCCGAATCGTAGCTGGCGAGGAGTTCACGAGGCGCGCCGTCCCGCACGGAGAGTGCGAGCTTCCAAGCGAGATTGAACACGTCCTGCAGCCCGGTATTCATGCCCTGGCCGCCCGCCGGGGAATGGATATGGGCCGCATCGCCCGCCACGAAGACGCGGCCGGTCCCGTAGCTGTTCACCCCGCGATGGTGGACGCGGTAGCGCGACAGCCAGACTGGATCCTTGAGGCGCAGGTCCCGGTTCGCCGCCGCCCGCAGCGATTCCTCCACCTCGGCGAGGGTCGTCGGCGACGAACCGACGCTGGCTACGGAGGAATCCGTGACTTCCTGGCGGCTGGTCGTGATCACGCGGCCGAAGCGGCTGCCGTTGATCGGGAACCAGAGCGCGAAGTTCTCGCGATGGAAGAAAACGGAGAACGGCCCCTGCTCGAGTTCGCCCTCCAGCGCGCAATCCGCGAGCAGGAAGGTCTGCGCGTAGGGAGCGCCCTCGAAGGTCAGGCCGAGCGCCTTCCTCACGACCGAGTGCGCCCCGTCGGCACCGATCAGGAAGGAACACGAAAGGGTGCGTTCCATGCCGTCGGGGCCGGTGACCGAAACAGTCACCCCGCTGGAGTCCTGGGTCAGGGCTGTCGCAGTGACACCCCGCTCGACCTGGATGCCCAGGCGCGAAAGGTCGTCGACAAGGATTGCTTCCGTTTCCGATTGCGGGAGGATCATCACCAGGGGGAAAGGCGTGTCGGACCGACCCACGTCCTCGAAATTGAAGCCCGCCCCCGGTTTTCCGTCGACGTAGATGCGGGCCCCGGAGGCGAGCGTGCCGCGGTCGAGGAAGGCCTCCGCGAGGCCGATGGCGTGGAATATCTCCAGGGTGCGGGCCTGGACCGCGAAGGCCCGCGACTCCTTCACCTGGCTCGGGCTCTCGTCGATGATGCGCAGACGGACCCCGCAGCGTGCGAGAAGTGCCGCGGCGAAGAGCCCCGTCGGACCGGCGCCGACCACGACCACATCGGCGTCTAGCCGACGGGGCTGCCCCGGGCTGCCTAGGTCGCTGCCGACACCTTCACCGTCCATGGCTGCCCTCCAACCCTGTCGATGGCCGATCAGGCCGTCCCGTCAGCGTATCGCTGGCGCCTTTGGGCAAGCCCCTAGCCGAGCGTGAAAGCCTCATGGACGGCCGACTGAATCGACCCGCCGGTCACGGATCCCCCGCCCGCAACGTAGATCCAATCGCCGATCAGGACGGCGGCGACCGCGTGGCGCGGCGTCGGCATCGGCGCGTGGCTCTGCCAAGTATCCGCCTGCGGGTCGTAGCTTTCCATCTGCCCGTAGACCTTGGCCTGCGTGATGCGGCCGCGGTCGACGACCCCGGCCTCCCCGCCCATCGCGAACAGGCGGTCGCGGTACACGACGAGGCCATGCCCGGAGCGGCTCGTCGGCATCGGGGCACGCTCCTCCCAGGTGTCGCGGTCCGGCAGGTACACGTGATGGAGCGGGGTGTTGTATTCGAAGGTGTTGAACCGCCCGCCGACGATGTGGATGCGGTTCCCATGAGCGACGCAGCCGACATGATCGCGCGCGCCGGGTAGCGGCTTCAGGACGGACCAGGTGTCCGAGACGGGATCATAGGCCTCGTGCCAGCCCACGCTGGCGCGTTCCAGCGTCGGGTTCGAGGCGCCCCCGATCAGGTGGATGCGGCCGTTCAGGGCGACAGCGGCGCCAGCGCCGCGGGGACGCGGAAGCGGAGCGATGCGCGTCCAGCGGTCGAACGCGACATCATAAGCATAGACATTGGTGTCGGCGTTCCGGTTCTGCTCCGTGAACCCGCCGAGCGCATAGATCCGCCCGGCATCGGCCACGACAGCGACGTGGTTCGCGCCCCGGGGCAGCGGCGCGGCATTGAGCCAGCGATCCCCGTCCGGGTCATAGACGTGGTGATAGGGACGATCGACCCGTCCCTCCCCGTAGCCGCCGACGACATGCATGCGGCCGGCCCAGGCCGTCGACCACGCCATCTCGCTGCGCGGGATCGGCATCGCGGCGCGCGGGACCCACCGGCCAGGCGGGCCGGCGGGAGCGGGGCTCTCGACGACGCGCTGCGCCTCCTGTTCACCGGTCAGGTGGTGTGGCGCGCCGCCCTGGAGCAGCGTGAAGGGATCCCGCGCGGGAGGTGCCTCGGGAAGAGTAGGGACGGAACTGCCATGATTTCCGTGCTGGGCCAGCGCAGCCGGCCCCGCGACGCCGACCGCCGCAGCCCCGAGAAGCATTCTACGGCGGTGCATGAAATTCTCCGGAAGCTAGATCGGCTCGGAGCTTACGATCTCGATCCCGAAGCCGGAAAGCCCGACATAGGATCGTGAACCCGTCGCGAGGTTGCGGATGGAGGTCACGCCGAGATCGCGCAGGATCTGCGCGCCGACGCCGATCTCGCGCCAGAGCCGGGTGCGCTGGGCGTCCGAATCCTCGTGCTCCTCCGAGAACGAGGTGAGCGGCACGCCCGCGGTCCCATCACGAAGATAGACGAGAACGCCCCTGCCCTCCTTCGCGAACCGCTCGAGCGACGCCCTGATCGTCTGCCCGCCACCCAGCACGTCCGTCAGGACGTTGGCGCGATGCAGGCGAGCCAGGATATTCTGCCCGTCCCCGACGCGGCCGAGCACGAAGGCATAGTGCTGCACGTCCTCGAAGGGGGTCGAGTAGGCATATCCCGTGAGCGGGCCGTGCTCGGTCCGGACCGGGAACGAGCCGAGCCGTTCCACGAGCTTCTCCCGCGCTTGCCGATACGCGATCAGGTCCGCAACCGAGATACGCTTGAGCCCGTGCGTCTGGGCGAAGGCGGTGATCTGCTCGCCCTTCATGACGGTGCCGTCATCGTTGGCGAGTTCGCAGATCACGCCCACCTCCGGCAGGCCGGCCAACCTGCAGAGGTCGACTGCCGCCTCGGTGTGGCCGGAACGCATGAGCACGCCGCCGTCCCGAGCGATGAGCGGGAACACATGCCCAGGCCGCACGAAGTCGGCCGCCCCCATGTTGTGGTTCGCGAGCGCCCGCACGGTGTTCGTGCGCTGCTCGGCCGAAATGCCGGTGGTCAGCCCGTGCTTCACGTCGACCGTCACCGTGAAGGCGGTGCCGAGCGGCGCGTCGTTCGAGGCAACCATGGGGTCGAGCCGCAGACGCCTCGCCTCGGCGGAGGTCAGGGGCGCGCAGACGATTCCGCAGGTGTTGCGGATGATGAAGGCCATCTTCTCGGGCGTGCAGAGAGAGGCCGCAATGACGAGGTCGCCCTCGTTCTCGCGATCGTCGTCATCCGTGACGATGACGATCTCGCCCCGGGCAAAGGCCTCAACGGCTTCGGTGACTGTGTGTGGCATGTCAGGCTTCTCGGCTCGAAGCAGCGTCGAGCATCAGAAAGGGGAGCCGTAAGCGGCTGGCGCCGCACCGGCGGTGATCAGGAGCGCATCCTCTCGAGAGCGTGCGCGATCGGCTGACGGTCGAACGGCTCGCTGTAGTGAGGGGGAAGAGCGGCCACGCAGATTGCGGCTTCGGACGGATCTCATCCCGGCGTCCCTCCGCCCACCTGCCCGCGATGTCTGAGATAGTGGTCCGCTAGGACGCAGGCCAGCATCGCTTCCCCGACCGGGACGGCCCGGATGCCGACGCATGGGTCATGGCGGCCCTTGGTGATGATGTCGGCGGCCTCGCCGGCCCGGTTTATGGTCGCGCGCGGCTTCAGGATGGAAGAGGTCGGCTTCACGGCGAAGCGGGCGACGATCGGCTGTCCGGTGGAGATGCCGCCGAGGATCCCGCCGGCATGGTTCGACAGGAAGACAGGTGCTCCGGCATTGCCGGGGCGCATCTCGTCGGCGTTCTCCTCGCCGCGCAGCTCCGCCGAGGCGAAACCGTCGCCGATCTCGACGCCCTTCACGGCATTGATCGACATGAGCGCGGCCGCAAGCTCCGCATCCAGCTTGCCGTAGACGGGGGCGCCGAGGCCGACGGGCACTCCCTCGGCCACGACCTCGACGACTGCGCCGATGGAGGAGCCGTCCTTGCGGATGCCGTCCAGGTAGTCCGACCAGAGCTCGACCGTCTGCGGGTCCGGGCAGAAGAGCGGATTGCGCCCGACCTCGTCCCAGTCCCAGCGCGAGCGATCGACCGAATGCGGGCCGATCTTCACCACCGCGCCACGGATCGCGACGCCAGGGAGAATTCTCCGGGCGACCGCACCGGCCGCGACCCGCGCGGCCGTCTCGCGCGCGGAGGATCGGCCGCCGCCGCGATAATCACGGATGCCGTACTTGGCGTCGTAGGTGTAGTCGGCGTGGCCGGGCCGATACGCCTCCTTGATCTCCCCGTAATCTTTCGAGCGCTGGTCCACGTTCTCGATGACGAGCGCGATGGGGGTGCCTGTCGTGACCTGACGCCCGGTGCGCTCGTCGGTGAATACGCCCGACAGGATCTTGACCTCGTCCGGCTCGCGCCGCTGCGTCGTGAAGCGCGACTGCCCCGGGCGGCGTCGGTCGAGTTGCGCCTGAATATCAGCGGCTTCGAGCGGGATCAGCGGCGGGCAGCCATCGACGACGCAGCCGAGGGCCGGCCCATGGCTCTCGCCGAAGGTCGTGACCCGGAACAGGTGGCCGAAAGTGTTGTGGGACATGGCGCGCCGGCTTTAGCGCGCGAAGGCCATCCGGCGAAAGCCTTTCGACGGACGAGCTTCGAGATCCGCTATGGCTTGGCGGATGCCGAAGGGCTCGGCGCTGCGGGCGCCGGAATGGTCGTTGCAGGCCGGGGTGTCGTGCGGCGCGCGATCCGGCATCGTTTGATGAAGCGCTGGCGGGCGAGCCCGTAGAGGTTTCTCTTGATCGCCAGCTCGCGGCAGCGGCCCGGTCTCGCGTAGATGCCGCCGGGCTGTGCCGGCGCCCGCGCATTGCCACGGGGACGGCCCGAGGCGACGGGTTCCGCAGGCGGGGCGGCCTGGCCGACGGATGGCTCAGGCGGTCGCGCCTGCTCCGCAGGAGGCGTTTGGCCGCGGGCCCCATCGGCCACGGCCAGCACAGTGCAGAAAGCGGCCGCGGCCAGGATCAGTGGGCGCATCTTGGGCCTCCAGCTCCCTTCCTGGACAGCAGGATGGGTTCACGATCAGCGACAAGCAAGAACACCGCCTCGCTCAGGCGGCGAGCCGCATGGGCGCGGCCTCGTGCAGCACCGGCACGGCCGGCGCCCCACCCCATTCGGAGTGCCCCGGAATGGACTCGCCCCGCATGACGATCGTCAGCGGCCCGAGCTGGGCGTAGTCGCCGATCTTCGTGTCGTAGAGGACCGTCGTGTTCGACCCCACCGAGACGCCCTTCCCGAGTTCGATCGTACCGACCTTCATGACCCGGTCCTCGTAGAGGTGCGTCTGGAGCACTGCGTGATCGTTGAACACGCAGAAATCTCCGATCTTGACGCAATCGAACTCCGTGAAGTCCGTGCAATCGAGATAGACGCCCCTGCCGATCCGGGCACCGTAGACCTTGAGCAACCACGGAAGGAACGGCGTTCCGCGCATGAACTCGAGGGATGCCTTGCCCACGAGCCCTCCGTAGAGCACCGCGACGGCTTCCGTCCGCATGGCCCACCAGGACCACATCGGCTTCATGACGGGCTTGTAGACGCCCATCAGCGCCCATTTAATCGCGGCCGAGATGGCCACCATGATCAGCGCGATGACGACGCCCGCCGCCAGGAAGATGCCGATGGCGGTCCACCAGCTCCCTGTATCGATCGGGTCGGCCATCATGTCCGCGGCCATGTAGCCGAAGGTGATGAAAACGGCCGTCGGCAGCGAAGTGTGCAGGCCCTCGAAGATCGCCCGCCGCAGGACGTAGATCTTCGGCGGTGCATAGGTCCAGACCGCCCCCATATCGACCATCTGCCGGCTCGGCACGCTGATCGCAGGTGTGCCGAACCAGGTCTCGTTCGGGCCTGTCTTGAGGCTGTCGGGCAGCTTCGACTTCACGCCGACCAGCGTGCCGTCCGCGAGATCGGCTCCGCCGGCGATGACGGCGTCGTTGCCCACGAAGACCCGGTCGCCAGTCTTGACGCGCTTGAGCGTCATCCAGCCGCGGCGGATCTCCTCGTCGCCGAAGATCACCTCGTCGCCGAGGAAGTTGTTCTTGCCGATGTCGACGAGGTCGTATCGCCCGGCGAGGTTGCTCGAGATTTCCGAGCCCTTGCCGATCTTGGCGCCCATCAGGCGGTACCAGTACCGCATGTAGATGGTGGCATAGAGCGAGTTGAGCGTCTCCAGCGTCACTTCCGTGGCGAGCCCGACGATCCACTTGCGCAGATAGAACCAGCTGTGGATCGAGAACGTGCCCTCACGGACGCGCGGCAGCACCAGCCAGCGGACCGCGATGATGATGAGCACCGAGGCGACGACCAGCACGAAGGCGGTCGGCCAAGTGTACATCGGGAGCGCCGACCAGCTCACGTTGTAGTCGTTCACGCCCGTGAAGAGCGTGTTGAGATTGTAGAGGACGTAGAAGGCCGGAAAGATCGGCACGAGACCGAGCATCAGGATCACGACATAGGCGACCGCGTAGACGGTGCCCTGCACGGCTCGCCGGGCCGGCCCGGCCTCGGCCTGCGGCGGCAGGCTTGCGACATCCACCATGCCGACCTTGCGGGCCGGCGAACCGTCCCAGTGTTCGTACGCCCCGACCGTCCGCCCCCCGGGGATATAGGTCAGGTCGGACAATTCGGCGCCGCGCTCGAGCCTGGAGCCCAGGCCGAGCACACATGAATTGCCCGTATAGGCCTCCGGTCCGATCTCGATCGGGCCGACGATGACTTCGTTCCCGACCACCTCGAAGGTCGCGAGGCGGTTCTTCGTGCCGACGCTCGCCCCGTCGCCGATCGTCAGGAGGTCGATCGCACCGCTCTCGAACTCCGAGATGATCGCATCGCGTCCGACCTTTGCGCCGAGCGCCCGCAGGTAGACGCGCATCAGGGGCGAGCCCTGGAGGAACTTCAAGGTCGTGACCTGGAGCAGGCGCTGAACGAGCCAGAGGCGGAAATAGTAGACGCCCCAGAGCGGGTAACGGCCGGGCTTGGTTCGACCGATGATCAGCCATTTGAGCCCGATGATCAGGATCTTCGTGCCGAGGTTGATGACGGTGTAGACGCCGAGAAGCAGCGCCATCTCGCCCCAGAAGCCCACCTCGCCCTGGACGAGAAAGACCGAGGCCATGAAAAGCCCGAGCCATTGCAGGGTGACGAGGCCGAGGACGAAGGGAAGCGCGACCGCCTGGGCAAGGCCGCACAGGAACCGTCGGAGGAACGGCGGAGGTTCGAAGGAGAGGTCGCGTTGCACGGCGGCCGAGCCGATCCCGCCCGTGCGCTCGATGAGGATCGTCGCGAGCGCGCGCAGAGAGCGGTGCTTGTAGACGTCCTGCATCGTGACAGAGGCGAGCGCCGGCTCCTCCCGGATCGCCGATACGAAGCGAGCCGCCAGGAGGGAGTGGCCGCCGAGGTCCGTGAAGAAGTCTCCATCCAGGGCCAGGGGTCTTTCCCCGAGCACCCGCTTGGCGGCGACCAGCAGAGCGGCTTCGGTCTCATTTGCCGGCACCTCCTGCTCCCCGGCCGCATCGCCGTAGGCGATCGGAAGGGCCTTGAGCCGGTTGCGGTCGACCTTGCCCGAAGAGAGCCGCGGCAATTCGGAGGAGGTCTCGAAATGGTCCGGCACCATATAGGCCGGCACGTCCTTCCGCAGGTTGGTGCGGAGCTGCTTCGCGTCGGGTGCGGCGTCCCTTTCCGGCACCATGAACGCGACGAGGCGGTCGATCCCTCCGTCGCTGCGCAGCACGACGGCTGCCTGGGCGACCCCCGGCATGGCACTCAGCCGCGCCTCGATCTCACCGAGTTCGACCCGGAAGCCGCGGATCTTCACTTGGTCGTCGATGCGGCCGTGGAAGCCGATATCGCCGCTCTCGGTCAGGCTGACGGCATCCCCGGAGCGGTACAGGACGGGGTCGCGGCCGTCTCCGCCGAAGGGATTGGCGATGAACTTCTCGGCCGTCAGCTCCGGGCGAGCGAGGTATCCCTTCGCCACGCCAGGGCCCCCGATGAGGAGCTCGCCTTGCATGCCTGGGGGGCAGAGTCGGCCGTCCTCCCCGACCACGTAGGCCGTGTAGTTCGGAAGGGGGCGCCCTATCGTGACGGGCTCACCCGCACGCAGTTCCGCCAAGGTGGCGACGACGGTCGCTTCGGTCGGGCCGTAGCTGTTGAACAGGCGCCGGCCTGGCTTGGCCCAGCGGGCCAGCAGGGGCGCCGGAAGCGCCTCGCCCCCGAGAATGATCAGGCGCAGACCCGGAACGTCGCGCGGCAGCATGGAGAGAAGCGTCGGCACCGTGTCGATCACGGTGACACCGGCCTCCCCGAGGAGATCGGGCAGGCGCTCGACATCGCCCATGGAGGTGGGCGTTGCCACGAACAGCGTTGCCCCCACCATGAAGGGGATCCAGATCTCCTCCATGGAGAGGTCGAAGGCCACGGAGGCGCCCTGGAAGACGACGTCCTCCTCCCGGAACCCGTAGACCTCGTTCGCCGACCGCAGGAAGTGACAGATATTCCTCTGGGTGATGACGATGCCCTTCGGCACGCCGGTCGAACCCGAGGTGTAGATCATGTAGGCTGGGTGCTCGGGCGTGAGCCCGGCCCCGCGCGGATCGAGCGGGCGGGTGTCGGCAGGATCGCGCAGCTGCGATGGCGTGAGCACCGGCCGGGCCCGCGGGGCCCGAGCAGAGAGCGTATCGCTCGTCAGAAGACCCTTGGCGCCGCAATCCTCCAGGCAGACGGCGATCCGGTCGGCCGGGGCGTCGGCATCGAAGGGCAGCCAGGCAGCGCCCGTCTTCGTGATCGCGATCTGCGCGATCAGGAGATCCGCGCCGCGCTCCATCCACAGCCCGACCACGTGCCCAGGACCGATCCCGAGCCGCACCAGACCGCGGGCGAGCTCGTCCGAGGTGCGGTTGACCTCCGCATAGCTATAACGGCGCCCGTCGAACACGAGGGCGGCATGATCGGGCCGCGCGGCGGCGGTCGCAGCAAAGATCTCCGAGAGAACCTCGTTGCGGATCAGGTCGTCGCGCACCGGCCCCCGGAGGAATGCGCCCGCGCTCGACTTCGGGAACAGCGGGCCACTTTCTTCCAGAACCTTCATGACGACCGTCCCACCCGCCTCCCGGTATGGCGCGCCCAGGCCCCTGCCGAGGTTCGCGCCGGCTCCTTAGCGGTCCCAACCGGGAACTGTCCCGGACACGCGCCGCAACCGCCCGCCCCTAACCTCTGCGGCAGGACAGGCTTAACGGGAGGTGAACTCGACGAGCCCAGGCTCGGTTCGGAACATTACCGCCAGTAATAGGCGCCGTTCTCGAAAACCAGAACCCGCCCCTGCCAAATATCGATCCGCGGCGCCTCGTGTTGCGGCACGCCGGCAAGCGCGACGAGCAGCGCACGCGCGACACCGCCATGGGAGACGAGGACCGTCGGTCTGACGAGTTCCCGGGCTGGCGAACGCAGACGCTCCAGCAGCATGGCGTAGCTTTCCCCGCCCGGCGGCACGAAGCCCCACTTGTCCCGTTCGCGCTCCGCGGCAAGCGAGGCCGCCCGCCCGCGCACCTCGCGCCAGGTCAGGCCCTCCCACTCGCCGAAGGTCAGCTCGACGAAGCGTTCGTCGGTCCGATAGCCGGCGGGATCGAGGCCCAGCGTCCGGCGCAGGATCTCCATCGTTTCTCGCGTCCTGCCGAGGGGGCTCGCCACGTAGTCGAGCCCTGAGGGCTCGACCGCGAGGTCGGCGACCTTGCGCCCGGCGTCTTCAGCCTGGACGCGCCCGACGGCGTTCAGCGGAACGTCCTGCTGTCCCTGCAGACGGGCGACGGCGTTCCAGTCCGTCTCGCCGTGGCGGACGAAGTAGAGCGGCGCGGGCAGGACCCAGCTACTCGCGCTCAAGGGTCAGGTCGGGGGCCTCGGGGTTCTTCATGCCGACAACGTGGTAGCCGGCATCGACGTGGAGAATCTCGCCCGTCATGCCGCGCGACATGTCCGAGACCAGATAGGAACCCGTCTCGCCGACCTCGTCGATCGTGACGGTCCTGCGCAACGGCGAGTTGTACTCGTTCCACTTCAGGATGTAGCGGAAATCGCCGATGCCGGACGCGGCCAGGGTCTTGATCGGCCCCGCCGAGATCGCGTTGACGCGAATCCCCTTCGGGCCGAGGTCGGCCGCGAGGTAGCGCACCGACGCCTCGAGCGCCGCCTTCGCGACGCCCATGACGTTGTAGTGCGGCATCCACTTCTCGGCGCCGTAATAGGTCAGCGTGAGCAGCGAGCCGCCATTCCCCATGAGCTTTTCGGCACGCTGGGCAACGGCCGTGAAGGAGTAGCAGGAGATCAGGAGCGACTTGGTGAAATTGGCCTCGCTCGTATCGACGTAGCGACCCGTCAGCTCGTCCTTGTCGGAGAAGGCGATCGCATGGACGACGAAGTCCAACCCGCCCCAGAGGCGCTTCGTCTCATCGAACACCGCGTCGAGGCTCGCCGGGTCGGTCACATCGCAATGGCCGACGATATGCCCGCCAAGTTCCGCGGCCAGCGGCTCGACGCGCTTCTTCAGCGCGTCGCCCTGGTAGGTGAAGGCGAGCTCCGCACCATGCGCCCGGGCCGACTTGGCCAACCCCCAGGCGATGGAGCGATTGTTCGCCACGCCCATGATGAGGCCGCGCTTTCCCGATAGCAGGCCCGCGGCCGCGTTGTCAGGCATTGATCCCTATCCGCCTCGTTCGAATGAGGCGGTTCTAGCCGACCGGCCTCGAGGGCGAAAGAGCGACGCGTGCGCCCTCCTCAGATCCGAGCGATCACGGGCGGCACGATCGTGCTCGACTGCACGGCCGCCACCTGCTTGGCGGCAGCCATCCGCTCCATCGCCTCGATGGCGCATTTCGCCTCAGGGACCCAACTCTGCCAGAAGTTGTCAGCGTACTCGGTCGAGGAGTTCGCTTCCGGCACCGACCCGGCGGCGACCCGATTGCGTTTGCGCCACCAGGCTTCCGCGATCGCCCAGGCTACGCTGCGGGTCGTCTCGTCCATGCATTCCTCTTCCCTGAAGCTCACGACAACGCTCAAGGAGCGAAGCCGGGCCAGCGCACCAGCCGGCACCGTTAACAAGCCCTGGCGACTGCAAAGGTTGCCAGCGCCTGTTTGGACCGCCGCAATCGACTTCAGAGCCTTTGCCGCATGAAGCTGCCCGCCGAGGCGAGCGCCTCGCGCCCGGCAGCGAGGTGCGCGTTCCACAACGGCCAAGCATGGATCATCTGCGGCCAGACCTCGAGCGTCACGGCAACATCGGCGGCGCCGGCGGATGCGGCGAACCGGGTAGCGTCCGCCAGCAAAGTTTCGGCCGAGCCGACCTGGACCAGCGTCGGCGGCAGGCCTCTTAGATCCGCGTAGAGGGGCGACACACGCGGATCCGTTCTGTCGAAACCCTTCGGCAGATACGCCTCCGCGAGTTCGGCGAGATACGGGGCATGGATGAGCGGATCGACCTCATCCTTGGTGCCGAGGGTGGCTCCCGACATCGTCAGATCCGTCCAGGGCGACAGCAGCCAGAGACAGGCGGGAAGCTCCTCGGAAGCGTCCCGCAACCCGCAGGCCAAGGCAAGCGTCAGCCCGCCGCCGGCGCTATCCCCGCCGATGACGATGTTGCCTGCGGGGATATCGCCCTCCCGGAAAAAGCGCCACGCCGCCCAGGCGTCTTCCAGCGCTGCGGGAAACGGGTGTTCCGGGGCGAGGCGATACCCTACGGCGAGCGTCCGGAGCCCGGCCGCCCTCCCCGCCTCGGTCACCAGGCGGCGATGGCTCGCGATGGAACCCGAGCAGTAGCCGCCGCCGTGGAAGTAGAGGAGAACACGCGACGGGTCGCTTCCGGGTGCGAGCGACCACTCGGCGGGGATGCCGCCGAACTCTACCGTAGAAAGGCGGATGTCGCTGGCAACGGGCCAGACGGTGCCCACCTCGTCCAGGCGCTGGCGGCGCTCCGCCCAGCCCACCGGACGAGGCTTCGAGCTCAGCAGAGCACGGACGGCCGCGATCTCGCTCTGGCCCATGGCCGGCGCCTCCATCCGGCAGAGGCGTGAGCCGGCAATATGGCTGGCTCGTGGCCGGCGAAGGCCGACTCTCGTTCGGCGTCAGCCGACCTTTTCGGCGCGGCGCTTCCTTGCGTATTCCACGAGCGCCTCGTCATCCTCGGAGGGCAGCCGGATCTCGGTCGTGACGAAGAGGTCTCCCTTTCCGCCTTTGGCCGGCAACCCCTTTCCGCGCAGCCGGAAGGTCCGACCCGAACTCGTCATGGCCGGAACGTTCATCTCCACCACGCCGGTCGGGGTCGGGACCCTGACCTTGCCGCCAAGGACTGCGTCCTCCAGGTCGACCGCCAGCCGCATGCGGAGGTCGCTGCCCTCGATGGTGTAGCGATCCTGCGCGGCGATCTTGAGCGTGAGGAGGAGATCTCCCGGCTCGGCACCGCCGGCTCCGGGCCGGCCGAGGCCGCGCAGCCGCACGGTCTGGCCGTCCGCGATCCCGGGAGGCAGCGTCACCTCGACCTCGCGCCCGCCCGGAAGCGTGATGCGCTGCTTCTCCTCGCGCGCAATGTCCTCGAGCTCGACCTCCAAGGTCGCCTCGATGTCGTCGCCGCGGGTCGCGCGGGGTCGGCTGGCGCCTCTCATGGCTTCACCGAAAAGCTGGGAGAAGATGTCTTCCCCGGCGCCTGCGGTACGCCCGGTGCCGCGGCCGAAGGGCGAGCCGGCGCCGAAGCCGAACGAGAAGCCCTCGCGGCCACCGCCGGCGCCGAATCCCTCGAAACTCTGGAACCGGGGTTTCCCTTCGGCATCGATCTCGCCACGGTCGAACTGGGCACGCTTCTCCGCGTCGCCCAGGATCTCGTAGGCGCTGTTCGCCTCGGCGAACTTGTCCTTCGCCTTGGGGTCGTCCTTGTTGCTGTCGGGATGGTATTTCTTGGCGAGCTTGCGGAACGCCTTCTTGATCTCCGCCTCGCCAGCACTCTTTGACACGCCGAGAACGTCGTAGGGGTTTCGCATGGGCCTCCGAACCTCTGCCTGATCGGGCATCACTGCCCTGCAGTGGCGTCGCGTGTCATGTGGGGCAGGTGTTGCTCAAACGCAACGACCCCATGCGGCACCCCGTCACGATTGTGGCTTTGTCTCCAGCTTTCGCAAGACCCATTCGTCAGCGGAAACCTTGCAGGCCTTTCCTTGGGCAGTCTTGGAAACGGACGCGCTCTCGAGGGAGGCCGTGAAGGCGCGGCAGATCTCGTTCGCCTCCACGAAAGGAGCACCACTCGGCGTGATATCGCCGCCCATGCCGCTCTCCGGATTATCCCACTTGACCGGTTTGCCGTTCCCCTGCGGATCGAGCGCGACCGTGAGCGCCGCACGGAGGCGCCGCACCTCCTCCGGCCCAAGCTCCGGGAAAAGCTTCAGCGCGGCCGGTGCAGGCGTGATGGAGCCCGTCACATCTTCCGGCGCCTTTGCGGTCAGGGAGGGAATGGCGAAACTGCAGCCTGCGAGCACCGGCGCCATCGCCAGAACCCCCACTGCGCCCGCCGCGAGACCCCGCATTTCGCGAAACAGCCAGACCAACCTATAATTGCCTGACATCCGAACAATCGTACTCAACGGCTTCGACACGTGGCGATGGATACAAGCTCCGACCAGTTAAAAAGCGGTGATTTTACCGAAGCCGAGGAGCCTTTCCGGCTGTTCACCGCCTGGATGGAGGAGGCAAGGCGATCGGAGCCCAACGATCCGAACGCCATGGCCCTCGCGACTGTCGATGCGGACGGGTTGCCCGATGTTCGCATGGTACTCCTGAAGGAGGCGACCGAGGCCGGCTTCGTCTTCTACACGAACGTGGAATCCGCCAAGGGCGTCGAGCTGACGCAGAATCCTAAGGCGGCGCTTGTCTTCCACTGGAAGAGCCTTCGCCGGCAGGTGCGGGCGCGTGGGCCGGTGACCCGCGTCACGGACGCCGAGGCCGACGAGTATTTCGCCAGCCGGCCGCGCGACAGCCGGATCGGAGCCTGGGCCAGCCAGCAATCCCGCCCCCTCGAGAGCAGGTTCGCCTTCGAGAAGGCGATCGCCTCATATACGGCCAAGTACGCGATCGGCGGTGTCCCGCGCCCGCCCTACTGGATCGGATACCGGATCGCTCCCGTCCAGATCGAGTTCTGGCACGACCGGCCGTTCCGTCTCCATGACCGGGTGCGTTTCACGCGCACGGCCGACGGATGGGTCCGGACCCGCCTCTATCCCTGAGCTCAGCGCCGCCGCTTCCGGGAGACCTTCCGCCGGAAGACGGCCGCGACTTCCACGTGCGCGCTCCAGGCGAACTGATCGACGGGAACGATCCGCTCCGGGGCGAACCCGCCTTCGACCAGGATCGCAGCGTCGCGCGCGAATGTCCCGGGATCACAGGACACCATGATCACGGCCCCAAGGGATGACAGGATCAGCTGACGGCATTGCGCCTCGGCACCGGCCCGCGGCGGATCGAGCACGACCGCATCGAAGCGCTCGAGCTCGGTCGAGAGCAGCGGTCTGCGAAAGAGATCGCGCACTTCCGTCGTGACGCGCCTCAGGCCAGCGGTGCCGCGGGCAGCCGCGTCGAGTGCGGCCAGCGCATGCCGGTCGCTCTCGACCGCATGAACCTCCGCCTTCTCGGCGAGGCGGAGGGTGAATGGCCCGCTCCCGGCGAACAGGTCCGCCACCTTCTTGGCCCCGCGGCAGCCATCGAGAACCACCGCGGCGAGTTCGGCCTCGCCTTTCGCCGTCGCCTGGAGAAAGCCGCCAGCGGGTGGGGCGACTTCCGCCCGGCCCATGACGATGGTCGGGCGCTGATAGGCCACCAGCGTCTCGCCATGCAGCGACAGCCGCGCGAGCCCCAGCGCCTTTGCCTCGGCGACCAGCACCTGGCGGCGGCGCTCATCGATCGGGCCTGAACCGCGCAGGTCCACGTCGAGACCTTCGCGCACCGAAGTCACAGCAATATCAAGCGGCTTGCGAAGGCCCTTCATCCGGCTTGCGAGCACGGTGGCGACCTTGGGAGCGTCGGCAAGCGCCTCCACGGTAATCGGGCAACGCTCGATGCGAACGAGGCGGTGCGTGCGTGCTTCCATGAAGCCGACCTGCATCTCGCCCTCGATCTCGCGGGCGTGGAAGGTCACGCGCCTGCGCCCGTCGCCATGGCCATCGACGAGAGCTTCGACCTCGCCCGGCACGCCGGCCCTCGCCAGGGCCGACTCGAGCTTGCCACGCTTCCAATCCGCGTAGAGCGACGGCCCGACATGCTGGGCAACGCAGCCGCCGCAGGTCCCGAAATATGGGCAGAAGGGTTCGACCCGGTCGGGGCTGGTGGTCTCCAGCTCCACGATCCGGCCACGGTCGCGCTCGACCTCCGCCCGCACCACCTCACTTGGCAGCGACCCGGCGACATAAAGCGGGCCGCCGGGACGATCCGCGACCCCATCCCCATTCGCACCGAGGCGGGCGATCGTGACAGATTCAATCACGGCGGGCCGCCATGAGGAACTCGCGGTTCCCGTCGCCGCCCTGGATCGGAGACGGCATCGTCCCGAGTGCGGAGAAGCCGTGCGCAGCGGCGCAGGAGACGATGTCGGCCACTGCCCCCGCGGCCGCGGCCTCATCCCGCACGATCCCGCCGCGCCCGAGCGCTGCGCGCCCGACTTCGAATTGAGGCTTAATCAAAGCAACGAGATAGCTGCTGGTGTTCATGAAGCGGGTGAGCTCGGGAATGACGAGTTTGAGCGAGATGAAGCTCACGTCCACGACGCAGAGCGAGATCTCGTCCGGAACGCGCGAGGTTGCGAGCCGACGTATGTCGGTTTGCTCCAGCGTGACCACGCGGGGGTCCGCCAGGAGCTTCGGGTGAAGCTGAGAGGTGCCGACATCGACCGCATAGACCCGGTGGGCGCCGCGAGACAGCAGCACATCCGTGAAGCCGCCCGTGGACGCGCCGACATCGAGGCAGATCCGGCCGGCCGGGTCGATTCCGAACGCGTCCAGTGCCGCGGCGAGCTTCACCCCGCCGCGCGAAACCCAGGGATGAGGTGCTTCAGCCGAAATTCGTGCCGTGACCGGGATCGTGTCCGAGGGCTTCCGCACGGGCTGGCCATCGGCCTCGACGAGCCCCGCCTCGATGGCAGCCTTGGCCTTGGCCCGGCTCTCGAACAGCCCGAGCTCGACCAGGTAAGTATCGGCCCGCCGCCGCTCCGGCAGACCCAGGGTGGGCGTGGCGCTGCTCCTGCCCAAGGTCAGGAGGGATCGAGCGGAGCCGTGCCGGTCGGCCGCCCGTCGGGACCGAGGGTGATCCGCTCGATTCGCGCCTCGGCACGCTTGAGAAGGCCTTCGCAGTGCCGCTTCAGCACCTCGCCCCGCTCGTAGATCGCAATGGATTCCTCGAGCGGCACGCGACCGCCCTCCAGCTGGCGCACGATGTCCTCGAGCTCGGCCAGGGCCTTCTCGAAGGGCAGGCCGGCCACGTCGGCATGCGGCTCGACGGCGTGCAGATCACTCTCGCTCATGGCGGGACTTATGGGCGCCCGTCCCTCGCCTGACAAGGATCAGGCAGGGTTGTCCGCAGCCGGTGACCCGGCGCGGCCGGCGAGCAGCCTCTGGTACACGAAGCCGATGCCGACCAGCACGAGGCCGAGCCCCACGAAAGAGAGCGCCCGGAGAAGTCCCTCGAGCCCGGCGAGGTCGATGACGAAGACCTTGAGCACGGCGGCCACGATGCAGGCGGCCGAGGCCAGCCGGGCTTCGCGGGAATCCCAGAGAAAACCGGCGGCGAGCAGCGCGATGCCATTCGCGATCAGGACCAGCGAGTAGGTCCACAGCTCCGCGTCGCTCGTCCAGCGCAGGAACAGGACGTTGGGGCCCTGGAACAGGAACCGCACCTGGAGGCAGGCATAGGCGATCTCGAGCACGAGCGCCAAGCCGGCTGCCGCGAGCACGAAGGCCCGGGGATGCACGCCCCGGCTCCCGGCAGCCAGCGCGGCCGCGGCTGCGGCCGGGATGAGATAGGCCGGCAACAGCGTGTTGAGGACCGCGCCGCCTGCAACCCGGTCGCCCGTGATGAACGGGTTCTCGAAGAGGAGGAGCGTGCCGGCAGCGCCGAGCAGCGACAACGTCGCGAAGCCGAGAGAGAAGACGCAATAGACAGGATGGGCTCGCCTGGAGGCCAGCCGCGCCGTGAGGAGTGAGAAGCAGAGACCCTGCGTCACCAGGAGGCCGGCCTCGAGATGGTCGAAGCGCGCGGCATAGATGTCGCCGTCATGCAGCGCGTGGCGGATCTGCAGGGAGACGAGCAGGGCCGAGAACAGAAGCGCCAGCGTCTCGCAGAGAGGCACGATGCGGTCCCGGGCGGTTGCCGCGAGGATGCGGGCCGCGAGCCAGAACGAAACGGCCGGCACCCCGTAGCCGAAGAGAAGCCAGTTCAGGATCGGGGTGCGACCGAGATCGCCTCCCATGATCCTTGGATCCCAGGCCAGGCGGGCCGCGACCACGATCCCGAGGCCGCCAACGACGTAGCGAAGGGCCGGCACGGCCGCCCGCTGCGAGACATAGGCCGTCCCGAGAGCGGCGAGCGCGAGCGATACGGTGAGAACGCCCCGGTCCAGGGCCATAGTGAACCCGAGCGCCAGGGCGGCAATGGCGGCCGAAGCGGTCGCCCCGACCGCGAGGAGAGCCACATCCCGGAACCGGCCGGCTGCCACGCGGCGACCTTCCTCCACGCGGAAGAAGCGGGCGACCCCGGCAAAGGCGGCGGCCAGCGCGGCCGCGACGAGCGCGAACGGAACGCTGCGCTCGAACGCCGTCACGCGGCCGTAGACGACGATCAGCTCAAGGATCGGTCCGAGCGTCGCCGCCCCGAGATACCAGGCAGCCGGGACGAGCCGGAGATCCGGCCCGCGCACTATCCGGCCAAGCGACATTGCGGCGATCCCTGCCCCGAACAGCAGCGCGGAGACGAGATAGGTCCCGACGGCGGCTGGGAGTGGGGTTCCGGCAACCATGCTCTCCAGCACGGTGATCGGCTCGGCTCCTGCCTCGCCCTCGACGGGCCAGGTGAGCAAGGTTCCAACAGCCAGAAGCGCGGCCGACGCGGCCGCCGGCGCAACCGGCGGGAAGCGGCAGGCGGCGGCGAGCAGCATGAGCCCTAGCGCACCGGCAAAGAGCGGCCGCCCGAGCCCGAATCCAAGCTGCGCTGCGGCGAAGATCCCGAGGAGCGCGAAGCCCGCGAGCACCGCCGAGCCGAACCGGTCCGTGAGGGCCTCGCCCGCCGACCTTCCGCGGTGCGGATCGGCAACCAGGAAGCCGATCGCCAGCGCGGCCTGCAGGAGAGTGTGCGCCACCGCCGCCCCGCCGGAGCCGCCGACCGTGATGGCAAGGCCCCAGAGCATCGCCCCGGCCGCGCCCGCGATGGCAAGCCAGCGCCAGAGACGCAGCCGCGCGACCGCGTAGGAGGCGGCAGCCACGAAGCCGAGATAGACGACGAGTGCCGGCGCGTTCGGAGAGTCCGTCTCGACGAGCAGCGGCGAGACCAGCGCCGCCACGAGACCAAGTCCGGCGAGCGCCGGACCGTGCAGGGCCGCGGCCGCCATGGTGGCGACCGAGAGGAGCCCGAGCAGCAGGAACGCCGTCGTGGGTCCGATCAGTTCGTAGAGGGAATAGGCCGCATAGGCGACCGCGAAGGCGGTCGAGGTGCCGGCAGCCGTCAGCACAGCCGGGATGTTCGCGCTCGTGAAGGCCGGCAAGGGGATCGGCTGCTCGCGCCGTCGCAGCCACTCGCCAGCGCCCGCGAGCCCAGCCGCGAGAAGAGCCCCAAGCGCGACGCGGAGGCGCGGCCCGATCAGATCCTGCTCGATCGAGTAGCGGACGAGCAGCAGGCCGCCGAATGCCAGCGCCAATCCTCCGACCCACACCGCCCAGCGCGCGCCGAGCCGCTCCTCGATCCCCGGCCGGCGCGCCGGCACTGGCGATGCGACAGTTGCCGGAACAGTATCCTGTGATCCTTGCACGGCCTCGTCGGTCGAGCCCTCAGGGGGCCGTCCGGGCGCAGCCTGTTCCACCGCGGCCGAAGGCGCGTCCGGCACCGCAGGCGGAATTGCCGCTTGGCCGCCGGCGACCCGAAAGGCCGCCTCGAGCTCGTTCAGGCGCCGCTCCAGCCCCTGCAGGCGTGCGCGCTGGCGAAAGAACGCGACCAGGACGGCCGCGATCAGAAGCGCCTCGATCAAGGCCGATCCTTCCACAGGGAACGATGAGAGCAAGCAGCCGCCACGATCAGCGCGATTGCACGCCGGAGAGTTCGCCGAACCGCTGGAGGAATCGCCGCTGCGCCTCGTGCGTCGGCCATGCCGTCAGATAGCCCCCGAGGCTTCGGGGCTCCACCTCGGGGCGACCGAAGATCTCATCCGCCTCACCTCGTGAGAAGCCTGCGAGTTTCGTCGCTTCGAGATATGCCGCGATCCTGTCCGCGCGCTTGATGAGGCGGGTGAGTTCCACGGGCGGTTCGGCGGGGAGGCCGACCCGAAGATGCACGGCAGCGCGCAACCGCGCCTCCACGGCTGCATAGCCGTCGCCAATCACGGATTTCAGCGGCGTGATGACGTCGCCGATGACGTATTCCGCCGCGTCGTGAAGCAGGATCGTGAGCCGTGCCGCATCCGGCAGGCCGGGCGCGATCTCGTCCGCGATCGCCTCGACCAGGAGCGAGTGCTGCGCGACGGAGAAGACATGGTCTCCGACGGTCTGGCCGTTCCAGCGCGCCACCCGCGCCAGCCCGTGCGCGATATCCTCGACCTCGATGTCGAAGGGGGACGGGTCGAGCAGGTCGAGCCGCCGGCCGGACAGCATGCGCTGCCAGGCCCGCGGCGCCTTCTCCGGCCGGCGGCTCCCTCTCACGGCTGCGCGAGTGCCTCGCAGGCCATCTGGCGGTGGCAGCCGACGAGGTGGTCGTTGATCAGGCCGCATGCCTGCATGAAGGCGTAGACGATGGTCGGGCCGCAGAATTTGAAGCCGGCCTTCTTCAGCGCGGCCGAAACCTCCTTCGAGAGCTCGTCCGCAGCCGGGATGTCGCCCCGCATCCCGCGGCGGGGCTGGAGCGGCGCGCCGCCGACATAGTTCCAGAGGAAGCGCGAGAAGGCCTCCGGGCCGCCCATCTCCAGGTATGCCCGCGCGGACAGGATCGTGCCCTCGATCTTGGCGCGGTTCCGCACGATCCCGGGATCGAGCATCAGGGCCTCGACATGCTCGGGCGTAAAGAGCGCGATCTGCTCGGGATCGAAATCCGCGAAGGCGCGGCGGAAGTTGTCGCGCTTGCGCAGGATGGTGATCCAGGACAACCCAGCCTGGAAGCCATCGAGGATCAGCTTCTCGTAGAGGGCCCGGCCGTCGCGCTCGGGAACGCCCCATTCGGTGTCGTGATAGGCGACATAGAGCGGGTCGGTGCCGCACCACCAGCAGCGGCTGCAGCCGTCTTCATGGGAGACAAGTCCTTCGCTCATGCTGCAGGAAACCCGCTCTCGCCCGGGAACGGGAAGTGCGCCCAGGCCGGCTTCTCCAGACGGATCGGGACGTCGCCCGCCATGATGGGCTGGCCGGCGGCAAGCGCATCCGCCACGCGGTCCAGCCTGAGCAAGGCGAGGCCGCGTTCGCCTGCAATGCTGCCCACCTTGCCGATAGGCCGTTCGCCGACCGTGACCGCCTGGCCCGACGTGGGTGGGTCGCCGTCGAACACCACGGGCACGATGCGGGTCCGGGCCGTGCCGCGATGCTGCATCCGGGAGACGACCTCCTGGCCGACATAGCAGCCCTTGTCGAAATCGACTCCGTCGAGCTGGTCCATCATGGCCTCGTGCGGGAAGGCATCACCAAGCGTGAAGTCGCGGCCGCTTTCGGGAACGCCGCACCCGACGCGGTGGGCATGGTACGCCCCCTCGCCATCGGCCGGAGAGCCGGCTTCCATCAGGCCACCCCGCTCGACGATGGCGCGCCAGCCGAGCGCTTCCAGGCGCGGGTCGCAGGCCACAAGATGCCGCTCCCCGGTCGGCGCGGAGGTCTCGCCCCAACCGGCCAGCGCAGCGTAGGACTCGCCGAGATTCTCGATCGTGACCTGGGCGCGCAGCTTGTACATGCTGAGACGTTTGGCGAGATCGGCGGCGTAAGCCTCTGGTATGTCGAGATAAACAGACCCCGCCTCAAGAGCGGATCCGTCGAACAGGATGAAGTCGCAGATGATCTTGCCCTGCGGCGTGAGCAGCGCACCGTAGCGCGCGCCGGCCGCCGGGAGTCGATCCAGGTCGCAGGTAACGAGACGGTCGAGGAAGGATCGGGCCTCCGGACCGGAGACCTTCAGGATCGCACGATCGGACAGGTGGGCAACGGGCACGGCCAGCTCCATAAGGAGACTCGTGCCGCGGGTGTACGACCCCCGCCGCTGCCCCTCAAGGGCAGGCCGTCAATGCCTCGGGCAGATCGAGAAACCGCCCGCACGGATGCGGGCCGGCAGGCCTTCGGCATAGGCCGCGGTCTGCTCCTCGCCATAGACCTCGACGAGGTGCTTGAACGCCGCGAACAGCGCCGCCTGGACGACACAGTCGCCATCGATGCCGTCGAGTTCCGCCTCGGCAAAAGCCTCGGTCACATAGGCAAGCGCCACGCGCTTGGCCAATCCGACCTCGTCGGGCGAGGTCATGTCGTTGTCGATCATCAGGTGCCGGCTCTTGCTGCACCGGTTGTATCAGGCGGCGGCCCGGCCGCCAGTCCCGCATTTACGAAGAGGTTAACGTCACGCGGGACATCCTCCGGAACTTGCCCCCTGTGACACGAGGGCAACGGCCCGGGCGACGATCGCCGGCAGCCCTGCCGTCGTCCGGACCGAGGCAAGCTCCTCAGGCCGGAGCCAGCGTATCTCCAGCGCTTCGTCGCCGGTCTGGCCGTCGCCAAAGACCCAGCGCGCGGCATGGGCCAGGATGACGAAGTGATGCTTCGTGCGTTGCTCCTCGTCCCGCTCGATGACCTCGACGGGACCAACAAAGCCGACGATCTCGGCCCGGACGCCGACCTCCTCCTCCAGTTCGCGGAGCGCAGCATCCGCTAGCGTCTCGCCGGTTTCGACTAGCCCGCCCGGGAGCGTGAACACGCCCTTGAGGGGCGGGCGTCCGCGCGCGGCGAGCAGCACCCTGCCCTCCCGAACGACGCAGACCGAGGCGGCCAGGAACGGCCGATCCGGACAGAGGCGCGACGCCGTCACGGCCGGATGTCGGCGATCCGTCCGTCCTCCAGGCCGACGAGGATGTGCAGGTCGGATCCAGCGCCGAGCGCGGCGATGCCGGTTTCCGCCCGCGCCGGGAGGGGGATCCGGGCGACCTCGCGGATGCCGTCCTTCATGGACAGGACCGCCAGGCTGCGTCGGTCCTGCGTCGGGACGATGAGTTCGGGGCGACCATCCCGATCGAGATCGGACGTGGCGGCGAGATCCTGGGCGCTGCGCCCGAAGACATGGTTGGCGTAGCCAGCTTTCTCGCCCTTCAGCGTGAGCGCATCGCCCTCGAACGCCCAGAGCTGGACGACGCCATCGGCGTGAGGCTTGCGCACGAGTGCGATCTGCGGGCGCCCCGTCCCGAGGAAGTCTGCGAAGGCGGCGGGATTCAGCCAGGTGTTCGGTTCTCCGGCAGGCGGCGTCTCGGCCACCACCCTCCACGTCCCGCCGCGCCGCCCGATCACGGCGAGTGCCGAACCCTGCCGCGGATAGGTTTTTACCGTCACGATTTCGGGCGGGGCTTCCCGACCGAGCTGCGCGAGGCGAGGCTCGCGGTCCTCGAAGACAGCATCCGGGCCAGCCTCGACCCGGGAGACCTCGACCGGCACGCGTTGGGCTCCGGCGGCGATCTGAACCGGGCGTCGCTCCGAGATGGAGACGCTCTTGGCGTGAACGGAGGCGCCGAGCGCTTCATGCGGGTATTCGCGGGTAGGGTCGGTCAGGCTCGCCGTGATCGGACCGGCAGCCTCGATCCGGGAAGCCGGAATGGCACCTCGCTCCGTCTCTGCAGTCGTGAGATCCGCCGCCCCGGCGCCGAGCTGGATGGCCCGCACTTCGCCGCCCGCAAGCGTCAGCACCGCCCCACCCCGGTCACCCCAGACGACGGCGAGCGGCTTGTCCTTCAGGGACGCGTCCGACCTCAGTGGCGCGAGAGAGGGCGCGACCGCCGCAGCGCGCGTCCCGGGCCCGCGGAACTCCCGCACCTCGAACGGAAGCTGCAGGATCGAGACTTTCGGCTCGGCAGAGGCCGAATGCGCCGTCACGGCCAGCAAAGCGGCTCCCGCGAACGCGGAGCCACTCAGGTCGAGAGCGCGAGCTTTGATGCTTCTGGTCAACCGGCGCGCTCCAGCGTGCGGGCGGCGGCAGCACGAAGCGCCTCCTCCGCCCATTGGTTCAGGCTCTTGCCGGACATCTCGGCGGCAAGCGCCGCCCGAGCATGAACTTCAGGTGACACACGAAACATCACGCGGCCGGAATACGGCTTCTCCGGAGCCCGTCCGAGCTTCTCGCATGTGGCGAGGTAATCATCGACGGCTTCCCGGAAGGCACTCTTCAAGGTGTCGACGTCGCCGGCATGAAAGCCGATGACGTCGTTGATCCCAGCTACCCGTCCGGTGAAGAGCTCGTCGTCCGGATCGAACTCGACCCGGGCGAAATAGCCCCGGTGGTTCAGCGTGCTCATGGCCTGATTCCAAGCTTCACGAGAAACTCCCGCGCATCCCGCACTTGGTAGCGCCTGGCCTCCTTGGCCGGATGGGGGCGGTGGAAACTGGCGATCATCCCGTTGCGCTCAAAACGCACACGCGACCCAGATCCCTCGATCACCCGACAACCCGCTGCAACCAGCAATGCTTCCAGGTCCCGCCACTCGATCGAGCTTGGTACCGGCTCGGTAAAGATTGCAGCGAGCGTGGCCCGGTGCTTGCTGTTCATGCAAGCATATCGGCCGGGAAGTGGGCGACATCAAGCCACCCTGACATCAAACGTGCTGCCCGCCGTTGATGTGAAGCTCAGCGCCGTTCACGTAGGACGAAGCCTCGGTGCACAGGAAGTAGATCGACTTCGCCACCTCGTCGGTGGTGCCGAGGCGACGGAGAGGTATCGTCTCCACGATTTTCTCCGTCCCGGGCGACAGGATCGAGGTGTCGATCTCGCCCGGCGAGATCGCGTTCACGCGCACGCCCAGCGGCCCGAAGTCGGACGCCATCTCCCGCGTGAGCGCGGCCAGCGCGGCCTTCGACGTGGCATAGGCCGCACCTGCGAAGGGATGAACGCGGGAGCCCGCGATCGAGGTCACGTTGACGATCGACCCGCGAGCTCGCGCGAGCTCATCGCACAGGCCCCGAGCCAGCATGATCGGCGCGAAGAAGTTGACCTGGAACACGTGCAGCCAATCGGCATGCGGCGTGTCGAGGCCGGAGAGCCGCTTCCCGCCCGGCCCCTTGGGCGAGACCCCCGCATTGTTGACGAGCGCGTGGAGCATGCCGCCTTCCGGCACCAGCCGCTCCTTGATGTCGGCAATCGCACGGCGGGTATCGTCCGGATCGGCGAGGTCGACATTGAGGTGGTCCTCCGGACCCGCCTCCCACGGGCAATCCTCGGGAAAGGCGTGCCGCGAGCAGGTGATGACGCGCCAGCCTGCGGCCTGAAACCGCTTCACGGTCGCATGACCGATCCCCCGGCTTGCGCCGGTAAGCAACATGACGCGACGGCCTTGGTTCTGGCGCTCGGGCAATGGCTGGCCTGTCGTGGAAGAGAGTTCGGGCAGGATTCTACCCGGCCGGCGGACGAGCGTCCATGCGGCGCGGCCGACGCAGGTTCATTCCCGCCAGACCTGTTCTTCGGACCAGCCAAGCGCAGCGAATTCGGCTGCCCTGAGAGGCGCCTCGCCCAGCGAGAAGAACTCGTCCAGCTGGGGTGGGGCGGCGCTCGTCGCGCTCAGCATCGCGTGCGCCTGGCCGCGGTGATGCACCTGGTGCTGAAACAGGTGCAGCAGCAGCCGGTCGGCTCGCTCCCGCTGGATCCGCTCGCCCCTGTGCACCTGGACGATCGTGTCGGGCGTTGCCTCGTCCATGGCCTCGCACCAGGCGATCAGTCGCCGATCCACCGTGGCTTGGGCAGCGGCAAGCTCGCGCATGGTCGAGCAAGGCGCTTGGTCGGCGAAGGCCGCTGGCCCGAGCGTCCCCCCTTCGAGGGCATCGACGTAGAACCAGTCGATCACCAGGATGTGGTTCAGCGTGAGCTTGATCGAGGGAAAGAAGCCGGAGCGCGGCGCCTCGAACTCGGCCCGCGTCAGGGCCGAACAGGCCTGGTGCAGCCGGTGGTTGGCCCACGCATTGTTGTAGGCCATCGCGCGCAATGACTGCAGGAGCGATGCGCCCATGTTCCGCTCCCGTCAGAGCCACCGTTTCCAGCGGAAGAAGAAGTACGGCATCACGGCCGCGAACACCATCAGGAGCAGCGCCAGCGGGTATCCCACCGCCCAGTTGAGCTCCGGGATGTGCCTGAAGTTCATCCCATAGATCGAGGCGATGAGGGTCGGCGGCATGAAGACCACCGCCATGACCGAGAACAGCTTGATGATGTTGTTCTGCTCGAGGTTCACCAGGCCGAGCGTCGCGTCGAGCAAGAACTGGATCTTGTTGGCCTGGAAGGTCGCATGCTCCTCCAGCGACTGGAGGTCGCGCAGGACGGTCCGCATCTTGTCGCGAAGCTCCTTCTCGACCTTGGCAGCCCGGTAGTCGGCGGTGACGAAGAGGAGCATGCGTTCGATCGAGACGAGGCTCTCGCGCTGCTTCGAGATGAGGTCGCCCGTCTTACCCAGCGCGCGGAGCTGGGACTGGTACTCGGCGTTGCGCCGGCCGGGATCCGTATTCGTGGCGAAGATCGCATTCGAGAGGCTGTCGACCCGCTCGCCAGCCAATTGCAGGATGTCGGCCGACCGGTCGAGGATCGTCTCCAGGAGGCCTGCCAGAACCTCCTCGCCCGACTTCCCGAGGCCGGACACCCGCGCGACCTTGTGCGCGAACATCTGGAAGGCGCGCGGCTGCTCGTAGCGCACCGTGATGAGAGTCGAATCCTTCACGATGAAGCTGACGGCCGTGAGGATCGGGTCATCCTCGTCCGCGCGGCAGAGGAGGCGCGCCGTCAGGTAGCGGGCGCCATGCTCGGCATAGAGGATCTCGGACGGCTCGATATCCGCCTGGTCCTCGCGGGTCGGCACCTCGATCCCGAGAAAGCGCTCGACCTTATTGTCCTCCTCCCGGGTCGGCGACACGAGGTCGATCCACAGGGACCCCGAAGGGATCGGCTCGGCCGGATCCAGGATGCGGCGCTCGACCAGGGTTCCGGGCCAGGCGTCCGGCCCGGGCGGCAGATGGACGAAGATCATCGAGGCGTGCGCCGGCTGTCGAGGCGGTCAGCTGGCGAGCGCGAGTCGGGCGTCAGCCCCGAAATCGCCGCCTGTCATGACGGCTTCCTCCAGCCCCCCCGACGCGACCGCAAGGTTCTCCGCGAAGAACCGGCAGAGCGCGATCCGCCCGGGCTGGGCGGGATCGTTGTCGCCCGCCTGGATGGCCGCCTGCGCGGCAAGCGCTTCCTCCGCCAGGGCGACGCCGCCGCGAGCGAGGCCGAACAGCCGCAGGTAGGGCGTCGCCGCCGCGAGGGCCCTGTCCTGTTCGCCCGAGCCGAGCGCCGCGAGGATGTAGCTCGACGCACGATCGAGGCTCTCGACCGCGGCCCGCAGGCGCGGCGCCGTGAGGCCGAAGCCCGGCCCGCCCTTCTGCGTCACGCGTCGCAGCACGGACCACATGCCTGCAATCTCGGCCCGAACCGCCTCACCCGCGGAGAGCGGCAGCTTGCGGGCGACGAGGTCGATCGCCTGGATGCCGTTCGTGCCCTCGTAGATCGCCAGGATGCGCGCATCGCGGAGATGCTGTGCAGCGCCCGTCTCCTCGATAAAGCCCATTCCGCCGTGAACCTGGACGCCGATCGACGCGACCTCGATCCCGATGTCGGTGGAGAACGCCTTCGCGATCGGCGTCAGGAGCGAGGCGCGCTCCGCTGCGCGCCTCCGTCCCTCCGGGTCGGGGCAGAGCCGGGCCCGATCGAGCGCGGCCGCCGTGAGATAGCAGATCGCCCGCGATGCGGCGGTGTAGCCCTTCATCGTGAGGAGCATCCGCTGCACGTCGGAATGCTCGATGATCGGGCTCATGCCCTCCCCGTTCCAGCCCGCGGCCTTCCCCTGCCTGCGCTCGGACGCATAGGCGAGAGCCGCCTGGTAGGCCCGCTCCGCGATCGCGACGCCCTGCAGTCCGACATTCAGGCGGGCGTTGTTCATCATCGTGAACATGCAGGCGAGGCCGCGATTCTCCTCGCCGATCAGCCAGCCGATGGCGCCACCATGGTCGCCATACGTCATCGTGCAGGTCGGGGAACCGTGGATGCCGAGCTTGTGCTCGACCCCCGAGCAGCGAAGATCGTTGTGCGTTCCGTCCGGGAGGATCTTGGGGACCAGGAACAGCGATATGCCGCGGGTCCCGGGCGGAGCGTCGGGCAACCGCGCGAGCACGAGGTGGACGATGTTGTCCGTCAGGTCATGCTCGCCATAGGTGATGAAGATCTTGGTGCCGGTGATGCGGTACGTCCCGTCGCCGACCCGCTCCGCTCGCGTGCGGAGCACGGCGAGGTCGGATCCGGCATGCGGCTCCGTCAGGTTCATGGTCCCGGTCCATTCGCCCGATACGAGCTTGCCGAGGTAGCGCTCCTTGAGCTCGGGCGAGCCGTGCTTCTCCACCGCTTCGACGGCTCCCATCGTCAGGAGCGGGCCGAGCCCGAAGGCCATCGCGGCCGAGTTCCACATCTCGGAGCAGGCGGCGGCCACCAGGGTCGGAAGGCCCTGGCCGCCATATTCCTCCGGGCCGGGCAGCGCGTTCCAGCCGCCGGCCGTCCAGGCCGTGTAGGCCTCCTTCCAGCCCGGCGGCATGGTGACCACGCCATCCTTGAGCGGCGTGCCATGCTGATCGCCGACCCGGTTGAGGGGCGCCACGACCTCGGCCGCGAAGCGACCTGCCTCTTCCAGCACGCTTTCGACGAGGTCTGTGGTCAGGTCTCCGTAGAGGCCCTCCGCCACGGCGGCATCGAGCCCAGCCACGTGCCGCATCACAAAGGCCATCTCGGCCACAGGCGCACGATAGCTCATGCCCATCTCCCCCGCTCAGTTGACGTTGCGGACGCACTCGCCTAGCGCCCGCCAATGACGGGCGGATTGATGTGACGTGAGCGCGACCGCGTCAATGACGGGCGAGGCTTCTTCGCGTGCGACGGAGCGGCTCGGACCGGGACAGGCCGATATCGAACGCGCTGCCGCGATCCTCGCGGCCGGGGGGCTGGTCGCCTTCCCGACGGAGACGGTCTACGGGCTCGGGGCGGACGGGCGCAGCGCCCGCACGGTGGCCAGCCTCTACGCAGCCAAGGAGCGACCGCGGTTCAATCCGCTCATCGCTCACCTGCCGAGCGCGGAGGCCGCAATGCGCGAGGGCCTCTTCGACGACGATGCGCGGCGGCTCGCGCAAGTGTTCTGGCCAGGGCCGCTCACGCTCGTTGTCCCCGTCTCGCCGGCCTGCACGGTCTCGGACCTGGCCCGCGCCGGGCTCGACAGCGTGGCCTTGAGGGTCCCGGCCCATCCGGTCGCGAGCGCCCTGCTCCAGGCATGCGGCTTCCCGGTCGTTGCGCCATCGGCCAACCGAAGCGGCCGCGTCAGCCCAACCGAGGCGGCGCATGTGCTGGAGGACCTCTCCGGGCGAATCGATGCGGTCGTGGATGGCGGCCCAACGCGTGTCGGGGTCGAATCCACGATTGTCGCCTGCCTTGATGGCCGGCCTCGCCTGCTTCGCCCGGGTGGCGTTTCACGCGAGGCAATCGAGGAGGTTCTCGGCCGTCGTCTCGACGAGGCAGGCGAAGCGGGCGGAAAACCCATAGCGCCTGGAGCGCTCGCCTCGCACTACGCCCCGCGGGCCCAGGTTCGCCTGAACGCGACGCAGGTGCGCCCGGGCGAGGCTGCGCTGTCCTTCGGCCCAGATGTTCCTGGAGATGCGGCCGCTCGCCTGAACCTCAGCCCAGCGGGCGACCTCGCCGAAGCCGCCGCGAACCTTTTCGGCTACCTCCGGCGGCTGGACGGCGCCGGACCAGCCACGATCGCGGTTGCGCCCATCCCGGGTTCCGGGCTCGGCGAGGCGATCAACGATCGGTTGCGGCGGGCGGCGGCAGAGCGGCCCTAGCCGATCTCCACCACGATCCGGCCGCGGACCTTGCCATCGATGATGTCGCGGCCGGCCTCGATCACGTCGTCGAGCTTGATCGTCCGGGTCATGCTCGCGAGCTTTTCGCGATCGAGTTCGCGGGCGAGGCGGTTCCAGGCCTCCTGGCGGAGGGCCTTCGGCGCCATCACCGAATCGATCCCGAGGAGCGCGACGCCGCGAAGGATGAACGGGGCGACGGAGGCAGGAAGGTCCATCCCGCCTGCAAGGCCGCAGGCCGCCACCGCCCCGGCATATTTCGTCATGGAGAGCATGTTGGCCAGGGTCGTCGAGCCGACGGTGTCGATCCCTGCCGCCCAGCGCTCCTTGCCGAGCGGGCGCCCCTTTCCGGCGAGTTCGTCCCGCGGAATGATCTCGGCCGCGCCGAGGCTCTTCAGATACGCTTCCTCGCTCGTCCGGCCGGTTGATGCGATTACGTGCCATCCGGCCGTGGCCAGCAGCGCGATCGCGACCGAGCCGACGCCGCCGGCCGCTCCCGACACGACGGCCGCCCCCCGATCAGGCGACAGCCCGTGCCGCTCGAGCGCCATGAGCGAGAGCATCGCCGTATAGCCGGCGGTTCCGATCGACATGGCTTCCGCAGGCGACATCCCGTCGGGCAGCTTGACCAGCCAGTCACCCTTGACCCGCGAGCGCTCGGCATAGGCGCCCAGATGCGTCTCGCCGGTTCCCCAGCCGTTGAGGAGAACGGCATCGCCGGGCTTGAACTCCGGGTGGGTGGAGACCTCGACCGTGCCGGCGAAATCGATGCCGGGTATCATCGGGAAGCGGCGCACGACCGGAGCTTTCCCGGTGAGCGCGAGCCCGTCCTTGTAGTTGACGGTCGAGTGGCTGACCCGGACGGTCACGTCGCCGTCCATCAGGTCGGTTTCGGTGAAATCACGGATGACAGGGGCGGCGGCGCCGGCCTCCGTCTTGTCGATCACGACGGCTTTGAACGATGCCATGCGGTTCCTCCCATTTGAAAGCTGGAAGGAGCCGCCGGGCCGGGTTCTGTCAACCCGGCTCGGCCGTGGCCTGAGGGCCTACATCTTGAGGTGGAAGCTCCGCATATAGGCCTGAAACCAGCGCTGCGCGTCCCCGAGGAAAGCCGCGACGTAGCCGTACCCGTATGGGGAGTAGTCGTAGATGCAGAAGATCGCGAAGGCGATCGCAAGAGCCGTCAGCGGGCGGGTGGAATTACCCGAATAACGGACCTGCCGGTCAGCCACGCGCTGCTCGATACGCATTCCGAAGGACATGGGATTCACTCAAATGCTTCCGCACGCGAGGAAGCAGTTTGTCCCTGCCACGTGAAGGATGACTTAAGCACATCGTCGAGAAACGGCCGCAACTGCGGAAATCCGGCACGCCCCCGGCGCGGCGCTCATGCCGCGCCCCCAAGCTCGGGCACCCGGAATGGCGACAGGTCCAGCCGGGACCGCCCCTCGAGCGTATGCTCTGCGACCGCCTCTCCGATCGCGGCCGAATGCTTGAAGCCATGGCCGGAGCAGGCCGACACGATCGTGAGCCGGTCGTTCTCCGGATGGGCGTCGATGACGAAGCGGCTGTCCGGGGCGAGCGTGTAGAGGCACGTCTTGGACTTGAGACAGCGCTCCGTAACGCCACGCAAGCGGCTCCTGACGTGCTTGTCGTAGGTGAAAGCCGTCTCGGCGGAGGCGACGGTGCGGTCGATCTCGTCGGGCGAGCCGAGCGTTCGCTCATAGGTCTCGGTAGCGACCTTCAGGCCCTCGGTTCCGGGCGGGATGGGAAAGCCGTAGGACTGGTCGCCCTCGCTGCCGTGCATCCAGATGAAGACGGGGAACCGTCCGGGCGTGTATTGTGCCGGGTCCTCGGCCTCGAACCAGTTCAGCACCTGGCGATAAATCGACAAATGGCCGAGCGGGCTTCCGGCGAGGCCAGGGTTCCAGGCGCCGGCCGAAAGGATCGCCCGGCCCGCCTCGTAGACGCCGCGGTCTGTCTCGACCCGCACGCCTGATCCGGACGAGGAGATCGCCGTGACGATCTCGCCCGTGCGGAGGGAAGCTCCCGCCTGCGCGGCGAGGCGGAGTTGCGCCGCGATGCAGCGCTCGGGATACACGAAGCCGGCGCCCGGCTCGAAATAGGCGCGCTCGTCGCCCTCCAGGACGAATTGCGGGAAGCGCGTCCCGACCTCGTCGGCCGACAGGACCTCGTGCGGGACGTTGTAGCGCTGGGCTGCGGCAACCGTCTGGTCGAGGAACCCGGCCTTCTTGGGGTGGCTGGAGCAGGCCCCGGACAGGACGAGGCCGCCGCACTGGACAAGCAGTTCCTCGCCTGTCTCCGCCTCGATCTCGCGCCAGATCTCGTGCGCCCGCTTCACGAGCGGGACGTAGCACTCGCCCTCGCCGATCGCCTCGCGGGTGATGCGCGTCTCGCCATGGCTCGAACCGTGCTCGTGCGGCGGCGAGAACCTGTCGATGCCGATGACCTTCGCGCCTCGGCGGGCAAGCTGGAGAGCGGCCGCGCTGCCCATCGCGCCCAGCCCGATTACGATCGCGTCAGCCACCATCATGGCCATCAAACCTCTGCAAGCGGGCTCGGCGAGACGATCTCCCGCCGGCCAGACCGCGCTCCGGCCTCCCGCGCACACTTAGCCACATGCGCCTCCCGGTTCACGACCTGCAAGTTCGGCGCGCCCCAGAAGGCCAGTAGGGACGGCCAAGGCTCGTCCCGACGATCGCGCCAGACGCTGAAGAGCGGGACCCGGTGGTCCACTTCGGCGGATTTCAGCAGGCGCTTGCCTTCCTCCAGGCAGCGTCGTCCCTGGCGCCGCTTCAGGACCTGCACGTGATCGCTGGGATCGCACCAGAACCGCCATGCCGCGACGCAGGCCGCATGCCAGGTCGCGTTCCGGTTGACCTTGCCCTCCCCCCAGAGATCACGATGCCAGCCGAGCCTGAACACCGGCTGTCCGCAGATGCAGCAATGGCCTGGACCGCGGCTGAAAAGCTGCTCCCGAAATGGAGCAGGCGGGGTCCGGAAGCTCAGCGAACGGGCGGTGCCGCCCGCCCCGTCGAGGCGCCAGGTCCAGCCTTCCGGCGCGCCGCTCCGCAGGGCGAGCGCGCGAGCGAGGCGATCCGCCCGAAGAGGATGGGCTCGCCAGTAGCCTTCGATCGCGCGGCGAGGCGTAGGCGGAATGAAGGGTCGGGACAATGCATGCGCCAGCACGGCGCCTGGGAAGATCCCCGGCATGGCGCGCCGGAGCCGTTCCAGCGACTTCCGATTCCGCTCATCGCGAAACGCACTCACGGACTGATGCTCGGCCGAATCATGCCGGCATGATCGGCCATCGAGGTATCCGGACGGTTAGGCCCGGCTGGGCTGCGGGAAGCGGAGAAGCACGACGGCGGAGGCCGTCACGATGAAGGCCAGACCCAGCAGGTCGCCCATTGTCGGGTGTTCCCCGAGGAGCAGCGTGGCACCGAGCACGCCGATTGCGGGAACGAGGAGCGAGCCGATCGCGGCGACCCCGGTCGGCAGGCTTTCGAGGATCATGAACCAGATGGCGGTCGCGGCCGCCTGGGCCAGGATCGCGTGATAGGCGAACGCCCAAAGCGTCCTTGGCTCAAGCGCGCGCAGTTCCGGCATTCCCTCGAAGATGAGCATCCCGATGAGCGTAACGGGGAGTGCGAGAAGCAGCTGCCACCAGGCGATCGTGATCGCGCCGGCATCGATCGGAAACCGCTTCAGCAATACGCTGCCGCCTGCCCAGACGATTCCGGACATTACCGCGTAGACGAGCCCCATCGAGAACTGGCCGGCCACCACGATCGGCCAGCCGAGGGCAAGGAGGCCTGCGATCCCGAGCGCCAGCCCGATGCCGCGACGAAGATCGAGCCGCTCGCCGAGCACGATCCTGGCGAGGATCACGGCCCAGATCGGCATGGTATAGGAGAGGACGGCGCTCCGGGTCGTACTCGCGGAGAGCTGCGCGAAGGCGCTGAACAGGTTGTAGCAGGTGATCGACAAGAAGCCGACGGCCACCACGCGCCACCAATGCTTCCGCGGAATGTGCAGCGAACGCCCCTTCAGCAACATGAAGCCGAGCAGGGCCGCAGTTCCGGCCGCGAAGCCGAGGAAGCGAAGGGTCCAGGGCGGGATCTCGTCGAGGCAGATCCGGACGGCGACCCAGTTCAGCCCCCAAAGGAGCCCGAGAACCGGGACGAGCGCAGCCGTGCCGGACTCGATCTCGCGCGTGCCCGAACGGGCTACTTCCACAGCCATGCCGCACCGCGAACGCCGGAGGAATCGCCGTGGCGGGGCTTCAGGACCGGCGTCGTGAAGGTGTCCGAGAAGACGTGCGGCTCGATCCGCCTCGGCAGATCCTCATAGAGCTCATCGAGGTTCGACATGCCGCCCCCGAGGACGATGACATCCGGATCGAGCAGGTTCACGACCGCGGCGATGCCACGTCCAAGCCGGTCGAGATAGGCCTCGTAGGTGGCTCGCGCGGCCGGATCCCCGGCGCGCATCAGCTCCGCGATCTCCGGCCCAGGGAGCTGCCGGCCGGTCCGCTCCCGGAAGTCGCGCTCGAAACCCGTGCCCGACACGAAGGTCTCGTTGCAGCCATGGCGACCGCAATAGCAGAGGGGGCCCGGGCGCTCGTTGTCGGCAGGTCGGGGAAGCGGGTTGTGGCCCCATTCCCCGGCGATGCGGTTGCGCCCGCCTATCGCGCGGCCCTCGATCGCAATGCCCGATCCCGCTCCAGTGCCCAGGATCACACCCCAGACAACCGAAGCGCCCGCCCCTGCCCCGTCGACGGCCTCCGAGACCGCGAAGCAGTTTGCGTCGTTCTCGACGCGAACCTCGCGCCCGAGTGCCCGCTCCAGGTCCTTGTCGAGAGGTCGGCCGATATTCCAGGTGGAATTCGCATTCATGATGAGGCCGGTTCGGGGCGAGATCGCACCCGGCACTCCGATCCCGACCGTGCCGCGCCGGCCGAGGGTCGCCTCGATCCCGGCGACGAGATCGGACGTGGCCGCGATGCAGCCGTGGTAGTCACCTTTCGGCGTCGGGACCCGGCGGCGTCCGAGCACCTCGCCCTCGCGGGAAAGCGCGATGGCCTCGATCTTCGTGCCGCCCCAGTCGATGCCGATCAGCATGGGTCAGGCCGCCATGACCTTCAGCGCGGTCTCGACCTCGCGAGAGCGGTGGAGCCGCCGGAAGGTCTCCGCGAGATGCGGCTTCTCGGCGATCTGCCGGGCGTGAAGCCGGCTGACTTCCGCGGCGAGGCGCCCTCCCCGACCCAGAATCTCGTCCGCAAACTCGGCCATCCGCAGATTGGGCCAGGCCTGCGGTCGGATCGACACGAGCCGGGTCAGGATCGCGGCCTCATCCTCGTTCGGATAGGCCTGGGCGAGCAGCATCGTCATGGCCGCGGTCGAGCGCGAGATGCCCATGTGGCAGTGGACGAGCAGGTGCCCCTCGTCCCGCTGGTGAGCATCGGCTGCGAGGTCCTCCGCGAAAGCCAGGATGCGCTCGACATGCTCCCGCTCCGGCAGGATCTGCCCGGGGATCGGCTCGATGATGTCATGGAAGCGAAGCGTCAGCCGATGGTGGCGCTCCCAGGCTCCGAAGCCCTCCGGGTCGGGCCAGGCGGGGTCCAGGATCGAGAGGACATGCGTGACCCGGCTTTGCGCATGCCCATCGAGTTCGTCGAGGCCACAAACCGTCAGAAGGGATATGCGCGCGCGTTCCATGAACCCGCTGTACCGGATTCCGGCGGCTGGACCTACCCGTCCTTCAGCACCGGGCGCGGCCACCGCAGCAGGTGGTCGGCCGGCAGGCCGAGGCGCTCGCAGGCCTGGACAGCCGGCGACGAGGGAAGCAGCACCCGGTCAGCCACTTTTGCCGCAGCCTGGAGCAACGCACGCTCACCGGAGCGCAGGCCGTGCGCCGGGCCGAGCCCGAGGCGGTCCCGTATCCGGCTAGGCGTCAGGTCGATCGCGGCGCGCACGAGTGGAGCCTGAAGGAGGCGCAGTGGTCCGGGGAGGATCGGGGTGCTGCGCATGATGTCGAGGAATTCAAAGACGATGGGCGAGGCTTCGAGGCTGCCCTCCATGGAGGCGAGAAGCGACTCCCACTCCGTCGCGGAGCGCGGGGCTTCGAGCGCCCCGTACAGCCGCGCTGCCGGAACGCCTTCGCGGTAGAACGCGTCACGCTCGCCGGGCGCGAGCGGACGGGCGAAGCGGTGATATGCCTCGGCAAAGCCGAAAGCCGCGGTGGCCTGAACCCAGGCAAGCAGCCGAGGATCGTTCGCCCGGTAGGCGTCGCCCCCCGGTGTGGTGCCGGTCACGCGGTCATGAGCCCGCACGACGCCGCGGATCATCGCCTCGGCCCGGCTTCGCGCGCCATAGACCGTGATCATCGCGGCGAGCCCCGTCCGCTGCAGCCGCAAGAGCGGATCGCGCCGAAAGGACGAGTGCTCCCAGACGCCGGACCGGACGGAAGGCTCGGCGAGTTCGAGGATCACGGCCGCCACGCCGCCGATGAAGACCGTGACGCTGTTCTTGAAGACCCGCCAGGAGACGGAATCCGGACCGACGAGAGCCGGCTCCCCGCGAGGGGCCGAGAAATCGAAGCGAGGACCGCCCTCCGGCTGCATCAGGCGTGCAGCGAGGCGGTCCGCCAGTTTCAGGGGCGTGTAGGGGAAAGAGCTCGGTCCGAAGGAGGTCGCGGCACCCATGTTCCGTAGCTGGGGCGCCCTCCCCGGCCTCGCCAGCTCAGCCCTTGGTGCCGGCCGTGATCGGCTCCTGGTAGGCGAGGCCCATGTCCCAGGGGAAGTAGATCCAGGTGTCCTGGCTCACCTCGGTCACGAAGGTGTCGATCACCGGACGCCCGGCGGGCTTGGCATAGATCGCCGCAAAATGCGCCTTCGGCAGCATGTTGCGCACGATCTGGGCGGTCTTTCCCGTATCCGTCAGGTCGTCGATCACGAGGATCCCCTCGCCGTCGGGCGAGAGCCCCGTCACGCTTTCCGCAATTCCCTTGAGGACGACCAGTTCGCCCTGGCTCTTGTAGTCGTGATAGCTCGCCACGCAGACGGTCTCGATCAGCCGGACGTCCAATTCCCGTGCCACCACGGCAGCCGGGACCAGCCCGCCTCGCGTGATGCAGACGATGGCCTTGAACGGCCCAGCCCCGGCCAGACGCCAGGCGAGAGCGCGGGCATCGCGATGGAACTGGTCCCAGGACACCGGAAAGGCCTTCTGCGAAGGGTTTGCCATACGTGCTCCAGACCTCCTGCTCGCGGGAGGTGCTCTTAGCCCCCCGGGCGGAGCTTGTCATTCAGCCCCCATGCAGGCGCCGCGTGTCAGTCTCCGGACCGAACCGCTGGACAGGCCGTAGGTTGACGGAGCAGGCGGTGCTGGAGCGAGGCCGGGCGAACGCCCGAGCTGGAGTGATGTGCCGATGTGGCTGATCCGCCTTTACGTCCGCGTCCTCGGCCAACTCGGTTCCGACCTCCGGCTCGGGGCGATCCTGGCCCTAGCGAATATCGGCCTCGCGATCGCGGCCTTTGCCGAGCCAATCCTCTTCGGCCGCATCATCGACCGGCTGACGCAAGGCGTATCGGGCGGCGCACCCGTGACGTTCTCGTCCCTGCTGCCCCTCCTGGGTGCATGGATTGCGTTCGGATTGTTCACGATCGGGGCGGGCGTGCTCGTCGCACTGCATGCCGACCGGCTGTCCCACCGGCGGCGGCTCGCCACCATGGCGAAGTACTTCGAGCACGTGCTCGAGCTGCCCCTCGCCTTCCACACCTCCACCCATTCGGGCCGCGTGCTCAAGGTGATGCTGGAAGGCTCGAACGGCATGGCTTGGCTGTGGCTCGGCTTCTTCCGCGACCACCTCGCGGCCATCGTGGCCCTCACGATCCTCCTGCCGCTCACCGTCTTTCTGAACTGGCGGCTGGGTCTGCTGCTCGTCGTGCTCGTCGGCGTCTTCACCGTTCTCACGGCCATCGTCCTGCGCAAGACGGAGACGCTGCAGGGCCGCGTCGAGCAGTACCACTCGAGCCTCGCCGAGCGCGCCTCCGATGCGCTCGGGAACGTGCCCGTGATCCAGTCCTTCACGCGCACGAAGGCGGAGACTGGCGCGCTCCGGAACATCATCGGGGAACTGCTGGCGGCTCAGACGCCGGTGCTCTCCTGGTGGGCGCTCGCCTCCATCGCGACCCGCGCCTCGGCAACGCTCACGGTGACGGCCATATTCATGCTGGGGACGTGGCTGCACCTGCGCGGCCTCGCCTCCATCGGCGATGTCGTCATGTTCATGTCCATCGCCACCATGCTGATCGGCCGCCTGGAGCAGGTCGTCTCCTTCGTGAACCAGCTGTTCCTCCAGGCGCCCAAGATGGCGGAGTTCTTCGAGATCCTCGACACCGCACCGGCCGTTCACGACCGGCCGCAGGCGAAGAACATCGACCGGCTGCGGGGCCGGGTCGAATTCGACAAGGTTTCCTTCTCGTACGACGGCAAACGGACCGCGATCGCGGATGTCACCTTCTCCGTCGAGCCGGGCGAGACGGTTGCGCTCGTCGGCTCGACGGGCTCGGGCAAGTCCACGACGCTCGGCCTCCTCCACCGCGCCTTCGACCCCCAATCCGGCGCCATCCGCATCGATGGCGAGGACATCCGCGACATCTCCCTCGCCTCGCTCAGGCGGAATATCGGCGTCGTCTTCCAGGAGCCGATGCTCTTCGCGCGCTCCATCCGGGAGAACCTGCTCGTCGGCCGGCCCGACGCGACGGAGGACGAAATGCGTGTGGCGCTCGACCGGGCGCAGGCGCTCGAGTTCATCCAGCGTCAGCCTGAGGGGCTGGACTCGGTCATCGGCGAGCGGGGCCGGTCACTGTCCGGCGGCGAGCGCCAGCGGCTGTCGATCGCCCGCGCCCTGCTCAAGAACCCGCCGATCCTGATCCTCGACGAGGCGACGAGCGCGCTGGATGCCGCGACCGAGCGGAAGCTGCAGATCGCCCTCGAAGAGGTCATGAAGGGGCGCACCACCTTCGTGATCGCGCACCGTCTCGCGACGATTCGCAACGCCGACCGCATCCTCGTCTTCGATGCGGGCCGGATCGTCGAATCGGGAAGCTTCGATGAGCTGGTAACAAAGGGAGGCCGCTTCGCCGAGCTCGCGCGGGCCCAGTTCATGGCGGGCGACGCCAAGCCGGTCGGCGCGGCACCGCGTCCCTCCCTATCCCTCGTGAGCGGCGGCTGACGCCGTCCGACGGCCTCCCTCTTCGGAGAACGCCGCCCCCGATTGCGAAGGAACTTACGATCACGCATCCTGGCCGGAAGCGCGGGAGCCCCTCTTGTCTCGGAACGTCTGTCAGGCAGCCGTCATTGAGACCAGCTAGTTCCCGCGCCGAGCTGCGGCGCTTCACGGACCAGGTATGAGCACGAGCTTCTTCCAGGACATGCTCGGCGAGATCGCCGAGCGAGGCCGCAGCCTCCTCGAGAGATCCTCCGTCGTTCCGGCGATCTCGCGGGTCGGGTGGCGAAATCCGCAGCGTTCGGCCAGCATCGCCGAGCTTTCCCACGCCCTCCTGTCGGGCCGGGGCGAGGCCTCGGGCGTCGCCATCGCCAAGCAGGTTCTCGATCTCTATGCCGGCCTCTCGGCGGAGGAACGGACCGGCTTCTTCAGCCTGCTCGCACGCGAGTTCGCGCCCGATCCGGAGAAGGTGCGGGCAGCCTGGGCGGATTACGATTCCGCCCAGAGCTCGGCGACGCTTCACGCGCTGCTGCGAGCGGTCGAGCCGCCGCGCCAGGAACTGTTCCGGCGGTTGAACCTCGCGCCCGGCGGAACGCGCGCGCTCGTCGCCATGCGCCAGGCCCTGCTGGAAGAGGTCGGCCGGCACGAGGAATTCGCCAGCGTCGCCGACGACCTCGAGCATTTGTTCTATTCCTGGTTCAATCGCGGCTTCCTGATGATGCAGCGCATCACCTGGTCGACCCCGGCCGACATCCTCGAGCGCATCATCCGCTACGAGGCCGTCCACACGATCCAGGGCTGGGACGATCTCCGCCGCCGGGTGCAGCCGCCGGACCGCCGCTGCTACGCCTTCTTCCACCCCTCGCTCATCGACGAGCCGCTCATCTTCGTGGAGGTGGCGCTCACGCGCGAGATCCCGGGATCGATCCAGGAGGTGCTGGCGGATGGGCGCGAGACATTGCCGCCGGAGAGGGCGACGACCGCGGTCTTCTATTCCATCAGCAACTGCCAGCCGGGCCTGCGCGGGATCTCCTTCGGCAATTTCCTGATCAAGCAGGTCGTCGAGGACCTCTGCCGCGACATCCCGTCCCTGAAGACCTTCGTCACCCTCTCGCCGGTGCCGGGCTTCGGCAGGTGGCTCGGCCGGGTCGCAGCCGACCCGGAGGCGGCGGGGCTCCCGGGCTTCGACGCCTCCCCGCTTACTCTCCTCGAGGAGCCCGATTGGCACCTGGACGCGGCGCATGTGGCGGCGCTCCGTCCGGTGATCATCGGCCTCGCCTCGGCCTATTTCCTGCGGATCAAGGGCGGCAAGGGACAGCCGATCGATCCCGTGGCGCGTTTCCATCTCGGCAACGGCGCACGCCTCGAGCGGCTCAACTGGCTGGGCGACACCTCGCCGAAGGGTCTGCGCGAGAGCGCCGGCCTGATGGTCAACTACCTCTACGACCTCGGCACCATCGAGGCCCATCACGAGGCCTATGCGAACCAGGGAACGGTCGCGGCATCCGGTCCCGTCCAGCGGCAGCTGCGGGATTTCGAGGCGGGCGTGCTCGAAGGGCGGGTCGCGGTCTAGCCGCCTGCCTCCAGCATCCTCGCGAGCGCGGCCGAGAGCCCCACGCTCGCGACCGCCGGCGTGGCGGCAAGCGAGCCGGATGTCGGCTTTGCGGCGTGAAGCCCGGCTGCCGCCACCGCGGCCCGAAGGCCAGCCTCCAGCGAGCAGATCACCGGGACCGGAACCTCCGGCGCGACGCGCTCGGCGAGGCCGGCCAGGCCCGCCCCGCCAAGGATCACCGCCTCCGCACCGTCCTCCAGTGCGCAGGCGCGGCAGCTCTCCGCCAGGAGCGCCAGCGCGCGTTCTGGATCCGCCGCGATCTCGGCCCCGGTCGGCGCGACCGTGCGGATGCCCGCCAGCCTAGATGAGAGCCCGAGCGACGCCACGAATTCGTGCAGCATCGGCCCCCACCGCTCTCCGCCCGTGACGATCGAGAACTGCCTACCAAATAGGCAAGCGAGGTGGCAGGAGGCCTCCGCCATCCCGACAACCGGCACGGCCGATATCTCCTTCAGGGCCAGGAGGCCTGGATCGCCGAAGCACGCGAGCAGCACGCCGTCGCAACCTTCGGCGTGCTCCGCGAAGGCTTCCAGGGCGGCATGTGCGGCGATCGCGGCCGCTGCCCGGCTCGCGATGTAGCGCGCGCCGAACCGGCCGGTTGCCGCCCTGACCTCCACGCCGGGCTCGACGAGCCGACGCGCCCGCTCCGCCATCAGGGCGGTGATGCTGTCGGTCGTATTGGGATTGATGAGCAGGAGGCGCATGCGGCGGATGGCTAATAGGAGAGACGACGTTTCCAGCTTCCCGCCGGGTCTCGTTCGGGTAAGCTGAGCCCCACCAGTCTGGCACGACCATTGCTGCCTCGAACAGGCGGCTTCGTCGAAGCCGGGCGGTGAACACACCGGGAGGGGAACAGAATGGTTTCGCGTTGGGCGCTGCGGTTCGGCTGCAGTCTCTTGGCCGTCGGAATGGCGGCAGGTTTCACCGCATCGCAGGTATCGGCACAGGAAAAGGTGCTTCGGGTCGCCATGACGGCCGCGGACATCCCGCGCACGCTCGGCCAGCCCGACCAGGGCTTCGAGGGCAACCGCTTCACCGGGATCCCGATCTACGACGCCCTCACCCACTGGGACCTGTCCAAGGAGAAGGAACCCTCCACCCTCATCCCGGGCCTCGCCACCGAGTGGAAGGTCACGGACGACAAGACGAAGTGGCAGTTCAAGCTCCGCCCGGGCGTGAAATTCCACGACGGTTCCGACTTCAACGCGGCCGCGGTGGTGTGGAACGTCCAGAAGGTGCTCGACAAGTCGGCCCCCCATTTCGACGCGAGCCAGGTGGGCGTCACCGTCTCGCGCATGCCGACCCTGCGCTCGGCCCGCGCCGTCGACGACATGACGGTCGAACTCACGACGTCCGAGCCCGACTCGTTCCTGCCGATCAATCTGTCGAACCTCTTCATGGCCTCGCCCGCCCATTGGGATGCAAAGCTGAAGGCGGTCCCGGCCTCCGTCACCGACGCGGCCGAGCGGTCCAAGCAGGCCTGGACGGCCTTCGCGGCCGATCCGTCGGGCTCCGGCCCGTTCAAGGTCACCCGCTTCGTACCGCGGGAGCGGCTCGAGCTGGCCGCCAACACGACCTACTGGGACGAGAAGCGCCGGCCGAAAATCCCGAAGGTCGTGCTTCTCCCGCTGCCGGAGGCGAATGCCCGCACGGCGGCCCTGCTCTCGGGCCAGGTCGATTGGATCGAGGCGCCGGCCCCGGACGCGGTCGACCAGATCAAGAGCCGCGGCTTCAAGATCTATCAGAACGCCCAGCCGCATGTCTGGCCCTGGCAGCTCTCCTTCGTGGAAGGCTCGCCCTGGCTCGACAAGCGCGTCCGGCACGCGGCCAATCTCTGCATCAACCGCACGGAGTTGAAGGAAGCCCTGAACGGCCTCATGGCCGAGGCCTATGCGACCTACGAGAAGGGCCATCCCTGGAACGGGAATCCTTCCTTCGAGATCAAGTATGACCCGGCCGCGGCGAAGAAGCTGATGACGGAGGCCGGCCATTCGGCCTCGAAGCCTCTGAAGGTGAAGGTGCAGACCTCCGCGTCGGGCTCGGGCCAGATGATGCCGATCCCGATGAACGAGTACCTGCAGCAGGCCCTGAAGGAGTGCTACTTCGATGTCGAGCTCGACGTCATCGAGTGGAACACGCTGTTCACGAACTGGCGCCAGGGCGCCAAGGACGCCTCCGCGCGTGGGTCGCACGCCATCAACGTGACCTATGCGGCGATGGACCCGTTCTTCGGCATGGTGCGCTTCACCTCGACGAAGACCTTCCCGCCCGTGTCGAACAACTGGGGCTTCTTCGGCAACGAGGAGTTCGACAAGCTGATCTCCGACGCGCGGACGACCTTCGAGGACAAGGCGCGCGACGAGGCCCTGGCCAAGCTGCACAAGCGCATCGTCGAGGAAGCGCCGTTCGTGTGGGTGGCGCACGATGTCGGCCCGCGCGCCATGTCGACCAAGGTCAAGGGCGTCGTGCAGCCCCAGAGCTGGTTCATCGACATCGCTACGATGTCGATGGAGTGACGAGCGCAGCATCGCGCCGGAACGCGCGCGACGGCTGGTTCCTCCCCCTCCAGGGGAGGGCCGACTCGCGCAACGCGCGAGCGGGGTGAGGCTTATCCCGCTCGCCGGACTTCCCATCCGTCAGGCGCTGCGCGCCTGACATCTCTCCCTGTAAGGGGAGGATCAACGCCGGGATCTAAGTGCTCGCCTATCTCGCCCGCCGCGTCGCGTACACGATTCCGATCCTGTTCGGGGTCGCGCTGGTCTGTTTCGCGCTCGTCCATATCGCGCCCGGCGACCCGCTCGTTTCCGTGCTGCCGCCGGACGCGTCCGCCGAGCTCCAGGCGATGCTGCGGACGCTATACGGCTTCGACCGGTCCTATCCCGAACAGTTCGGGCGATGGCTCTGGCGCGCCGCGCATGGCGACCTCGGCACGTCCATCGCGACCGGACGGCCGGTGACGGACGAGGTGTTCAAGGCGGTCGGCTATACCTTGCGCCTGTCGATCCTCGCGACGCTGATCGGCTTCTTCTTCGGCTCCCTCTTCGGCTTCGTCGCCGGCTATTACCGCGACAGCTTCATCGACAAGGCCGCCTCGGCCCTCTCCGTCCTTGGCGTCTCCGTGCCGCATTACTGGCTCGGCATGGTGCTGGTGATCATCTTCGCGGCGATCCTCGGCTGGCTGCCGCCGACCGGCGCCGGATCCGGCAACGAGGGCTTCTTCGGCTCGCTGCGGTTCATGATCCTGCCGGCCGTCACGATGTCGGTCATCCCGATGGGCATCGTCGCCCGGACGGTGAGGGCGCTGGTCGCCGATATCCTCGCCCAGGAATTCGTGATCGGTCTCCGCGCCAAGGGGCTGACGGATTGGGGCGTGTTCAAGCACGTCGTGAAGAACGCCGCGCCCACTGCGCTCGCCGTGATGGGCCTGCAGCTCGGCTACCTCCTCGGCGGCTCGATCCTGATCGAGACGGTCTTCTCCTGGCCCGGCACGGGTTTTCTCCTGAACGCCGCGATTTTCCAGCGCGACCTGCCGCTCCTGCAGGGCACGATCCTCGTCCTCGCGCTGTTCTTCGTGATCCTCAACCTCCTGGTCGACGTGGTGCAGACCGCGCTCGACCCGCGCATCCAGCGGAGCTGACCATGGCCGCGCTGGCAGAACAGAGCATCGTCGAGGCGCCCCTCCCCAAAACGGCGGGGTACTGGACCGGCGTCGGACGGCGGCTGCTGCGCGACCCCGTCGCGATCTTCGCCGGGCTCGTGATCCTGGCGCTGATCCTGATGGCGATCTTCGCCCCCTACCTCGCGCCAGCGGACCCCTACCGCGCCTCCAGTCTCCGTCGCCTGCGCCCGATCGGGACCGCCGGCTATCCGCTCGGCTCGGACGAGCTCGGGCGCGACATGCTCTCGCGCCTGATCTTCGGCGCCCGCCTGTCGCTGTTCATGGGGATCACGCCCGTGATCCTCGCCTTCGGCATCGGCTCGGCGATCGGCATCTTCGCCGGCTATGTCGGCGGCTGGGTGAACACCGCCGTCATGCGGACGATCGACGTCTTCTACGCCTTCCCGTCCGTGCTCCTCGCGGTGGCGCTGTCCGGGGCACTCGGGGCGGGGTTCGGCAACGCGCTCGTCTCGCTCACCGTCGTGTTCGTGCCGCAGATCGCGCGCGTGGCGGAGGCCGTCACCACCCAGGTCCGCTCGCGGGACTATGTGGAGGCGGCGCGCGCCTCGGGCGCCGGCGGCTTCACCATCGTGCGCGTGCATGTCCTCGGCAACGTGCTCGGGCCGATCTTCGTCTACGCGACGAGCCTCATCTCGGTCTCGATGATCCTGGCCTCGGGCCTATCCTTCCTCGGCCTCGGCACCCGCCCACCGGAGCCGGAATGGGGCCTGATGCTGAACACGCTTCGGACGGCGATCTACGTCCAGCCCTGGCTCGCGGCGCTGCCCGGCGTGATGATCTTCATCACCTCCATCGCCTTCAACCTTCTCGCCGACGGTCTGCGCTCGGCCATGGACGTGAAGCAGTGAGGGGCCAGGAGCGACGCGCTCCCCTCCCCCTCGTGGGGAGGGTCGAGTCGGGCGCAGCCCGACCGGGGTGGGGGGCCCGCCGGATCGGGCGCCACTCCCTGAAAGCCCCCCACCAGGCTCGGCTTCGCCGAGTCCGTCCTCCCCACGAGGGGGAGGAGATCGCGCACGACGCGCGGCGCGGGCTCTCTGGAGAGGTTCGCTTGCTCGGAGGGAATCGCTGAATGCCGACCCTCTACCGAGACGAGCCGCACGCCGCTCCGGCCCTACGAGCACGCAACCGCGCGCGGACTCTCCGGCGACATCCGACCGAGGCGGAGAGGCTTCTGTGGTGGGCCTTGCGCCATCGCTTGTCGCCGCAATCTGATACCCATTTCAGGCGGCAGGTGCCGCTCGGGCCCTACTTCGCGGATTTCTGCTCCCTCAAGGCGCGGCTCATCATCGAGGTCGACGGAAACCAGCACGGCCTTCCTGCTGAGCTCCGGCGAGATGCGGTTCGAACGCTGGAACTCGAGCGGCAAGGCTTCACGGTCCTGCGGTTCTCCAACCACGACGTCCTGACATGCCTGGACACCGTGCTCGACACGATCCTCGCCGCGCTCGCACAGACGCCCCCCACCCCTAGCCCCTCCCCACATGGGGGAGGGGAAAGATGCCCAGCCCCATGACCCTTCCCCTCCCCCAGGACCGTGGCGGGCCGGCGCAGCCGCTGCTGACCGTCAATGGCCTGCTCAAGCATTTTCCGGTGAAGAAGGGCCTGTTCGGCGGCGTGAGCGCGAAGGTCAGGGCCGTCGACGGCATCGATTTCGAGGTCTTCAAGGGCGAGACGCTCGGCGTCGTCGGCGAGTCGGGCTGCGGGAAATCGACCACGGCCCGGCTGCTCCTGAGCCTCATCGACCCGACCGCGGGCGAGATCATATTCGACGGCGAGCGGGTCGGCTCCCCGGCGCTGAGCCTTAGGGCGTTCCGGCGCCAGTGCCAGATGGTGTTTCAGGACAGCTACTCGTCCCTGAACCCGCGCCTGACGATCGAGGCCTCCATCGCCTTCGCGCCCCAGGTGCATGGCGTGCCGAAGCGCGAGGCGGTCGCCCGCGCGCGCGACCTCCTCGCCCGCGTCGGACTTGAGCCGCGGCGCTTCGCCGAGCGCTATCCGCATGAGCTTTCGGGCGGCCAGCGCCAGCGCGTCAACATCGCCCGCGCACTCGCCCTGCAGCCTCGCCTGGTCATCCTCGACGAGGCGGTTTCCGCGCTCGACAAGTCGGTGGAGGCGCAGGTTTTGAACCTCCTTCTCGATCTGAAGGAGGAGTTCGGCCTCACCTACATCTTCATCAGCCACGACTTGAACGTCGTCCGCTTCATCTCGGACCGGGTCATGGTGATGTATCTGGGCAAGGTGGCCGAGATTGGCGGCTCGGAGGAGGTGTTCGAGCGGGCGCAGCACCCCTACACGGGCGCGCTCCTCTCCTCGATGCCATCGCTCGACCCGGACAACCGGACGGAGGTCGCGCCGCTCGCTGGCGATCCGCCGAACCCCATCAACCCACCATCGGGCTGCCGCTTCCACACCCGCTGCGCCTTCGCGGAGCCGGTCTGCTCGGCCAAGGAGCCGCCGCTCGCACAAACGCTCGGCGACCACCGAACCGCCTGCCTGATGGTGCAGCCGGGCTCCGGCCACTCGAAGGCTCCGGCCGGCGCGATGGAGCTCGCCGCGTGAACGCCCCCGCCATCCAGATCCGCAACCTCCGGGTCACTTTCGGCGGCGTGATCCGCGCCGTCGATGGCGTCGACCTGACGCTGGCGCAGGGCGAAGTGGCCGCGCTCATCGGCGAGTCCGGCTCGGGCAAGAGCGTCACGCTTCGCTCGCTCATGCGCCTCCACCCGCCCCGGCGGAGCAAGGTCGAGGGCTCGATCTCGGTCGCCGGCAAGGACGTGATCGCCATGAGCGAGCGGGCGCTCGCCGATTACCGCGGCGCGACCGTCTCGATGATCTTCCAGGAGCCGCTGCTTGCGCTCGACCCGGTCTACACGGTCGGCGAGCAGATCGTGGAGGTGATCCGCCGGCACGAGAAGGCGAGCAAGGCGGAGGCACGCGCCCGCGCGCTCGAGCTGTTCCAGAAGGTCCGCATCCCCAGCCCAGAGCGTCGGCTGGACGCCTATCCGCACGAGATGTCCGGCGGCATGCGCCAGCGGGCGATGATCGCCCTCGCCCTCGCCTGTCGGCCGAAGGTGCTGCTGGCCGACGAGCCGACGACCGCGCTCGATGCGACCGTCCAGATCCAGATCCTGCTGCTGCTGCGCGACCTGCAGCGCGAACTCGGCCTTTCGATCATCTTCGTGACGCACGATCTCGGCGCAGCCGTGGAGGTCGCCGACCGGATCGCCGTCATGTATGCCGGCCGCATCGTCGAGGAGGGCACGGCGCGTGACCTGATCCACGAGCCGCGCCACCCCTATACGATCGGGCTCCTCAAGAGCCGAGCGGAAGGCGCGCTCGCGAAGGGATCGCGGCTCGACGCTATCCCGGGCTCACCGCCCGATCTCGCGCATCTGCCGCCCGGCTGCCCATTCGCGCCGCGCTGCCCGCTCGCCATCGAGCCATGCCGGGCCGACCGGCCACCCTCGATCGCGGTCGGCCCCGGCCATACGGCGCGCTGCATCCGCACCGATGTCTCGCCGAGTCTCTTGAAGGTCGCGCCCGAGGCGGATCTGGCCGCTACGTCGGCGGCGTGATCGAGATCGGGCTGCCCGACCGCGTCCTCGTCAGGGCTGCTTGGCCGCCTCGAGGAACTTCAGGTCGAGCGCTGCGAGCGCGATCAGCGGGTCCGGCAGCTTCACGCCGGCCCGGCGCATCTGCTGCGCGACGTCCTTGCAGCCCTTGATGTCGTCGGCCTGGAACGCCGTCTCGATCCGATCGCGCTGCTCCGGGGATGGTGCCGGGGCCGCGGCCGGGGGAGGCGTCGGGGCCGGACGAGCGGCGGCCTGGGCCGACGCGGCAGGCGCCGGTGCGGCCGGGGCGCCCTGCCCCGCCTGGGGCGCGTTCGGATTGTTCTGCGCCTGCCCCTGCGGACCCGGGGCCCCGGGTCCGGTCTGCGGCACGGGGCCGCTGATGCCGGAACTCTGCTGCGCCTGGCCTCCGGCCGGATGCGGCTGCGGGACCGGCTGGCCGGGAGACGGCGCCTGCACGGCCGTCGCGGCCTGCGGCGGCGGAGCGGCGGCAGCCGACGCCGCCGCCGGTTGGCGGATGAAGTTCACCAGCTCCTGGCAAATATTCGCGGGCTTGCCGGGCTGCTGCTGCACGACGCGGGGCGCGGCGGGCGCGGCCGGTGCCTCTGCGGCAGGAGCCTGGGCAGCCGGCGCCGCGGGTGCGGGCTGAGCGGGCTCGCTCGGCGCGGGTGCCTGCGCCATGGCGAGGCCGCTCCAGGCGATCCCCAGCGCCAGTAGGCTCGTCGCGATCGGCGCTCTCGTCATGTCCTGTCCTCTCGGGGCGTCGGCTGGTCCGGGCTCAGCCGTTCTTGGCCGTGCCGCTGGTGTTCGGATCGCCGTTCCACGTCGGGCCGACGAGATTGTCGGTCGGCGTCACGCGCGCGCCGCTTGTCGAATAGGCCTGGTAGGCCAGCTTCTGGTTCTCGGCGAGGAAGTACGCCGACACCGCCGCCAGGGCGATCGCGGCAACCACCGCCAGGATGATCGTCTTCATGTGCCTGCTCCTGCCGGCTCAGCCTATTCGGCGGGAACCGCACGGCCGGCAGCCACCGGCTGGCGCCCGCTGGCGGTCTTCGCCTGTTCCTGCTCAACCCAGAGGTCGTGGTGAACGCGGGCCCAGGCGAGGTCGACCTTGCCCGATCCCATGGCGTCGTAGGCGCCCTCCATGCCGAGGGAGCCGATATAGATGTGCGCCAGGATCGCCGCGATGAAGAGAACGCCGATCACCGCGTGCACCACCTGGGTCAGCTGCATGCCGGTGATGTCCGTGGCCGAGAACGGGAACAGCATGAGGACGCCCGTCACCGACATCAGCACGCCGCCGATGGCCACGATCCAGAAGATCATCTTCTGGCCGGCGTTGAACCGGTAGGCATGCGGATGCGCATCGCCCAGGAACCCGCCGCCCGCCTTGATCCAGGCGACGTCCACCCGGTTCGGGATGTTGTCCTTCACCCAGACGGCGATCATGAAGAGGATGCCGAGCATGAATGGCCAAGCCAGGAAGTTGTGGGCGTACTTGCCCCACTGCGAGAGGACCGCGAAGGCGTCCGGCCCGATCAGCGGCATCAGCAGCCGCTTGCCGAAGATGTAGTTGAGCCCCGTGAGCGCGAGGACGATGAAGCAGCTCGCGGTCAGCCAATGCGTGAAGCGCTCGAAGACATTGAAGCGCTGGATCTTGATCCCGGATTCCTCGCTGTGCTCCAGCCGGATCCGGCCGCGCGTGAAATAGAACCCGGCCAGCGCGAGCAGCATGCCGAGCACCGCGATCCCGCCGATCCAGGGCAGCCAGCCCTCGCGGAACTCACGCCATTCGCGACCTTGAGGCTGCTCGAGCGTGGCGGCCTTGCCGTCCGGGATGCTCACCCGGCCATGCAGCTTGTTGAGCTCGCGCAGAAGCTGGTCCTCGCGGACGGAAGCCGCGGTCGGGTTCTGGCCGCTCGGGTTGCCCGGGGAGACCGCGGTAGCCCCGCCCGTCTGTGCGTAAGCGACCGCGCCGCCGCTCAGCATGAGGGCCGCTAGGGCGATCCGGATAAGGTGCATCACGGCGCTATCCTCGACGTGTTTTCGATACGGGACGGCGGCGATCAGATCGCGACCGTCTCGCGGTAGGCCGTCTTCCAGCCCCAGGCGCCCGAGCCGTAGCCGCGCTTCACCACGCGCTCCTTGTAGATCTGAGCGATGATCTCGCCGTCGCCGGCCAACAGCGCCTTGGTCGAGCACATCTCGGCGCAGAGGGGCAGCTTTCCCTCGGCCAGGCGGTTCGATCCGTACTTCTCGTACTCGGCCAAGGAGAGGTCCACCTCCGGCCCACCCGAGCAGTAGGTGCACTTGTCCATCTTGCCGCGCGTGCCGAAATTGCCGACGCGCGGGTATTGGGGCGCGCCGAAGGGGCAGGCGTAGAAGCAGTAGCCGCAGCCGATGCAGAGGTCCTTCGAGTGAAGAACGACCGCGTCGGCCGTGGTGTAGAAGCAGTTCACCGGGCACACGGCTGCGCAGGGCGCGTCCGTGCAATGCATGCAGGCCATCGAGATCGAGCGCTCGGACGGCTTGCCGTCGTTCAGCGTCACGACGCGCCGGCGGTTGATGCCCCACGGCACCTCGTGCTCGTTCTTGCAGGCCGTGACGCAGGCGTTGCACTCGATGCAGCGGTCCGCGTCGCAGAGGAACTTCATACGGGCCATCGGTCAGGTCTCCGTCAGGCCGCCTGGATCTGGCAGAGGGTGACTTTCGTCTCCTGCATGCCTGTCACCGGATCGAAGCCATAGGTCGTGACGGTGTTCACGCTCTCGCCGAGAACCACCGGATCAGCCCCGGCCGGGTATTTCGAGCGATGGTCCTCGCCCTGGTACCAGCCGGCGAAATGGAACGGCATCCAGGCGACGCCCTTGCCGACGCGCTCGGTGACGAGCGCCTTCACCTTGGCCTTGGCGTTGTCCTCGGGCCCAAGCACCCACACCCAGCCGCCATCCTTGATGCCGCGCTCGGCCGCATCCACCGGGTTGATCTCGACGAACATGTCCTGCTGCAGCTCGGCGAGCCACGGGTTGGACCGGGTCTCCTCGCCGCCGCCCTCGTATTCGACCAGACGGCCGGACGAGAGGATGATCGGGAAGGATTTGGCGATGTTCTTCTCGACCGCCGCCTTCTGCACCGAGAAGCCGTTGTTCGGGATGCGGAACTGCCGCTCGTCCGGCCGCGTCGGGTACTTCGCGACGAGTTCCGGCTTCGGCGAGTAGATCGGCTCGCGATGCACCGGGACGGGGTCCGGCAGATTCCAGGCATTCGCCCGCGCCTTCGCGTTCCCGTAATGCATCACGCCATGATCGAGGCAGACGCGCTGGATGCCGCCCGAGAGGTCGATCGCCCAGCTCACGGCATCGACGTTGTTGCCGCCGATCCGCTGGATGGTCGCCAGTTCCTCCTGGGTCAGGTCCTTGTCCCAGCCGAGCTTCTTCAGGATGCCGAAGGTGAACTCGGGATAGCCGTCCGTCAGCTCGGAGCCGAGCGGGTAGGAATCCTCGGCCAGCAGGGTCGCGCCGTTCCGCTCGACGCCGAAGCGAGCCCGGAAGCAGCCGCCGCCGTCCTTCACGTGCAGGTTGGTGTTGTAGAGGATCGCCGAGCCGGGGTGGCGGATCTCGGGCTTGCCCCAGCACGGCCAGGGCAGGCCGTAATAGTCGCCGCCGACCTCCGGATCGTCCTTCGGCGCGCGCAGCGTCACGAGGTCGAACTTGTGCTGGTTCTTCATATGCGCCTTCAGGCGCTCCGGCGACTGCCCGCAATAGCCGGTCGACCATCCGCCACGGTTGATCTCACGGAGGATGTCCTCCGCGGACGGCACGTTGTTCTCGACTTTGATGTTCTTGAACAGATCCTCCGCGAAGCCGAGCTTCTTCGCGAGCAGGTACATGAACTCGTAGTCGTTCTTGGACTCGAAGGCGGGCTTCACGATCTGCTCGCCCCACTGGAGCGAGCGGTTGGAGGCCGTGCGCGAGCCCTCCATCTCGAGCGAGGTGCAGATCGGGAGCAGGTACACCCCGTCCTTGCGATCCCCCATCGTGGCGAAGCTCGTCGGATGCGGGTCGGCGACCACGAGCAGTTCGAGCTTGTTGACGCCCTCGACCGCCTCGGGGATGCGGGTGACTGTGTTGCCCCCGTGGCCGAACACCATCATGGCCTTGATGTTGGCCTTCTGGTCGACCTGGTCCTCGGGCAGGTTCACGGCGTCGAACCACCGGGTCGAGGTGATGCCCGGGGCCTCCATGTTCTGCTTGCGGGTACGGGCGGGGCGGCCGGCCTTCGCCGGCACCTCGTCGAACCGTGACTGGAGCCAGTCGTAGCTGACGTCCCAGACGCGGGCCCAGTGCCGCCAGGCGCCCTCGACCAGGCCGTAATAGAGAGGCAGCGTCGTCACATCGAGGCCGAGGTCGGTCGCGCCCTGCACGTTGGTGTGGCCGCGGAAGATGTTCGCGCCGGTGCCGGGCTTGCCCACGTTCCCGGTCGCGAGTGCGAGGATGCAGAGCGCCCGCACGTTCGCGGTGCCGACCGTGTGCTGGGTCGCGCCCATGCACCAGATCACGGTTGCCGGCTTCTCGTGCGAGAAGAGGTAGGCGACGCGCTTCAGCTGCTCGCCCGGCACGCCCGTGACGCGCTCGACCTCGTCGGGCGCCCACTTCGCGACTTCTTTGCGGACGTCGTCCATCCCGTAAACGCGCTGGCGGATGAAGTCCTTGTCCTCCCAGCCGTTCTGGAAGATGTGCCAGAGGAGGCCCCAGACGAGCGGGATGTCCGTGCCGGAGCGCAGCCGGACATACTCGGTCGCGTGAGCGGCCGTCCGGGTGAAGCGCGGATCGACGACGATCATGTTCGCGCGGTTGATCTCCTTGCCGGCTAGCACGTGCTGCATGGAGATCGGATGCGCCTCGGCCGGATTGCCGCCGAGGATGATCATCGTCTTGGCGTTGCGGATGTCGTTGTAGGAATTCGTCTGGGCGCCGTAGCCCCAGGTATTGGCGACACCCGCGACCGTGGTCGAGTGGCAGATGCGGGCCTGGTGGTCGACGGAGTTCGTGCCCCAGAAGGCGCCGAACTTGCGCAGGAGATAGGCGGCCTCGTTCGTGTACTTGGCCGAGCCGAGCCAATAGGCGGAATCCGCGCCGTACTTGCCCCGGATCTCGAGCAGCTTGTCGCCGATCTCGTTGATCGCCTGGTCCCAGCTGACGCGCTGCCACTGCCCGTTCACGAGCTTCACCGGGTACTTCAGCCGGCGCTCGCTGTGGACCAGCTCGCGAATCGCGGCGCCCTTGGCGCAGTGCGTGCCGCGGTTGATCGGCGATTCCCACGAGGGCTCCTGGCCGACCCAGACGCCGTTCACGACCTCGGCCGTCACCGTGCAGCCGACCGAGCAGTGGGTGCAGATGTTCTTCTTGATCGTCACCTGCGGCCCGCTGACCGCGGTGCCTGCCGCCTGCGCCTTGCGCACGGCGCCGAGCTGGAGCGAGCCCACGGCCGCGAGGCCGCCGACCGCCAGGCCGGAGCGGCGGAGGAAGGAGCGGCGATCCATGGCCCCGGAGGAAAGGCCGGCGGCGATGGCCTGGAGCTTTGCGCGGCCCGCTTCGCCGCTCTTGCGCTTCGTCAGCATCGGGCAGCCCTCACTTCTTCAGGGTCTCGTACCCGTTGGTACGGTAGAACGCCTTGACGTGGTCGGACTCGCGGTAGCGAGCCTTGGTTTCGCTCTGGCCGGGGTCGTAGGCCTGAGCCTCCGTCGCCGCGATCGGAGAGACGGCAACCGCGACGGCTGCGCTGGAAGCGCCTCCGACGGCCCCGAGAAACTTGCGGCGATCCATCGCCTTCTTGTCGCTGCTGCTCATGTTCGTGTCTCCGCTCGACGTCGGATCCGATCTGCCCGGGGACAGCTCAGTTCTCGATCGCGAAGGCCTCCGTCTCAATCTCGATGAACAAACGGCCCAGGGCACCGACGGATCGGTAGAACCTGGAAGAATTCGCGGTCTCGAGATCTTCGAAGAACCGCTCGGCAAAGGGCTTCAGGTGCCGGTCGAAGAAGCGGCGCTCCGCGTCGCCCTCGGCCGCGAACTGCCTTCCGGCCAGGCCCGACATGACCTCGCACAGGATGGCGACATGATCCTCCGGCTCGCGGACGTCCTCGGAGGTCTCGATCCCGAGCGCCTGCAGATCCTCGCGCACCCGCGCCAGCGGACGCTCGTTGAGAAAGCCGGTCAGGTAGTAGGACGCATAGGGCAGGATCTCGCCACGCCCCAAACCCACGAACAGATCGAAATACTCGCGCGAGACCGCATCCGCACTCGTCGCCGCCGCTGCCTCAGCCAGCTTGCGATGCGCGGCCCCGAGCGGGCTCGCATCGCCTTCGAGCCGGGCGATCCTGCCGAGCAGCTCCTGGCTTGGCGCGCGAGCCAGCAGGTTCGCGAGAAGGGCATATTCCTGAGAGCGCAGGAGGTCGATCTCGTCGAGCTCGGGATCTTGGCTCAACTCGCGTTCCTTGTCGCCGAAGAGATCAGGCCGCAGCAGCGACCGGTGGACGCCGGTGACCGCCTCCACGGCGACCACGCGGTCAGCCGGAATCCGCTTCCAATTGGAGACCGCGGGCTGCGAGATGCCCAAAGCACGGGCCAGCGCGCCGATGCCGCCGGCGGCCCGAATAGCTTCCTCGATACCCTCGGTGCGCATTTCGCTCCCGGCAAGACGTGGTTCAGCGGCCACGCTTGACCCCATAATACGCGGTTATGGAGCGAGACAAGACTTAGAATAGATCGAACTTTGGTAGGGCGGCGCCATGCCGCCGCGACAGGGTGCGCGCCGGTGATGGCCGCTCTGCCTCGACGGGCTCTGCCGAGGCTGGTTCAGCCTCGGCCGTCGGGGCGCTGAACGCCGCCGTCCCGGCGATCTGCAAGGGGGCAGGCGCGGCTGCGCCGCCCGCCTCTACGCCTTCGGCCTCCTCTGCTGCGGGCTCGGGAGATGGCGTCTCTTCGGGCTTCGCGGACGCGGCCTCGCGCGCCTCCTGCTGCGGCGAGGCGGCACCGGAGAACATCTTCTCGATCCGCTCGGTCATGTCGTCGCCGGGCAGGAGCGGGCCGCAGCCCGGCACGCCGCCCGGCACGTTCCAGTCCCAGGCATAGTCCCGGGCATCGCCCACATAGTCGCGGATGGCCGGGTCGAGCGCCCACATGCGTCGCAAGGCCGCCTTCTTCAGCACCTCTGGGACACCGTTGCGCAGGAAGGCGGTGATGTCGGATTCCGGGGTCAGGTCCTCGACGCGCGGCAGCAGCGCGAGCTCCTCCTCGCTCAGCGCCTCGAGCCGCGGCGAGTTCATGAAGATCTCGTAGAGCGGGTGCGGGCGGGGCAGCTCGTCCACGCGGGCGCCCTCGAACTTGAACGCGATCGTCTCGACCGGCAGGCCGTTCTGCCC
>NZ_JBMSEF010000012.1:0-163315 GCF_049446235.1 Enterovirga sp. CN4-39 | reverse complement strand
CGGTAGCTCGTCAGGCTCATAACCTGAAGGTCGTTGGTTCAAATCCAACCCCCGCAACCAAACCCAAAAAGCCCGCCACGCTCACGCGCGGCGGGCTTTCTGCCGTTCCAGACCCACGAAGCACGTCGAGGCAGCGGCCCTACCCTGACCAGCTCACGGGCTGCCGCCGCTCGCGCCGCCAGTGCTCGGCCCACCAAAGTTGCGTCTGTCGCGGGGCGCCTGGGCGACCCGGGACGCCCGAAAGGCCGTCCTCTGCGTCGCATCTCAATACGGCTGCAGCTTCGGGCAGTAGGGGAGGGGAACGGGGCCGGCGCGGCGACTCGCTCGCTGTGCCGCCGCCGGGGCTGCGGCCGAACGGTTGAGACCCGCAACACGCAACCTGTAGGCACCCGCACCGCGCCGGTGGGGTACGGGTTCTGCTCGGGAGGGCGAGGCCCTGCGAGCCGCTTCCGCGCCATTTGGGCTCTCGCGGCCGACCAACCGCGGGGCGGAGAGCTGTGGCCTCAGGCGACGCGATTGCGGTTCTCTCGCGAGCGTCGCTCGGCGACGCCCCCGATCACGCTCGTCAGCTCCGGGTGGTCGTCGAGAAACCGCAGCAGGTTCCGCCGGCTCAGCGCCTGCAGGTCGCAGAAGTCGATCGCCGTGACGTCGGCCGTCCGGGAGAGACCAAGCAGAACTCCCATCTCGCCGAAGAAGCCTCCCGGACCGAGGCGGACCGTTCGCCCGGGAAGGGAGACTTCGACCTCGCCCGATTCGATGAAGAAGATCTCGTCCGCGACATCGCCCTTCCTGACCAGCCTGTCCCCCGGCGAAGCGTGGATGGGGACGAACAGGGACGCGAGCTCGGTCCTGGCCTCAGGCGGCAACCGTTCGAAGATCGGGAATCGGTCCGCAACCTCCGCCGAAGTCAGGGAGGAGCGGGTCTGCGCGGCAGCCTCGGCGGCCTGCTCCTCCTCGAGCCTGCGCTCGAGCCGCGCGAATTTGAGCTGCCGCTGGGCCTTCCCGAGCAGGCGCCCCGGCAGGACGGTCAGGCACTGGCCGAGCGGGTGGACGAGCCGGAACGCGAAGGGATTCAGCAGGATCGACAGGATCGCGCCGGCCAGGATGAGATCCCGCCCGACCGACGGCATCAGCTGCAGGGAGATGCCGAGGCCGGCGAGGATGAAGGAGAATTCGCCGATCTGCGCGAGGCTGGCTCCGACCATGGCGGCCGTGCCCGCCGGATAGCCGAGCATCATGACGATCGCCATGGCGATGACGGTCTTGCCCAGTACGATGATGAGGAGGGTGGCCGCAACGGCCGCGGGTTCCCGGATGAGCACGGAGGGATCGAAGAGCATCCCGACGGAGACGAAGAACAGGACCGCGAAGGCGTCCTGCAGGGGGAGGGATTCCGTTGCCGCCCTGTGGCTGTATTCGGATTTTGCGAGAACCACGCCCGCGCAGAAGGCCCCGAGCGCGAACGACACGTCGAAAAGCTTGGCGGCCGTGAGGGCGATCCCGAGTGCGGCGGCCAGGACCGCTAGAGTGAAGAGCTCGCGCGAGCCGAGCCGCGCGACCTCCCTGAGAAGCGGAGGAAGGACGCGCGGGCCGATCAGGAGCATGATGGCGAGGAAGACGCCCACCTTCACGATCGTGGTCGCGAGGCTGATCAGGGCATCCCAGGTCGAACTCGCCCCCTCCAGGTTGCCGCCGAGGGTGCCCGCGAAGGCGGGGATCAGGACCAGGGCGAGGACCATCACGAGGTCCTCGACGATCAGCCAGCCGATCGCGATGCGGCCATTCACTCCGCCAACCGCGTTCCTCTCCTCCAGGGCTTTCAGAAGGACGACCGTGCTGGCGACGGAGAGGGACAGCCCGAACACCAGCGCGCCCCCGAAGGGCCAGCCCCAGGCCATCGAGACGGCGACGCCGATCGCCGTCGCGAGGACGATCTGCCCGACCGCGCCGGGGATGGCGACGCCCCGCACCGCGCGGAGATCCTCGAGTGAGAAGTGAAGCCCGACGCCGAACATGAGGAGGATGACGCCCACTTCGGCAAGCTGGCCCGCCAGGGCCGCGTCGCCCACGAAGCCGGGCGTGAACGGCCCCATCGCGATCCCGGCCAGCAGATAGCCGACGAGGGGCGGCAGGCGCAGACGCGCGGCCGCGAAACCAAGCACGAAGGCCAGCAGGAGGCCGAGGGAGATCGTGAGAAGAAGCGTCGTATCGTGTTCCATCAACCCTGCTCAGGAAGCGGCGCTCGCCGGCCAGCCTCTATTCAAGACCGGCCGTTTCGCCTCCGTATCATGTCCTTCGTTACTTCAGCGACGCGCCGGATGGTGTCGGACGGCCGGCCGGACGATTCTGCAGGGGCGGGCCGCCGAAGGGCGGACCGCTCACGATTCCAAGCGGGGTCGAATTCGCCCGAGGACCTTCTCCTGCCAGGCTTCCGTCATGTTCATACAATCATGTCGGGTCTGTTGCGTCTGACGACGCAGCCTGCGGCAGCTTGATTTCGGGACGCGAAACGAAGCCTGGGGGAAGGCGAGGCAGGAATAGCTCGCGGCCTGTGGGAGGCGACGCCCGCCTCAAGCCGCGCGGGGCTTGAGCGACGGCACGATACCGGCCGGCTCGCAAGCCGTGCCGTTGCCCCGCCGGACGGATCGGCGGGGGAAGAGGGCAGGCCAGCAGGCCGGCCCTCGATCCAGCGGCGCTCGATCAGCGTGGCTGGACCGGGATGCCGCAGGATCTCATCAGAACGGCGGAAGGGGTCCGGCAAAGCCCAGGGCTGGCACCCGGGCCGAGCTTCGGATCGGCCGCGACTGGCTCAGCCCCTCAGCTTCGCCGCAGTTTCCGCGACCAGGTTGCCCTGGAAGCGCGCGGCGTCCTTTTCGATCTGGCTCGGCTGCCGCTGCCCCTGGCCGCCCGCGATGGTGGTCGCACCATAGGGGGCTCCGCCCACGATCTCGTCCAGCGTCATCTGTCCCTGGAACGAGTAGGGCAGGCCGACGATGATCATGCCGAAGTGCAGGAGGTTCGTGATCCCTGAAAACAGGGTCGTCTCCTGCCCGCCATGCTGGGTCGCGCTGGACGACATGACGCTGCCCACCTTGCCGGTCAGCTTGCCGGTTGCCCAGATGCCGCCTGCCTGGTCCCAGAAGTTCGACATCTGGGACGCCATGCGGCCGAACCGGGTCGGGACGCCGACGATGATGCCGTCGTATTCGGGAAGCTCCGCCACGGTCGCGATCGGCGCCGCCTGGTCGAGCTTGAAGTGGGATTGCCGCGCGACCTCATCCGGCACGAGCTCGGGCACGCGCTTGACCACTGCCTCTGCGCCCGCTTCGCGCACGCCCTCGGCCGCCGCGTAGGCCATCTGCTCCATGTGGCCATAGCTCGAGTAATAAAGAACCAGGATCTTGGTCATCGTGTTCTCCCGTCTAGCTCTGCCAGAGCTAGCCGGCCCGCTGCGCGGAGGCGAGGGGCGAGATCTTGCGGGTACGCAAGGTGATCTTTTCAGGTCTGCGCGGTTTCTGCCGGATCCGCTGTGTCCCGCCCGTGCCGAGAAAGCCCTTCGATCTCGGGACGACGCGCCGCGATGGCGGCGGAGACGAAGTCGAGAAAGACCCGCACCCGCGGCGACTGGCGCAGGTCCGGGTGGGTCAGAAGCCAGAGGCTGGCCGAGAAATCCGCGACCGGCGGCGCCAGGCGCACGAGGTCGGCCCGGCCGTCGCCGATGAAGCAGGGGAGGTGCCCGATTCCGATGCCGGCCTCCACCGCCTCTGCGAGGCCGAGGACCGTGTTCACGCGATAGACGATCTGCTCCGGCGAGACCTCCCGGCGGAGGAACCGCACGGCTTTCACGTGGGAGAGGTTCTCGCCGAGCGAGACCCAGTTCCGCGTGGCCGTAAGGGTAGCGAGATCGAGGGACGAGCCGTCGAACTCGTCGCGGCGGCCGTAGAGCGCCCAGGCGATCGTCGCCGCGCGCCGGCCGACCAGGGTTTCCGGCGGATCGTCCGTCGCCCGGATCGCGACGTCCGCATCGCGCTTCGACAGATTCAGGGCCTGGTTCGCGAGCACGACATCGAGCTGCACTGCCGGATGCTGCGCGCGGAACCGCGCGAAGATGGGCGTGAGAAGGTGGACCAGCAGCGAGTCGTTGGTCGTGACCCGAAGCTCGCCGGAGGCGGCGATCTCCCGCCCGACGAGGCGGCGCGTGAAGGACGTGATGTCGGCGTCGAGTCTCACGGCGAGCGCCGCCATCTCTTCCCCGGCCGGTGTCGCGGCATAGCCCGAGCGATGCCGCTCGAAGAGCTTGGTGCCGAGCGCTTCCTCGAGCTGTCCGAGGCGCCGAAAGATCGTCGAATGGTTGACGCCGATATCGGCTGCCGCACCGGCCAGCCCGCGGGCCTCCGCGATGGCCTTCACCAGGCGGAAATCGTCCCAGGCCAGGTTCTTGAAGGGTTCGCCCAAAGCTGCCGCCCAGGTTCTCGCAATGCTGAGGAATGTGACGTGCGGTCGCGCGATGCAAGCCTCGCCGAGCGGCTCTTGCCCTCGAACCGGGCATAAGCCTCTGTTAAAGGCGCGCCCAAGCAGGCCGCCATCGGCGCCACGGAGGACACCCCTTCATGAAGAAACTTGCATCCGCCGCCCTCGGCATTGCCATGGCGCTCGGCCTCTCGGGCCCGACCCTCGCCCAGGCGACCTATCCGAGCCGGCCGGTCCGCGTCGTCGTGCCGTTCGCGGCCGGGGGGACGACCGACATCTTCGCCCGTCTGATCGCCGACAAGCTCAGCCAGTCGCTCGGCCAGCAATTCATCATCGACAATCGCGGCGGCGCGGGAGGCAATATCGGGACGGATGCCGTCGCGAAATCCGCACCCGACGGCTACACCCTCGTCATGGGCACCGTGGGCACGCATGCCATCAATGCGAGCCTCTATTCGAAGATGCCGTACAACCCGCTCACCGATTTCGAGGGCGTGGCGTTCGCGGCCGGAGTGCCGAACCTGATGGTCGTCAATCCGAAGAACGTGAAGGCAACGACCGTTCAGGAGTTCATCGCGGAGGCGAAGGCCTCGACGCGGAAGCTCAACATGGCCTCGTCCGGGAACGGCACCTCGATCCATCTCTCGGGCGAGCTGTTCAAGCAGATGGCCGGCGTCGAGATGCCTCACGTGCCCTATCGGGGCTCGGGCCCGGCCATCAACGACCTGGTGGGCGGCCAAGTGGACGTGATGTTCGACAACCTTCCCTCCTCGATCGAGCAGGCGAAGGCCGGCAATCTGCGGGCGCTGGCCGTCACCTCGGCCCAACGCTCCCAGGCGCTCCCTGACGTGCCCACGCTCGCCGAGAGCGGGTTGCCGGGCTTCGAAGCCTCGAGCTGGTTCGCCCTCTACGCGCCGAAGGGGACCCCGCCAGAGATCGTGGCCAAGCTGAATGCCGAGGTGAGAAAAGCCCTCGAGGGCGAGGACCTGAAACGCCGGTTTGCGGAACTTGGCGGCGAGATGAAAATCATGAGCCCGGCCGAGCTCATGGCCTACACTCGGGCCGAGCACGGGAAGTGGGCGCAGGTCGTCAAAGCGTCTGGCGCTAAACTGGATTGAGGCACTTTTGCGGCGCGGCGCACTTGATCGCGTCGCGGCGACTGTGCATCAACCTCACTTCGAGAACGCCACAACAGGCGGCCGGTCCGCCTTTTGGGAGGAAGATTCATGCATGCTGGAGCTGACCGCAGCCCGGCGGGGCGCGGCGTCATACGCGGCCCCCAGAGTCTCGTGTCCGGGTTGGTGCTGGTCGCACTGGCGCTGTTTGCGCTCTGGCTGACGAGCGACCTGCCGCAAGGCACCCTCCGCGCCATGGGCCCGGCCATGCTGCCGAGATGGCTCGCTGTGGGGGTTGGCCTCTGCGGACTGGCCCTGGTCGTCATCGGCTTCACGCATGATGGCGCCCCCCTCGAGGCGTTCAGCCTGCGGGGGCCCGTCTTCGTGGGCATCGCCATCGTGTGGTTCGGGATGACGATCCGGGGTTTCTCGCTCGGTCCGCTGCCCGTTCCGCAGCTTGGCCTTCTCGGAGCAGGCCCGATCGCCATGATGATTGCCGGTTTCGCAACCGCGGAGGCGCGGTTTCGCGACCTGGTGATCCTCGCTCTCGCGCTGACCTGCTTCTGCATGCTGCTGTTCGGGGACCTCCTGAACCTGCCGATCCCGATGTATCCACAGACCTTTGCCGACCTGTACCCGTCCGGCTGGTCGAGCGAGGGGCGGCTGCGCGCGACGGCCTTCGGCCTCGCCGTGCTCGCCTTCGGGATCTTCCTCGCGACCCACCGGCGCCGCCCGGCTCACGAGCCGATCGACGTCGTGCCCGACGAGCATGCGGGCACGGTCTGATGTTCGCCCCGGCCCTCTTCTCGTGACTGGACCCGTTTGATGGGCGACCTTCTCGCAAATCTCAGCCTCGGCTTCGGCACCGTCTTCGGGCTGATCCCGGTCGACATTCCCGGGCTCGGCGTCGTGCCGATCCCGCTGAATATCCTGCTCTGCTTCGTCGGCTGCCTCGTCGGCACCCTCGTCGGCGTGCTGCCGGGTGTCGGCCCGGTGGCATCCATCGCGATGCTGCTGCCGATCACCTTCAAGTTCGATCCGACCGGCGCCCTCATCATGCTCGCCGGCATCTATTACGGCGCGCAGTACGGCGGTTCGACCACCGCCATCCTGGTGAACATCCCGGGTGAGGCGACGGCCGTCGTCACGACGCTCGACGGTCACCAGATGGCCAAGCGCGGCCGGGCGGGCGTCGCGCTCGGCATCGCGGCGATCGGCTCCTTCTTCGCGGGCTGCGTCGCCACGGTCTTCATCGCGGCGGTCGGCGCCCCGCTGACGCGGCTCGCGCTGATCTTCGGGCCGGCCGAGTACTTCTCGCTCATGGTGATGGGCCTCGTCTTCGCCGTCGTCCTGGCGCGCGGCTCGATCCTGCGCGCCATCGCCATGATCCTGGTCGGCATCCTGTTCTCAACGGTCGGCACCGACCTCGAGACGGGGCAGGAGCGCATGACCTTCGGCATGCAGTTCCTGTCGGACGGCATCGACTTCGCGACCCTCGCGATGGGGCTCTTCGGCGTCGCGGAAATCCTCCGCAACCTCGACCACACCGAAGTTCGCGACGTGGTCAAGCAGCGGATCGGACGCCTCCTGCCGAGCATGCAGGACCTGAAGGATTCCGCGAAGCCGATCGTGCGCGGCACCTTCATCGGCGGCATCCTCGGCATCCTGCCCGGAAACGGCGCGGTCCTCGGCCCGTTCGCGTCCTACACGGTCGAGAAGAAGCTCGCGAAGGATCCCCGCCGGTTCGGGCAGGGTGCCATCGAGGGCGTGGCCGGGCCCGAGAGCGCCAACAATGCCGGCGCGCAGACCTCGTTCATCCCCCTGCTGACCCTCGGCATCCCGCCGAATGCCGTCATGGCCCTCATGGTGGGCGCCATGACGATCCACGGCATCGTGCCGGGCCCGCAGGTGATGACCAAGAACGCCAACCTGTTCTGGGGGATGATCGCCTCCATGTGGGTCGGCAACCTCATGCTGCTGATCATCAACCTGCCCATGATCGGGCTCTGGGTGCGCCTCCTGAAGGTGCCCTACCGGCTGATGTTCCCGGCCATCCTGATGTTCTGCTCGGTCGGCATCTACTCGATCAACTCGCTGCCTACGGACGTGTTCTTCATCGCGTTCTTCGGGCTGATCGGATACTGCCTGATCAAGTTCGGCTTCGAGCCCGCGCCGTTGCTCCTCGGCTTCGTGCTCGGCAAGCTGATGGAGGAGAACCTCCGGCGCGCGCTCATCATCTCGCGCGGCGACATGATGACCTTCGTCGAGCGTCCGCTCTCCTTGGCGCTGCTGGTCATCGCCGTCGTGATGCTGGTGCTCGCGCTGCTGCCATCGATCCGGAAAAGCCGCGACGAAGTCTTCGTCGAGGATTGATCGTCTCCCGCCGGGGACGGAGCTCTGCTTCGTCCCCGGCCTCTTGCGGCGGGCCTCAGTTCCTGCGCCGCGCCGGCTTGCATCAGCCCAAAGACGGAGGCGGGGGCCGGCAGCCCAGCCTTGCGGATGCAAGATCTTCCGACGAGAAGACCCTTTCACACGGGAGGAATCCTTGAAGCGACTTCTCACTTTTGCCGCGGCGCTCGGTCTGACGGTTGGCGCCGCCGCGGCGCAGACCTATCCGCAGCGTCCGATCACCATGATCGTGCCCTTCGCGGCAGGCGGGCCCACCGACGTCGTCGCGCGCATCGTCGGCGATCACATGTCCCGGACGCTGGGCCAGCAGGTCGTGGTGGAGAACGTCGCCGGCGCCGGTGGCACGACCGGCATCACGCGGGCCTCGCAGGCTGCGCCGGACGGCTACACGATCATGATGGGGCATATGGGTACCCACGGCGCCGCCCCGGCCCTGTACCCAAACCTGAAATACGATCCGGCCAAGAGCTTCGACCCGATCGGCATGGCGGCCGGCACCCCCATCGTCATCGTGGCCAAGAAGGACTACCCGGCTGCCGACCTCAAGGCCTTCCTGGCGCACGTGAAGGCGAACGACACCAAGACGAACATGGCCCATGCGGGCGTCGGCTCGGTCTCGCATTCCACCGGCGTGCTCTTCACCTCCGTCCTGGGCGTCAAGCCGACCATGGTGGCTTATCGCGGCACCGGGCCGGCCCTGAACGACCTCATGTCGGGGCAGGTCGACTTCATGACCGACCAGATCGTGAACGTGGCTCCGCAGGTCACCGGCGGCACGATCAAGGCCTACGCCATCGCCACCCCGCAGCGCTCGCCGGCGCTCCCCGACGTCCCGACGACGAAGGAGGCCGGGCTCGACGGCTACGAGGTCTCGGCCTGGAATGCCGTCTTCGCGCCCAAGGGCCTGCCGCAGGACGTGCGCGCGAAGCTGGTCGATGCCCTGAACAAGTCGCTGTCGGACGAGAACACGCGCAAGCGCCTGCTCGATCTCGGCGGCGTCATTCCCGAGGGTGCGGATCGCGGCCCCGAGGCGCTGCAGAAGCTGGTCGAGAGCGAGGTCGCCCGCTGGACGCCGGTCCTCAAGGCGGCGGGCGCGGTGGCGAACTGAGCCGATAAGCCGGAACCCGCGCAGCGTCGCGCCAGACCGTGGCGGGCAGCCCATGCCCGCCGCGAGTCCCGATACTGGCGGTCGGCGTCTCGCCGCCCGCCGCTACTTCGTCCGGAAGGCAAGCACCTGGGCGGGCTCCCCGGCGACGCTTGCCGCGACGGCCCGGGCCAGGTCCCGTTGCAGGAACGGCTTGCTGAGCCGCGTGACCGGCATGCTGGGCTCGTTCTGCAGATCCGCATAGCCGGTCGCCAGGATGATCGGCACGCCGGCCGAGATCCTCTGCACCTCCTCCGCCAGCTGAAGGCCGGTCATGCCCGGCATGAGCTGGTCCGTGATGACGAGGTCTACGCGATGCTGGCGCCGCAGGATCCGAAGCGCCTGCTCGCCGGAATTGGCCTCGAACACCTCGTGGCCGAGATCCTCCAGCATCGCCGTCGTGTTCATCAGGACGAGGCTGTCGTCGTCCACCACCAGGATGGTCAGCTTCTTCTGGTTCGGTGACGCGGCAGGCCCGGCCGGCTCGTCTTCTGTATCCTCGGGTTTCGCCACTTGCGCGATGGGCAGCCAGATCTCCGCCGTGGTGCCCTTGCCCTTCGTGCTTTCCAGGACGAGGCCCCCGCCCGACTGATCCGCAAAGCCGTGGATCATGGAGAGACCGAGACCCGTGCCCTTGCCGACGCCCTTTGTGGTGAAGAACGGCTCGATGGAGCGGGCCAGCGTCTGCTCGTCCATGCCCTCGCCGCTGTCCTTGACCGACAGGCAGACATAGCGGCCGGGGCGAAGGCCGGCCTTGTTGCCGAGGGCGAGTTCCGCCTCCCGCCCGGAGATGATGATCGCCCCTCCCTCGGGCATGGCGTCGCGCGCATTCACGGTCAGGTTGAGGAGCGCCAGTTCGAGCTGGTTCGCGTCTGCAAGCGCGGGCGCCAGCCGCAGCGGAAACTGCGTGTCGATCGTGATGCTCGGGCCGATCGAGCGCTGAAGAAGGTCCGCCATGTCCCGCACGAGCGTCGGGACATCGACGGGAGCCGCTTCCAAGTCCTGCCGTCGCGCGAAGGCCAGCATGCGGCGCGTGAGCGTCGCGCCCCGCTCGGCCGCCTGGATCGAGTTCTCGATGAGCTGCTGCAGCTTCGGGTCGGGGGGCAGCTTTTTGCGCGCGAGGTCGAGGTTCCCGAGCACGACCGCGAGCAGGTTGTTGAAGTCGTGGGCGACACCGCCGGTCAGCTGGCCGATCGCCTCCATCTTCTGCGCCTGGACGAAGCGCGCACGGGCCTCCTCGAGCGCCTCCTGCGCGGCCCGGCGCTCGGTAACGTCGCGCGTGACCTTGCCGAAGCCGATCAGCTTGCCGTCCTTGTCCCGGATCGCGTCGATGATGACATGCGCCCAGAAGCGGGTGCCGTCCTTGCGGATGCGCCAGCCCTCCTGCTCGAAGCGTCCTTCCCGGGCGGCGGTCTCCAGCGCGCGCCAGGGCAGTCGCGAGAGCCGGTCCTCCTCCGTGTAGAAGCGGGAGAAGTGCTGGCCGACGATCTCCTCTTCCTCGTAGCCCTTGAAGCGCTGGGCGCCGGTGTTCCAGTTCGCCACGCGACCCTCGGGGTCGAGCATGTAGATGGCGTAGTCGTGCACGCCCTGGACGAGCAGGCGAAAGCGCTCCTCGCTCTGGCGGAGGGCGTCCTCCGTGGCCTTCCGTTCGGTGATGTCGCGGGTGATCTTGGCGTAGCCGAGGAGAACGCCGTCCTCGTTCCGGATCGGGTCGATGACGACATGCGCCCACATGAGGGTGCCGTCCTTGCGGACGCGCCAGCCCTCCTGCTCGAAGCGTCCTTCCTCTCGGGCGGTCCGCAGCGCGCGCGCCGGCAGACCGGTCGCCTTGTCCTGCTCGGTGTAGAAGCGGGAGAAATGCTGCCCCAGGATCTCCTGCCTGGTGTAGCCCTTGTAGCGTTGCGCGCCGCGGTTCCAGCTCGACACGAAGCCATTCGGGTCGAGCATGTAGATGGCGTAGTCGGTCACCGCCTCGACGAGCAGCCGGTAGCGTTCCTCGCTGAGCAGGCTCGGGTCGCGGCTGTCGGGGACTTGCTGGTTCACGCGCGTGCGATGTTGATCGATGACCGCAAAGGCGCACAACTCCTCAATTTGTCTAGGGTTCCCGGCTCCCGTTCTCTGGTGCCCCTAGTGAGTCCCTCGCCCGCGCGATCAGGGTAAGCACCCGCTCCGAATCCCCGATTTCGCCGGCGAGCAGGAGGACGAGACGTGCGTGGAGGGCAAGGCTCTGCTCGGGGTCGAGACCCGCATGGGCATCGATGAGGGCCTCGTAGAGCTCGTCCCCTTGTCCGCCGAAGGGAGTGGCTGGTCCGGACGTCATGCCGCTGCCCTCGCCGGCTCGTCGAGGTGGCCCGTCGCCCGGGCATAGGCGCGCTGGAGCGCTACGGGGTCGAAGCCGGCGAACCGTGCCGCGATATGCTGGTCCGGCCGGATGAGGTAGGTCACGCCGGGCCTTCCGCCATACCGCTCCCGCGCAATCCCTTCGGCATCGACGAGGGTGGCGAGCGCGCTTCGCCCGAGTGCTCGCGGCGCGATGGCGAGCAGACGCATCTCCGGCGGGAGGGTCGGCCAGGTCTGCGGGTCGCGCTCCTCGCCGTCCACGAAGACCATCGCCGTGAAGCCATCGCCGAGCGCCCCGAGAAGCCAGCAGCTCCGGCCTTCGCTGTCCTCCATCGGCGCGTCCGGGCAGATGGCCCCGGGCCGCGTCATCTCGGGGAGGCGGGTCTCGTCCGGGGTCTGGAGGACAAAGCCGTCGAGCAGGCAGGGCCGGGAGAGGCGGCCTCCATTGACGAGGCTGCGGGCGAAGGGATGCTCGGCGGCGAGCGCCAGGACGGCGTCCCGGTAGGCGCGCTCGACCGCCGTCTTGGGCGTCATGAAGCGGGTCGTACGGGCGGAGTTCAGGACGTTCTCGTCGGCCCCGCGTCCGCGCTCCTCGTCGTAGCTCGCCATGAGCTCCGGTTGCGCCTTGCCCTCGACCACGAGCGCCAGCTTCCAGGCGAGATTGTCGACGTCCTGGATGCCGCCATTCCCGCCCCGCGCCCCGAAGGGCGAGACCACGTGGGCGCTGTCGCCGGCGAAGATCACGCGGCCATGCACGAGACGGTCGAGCCGGGCGCATCTGAACATGTAGACCGACGCCCATTCGAGCTCGTACTCGACGCCCTTCCCGAACACGGCCTCGACGCGCGCCCTGACGCGGTCCGGGGCCCGTTCCGCCTCGGGATCGGCATGCGGCCCGAGCTGGAAATCGACCCGGTAGACGTCGTCCGGCTGGCGATGGACGAGCACGCTCTCGCCCGGGTCGAAGGTCGGTTTGAACCAGAAATGCCGCTCGTTCGGACGCTCCGCCGGCAGCCGGACGTCCACGATGAGGAAGCGCTCCTCGAAGAGCTGGCCCACGAGCTCCAGGCCGAGGACCTTCCGGATGGGGGAGCGGGCGCCGTCCGCGGCGATGACCCACTCGGCCTGCAATCCGTAGGGGCCGTCCGGCGTCTCGATGCCGAGGCTGACGCCGGTGGCCGATGCTTCGACCCGCGTCACCTTGTTCTTCCAGCGCAGGTCGATCAGGTCGGGAAAATCCCCCGCGCGCTCGACCAGGTACTGCTCGACATAGTATTGCTGCAGGTTGATGAAGGCCGGCATCTTGTGGCCGGGCTCCGGCAGAAGATCGATCGAGGAGATCTCCCGGTCGCCATGGTAGAAGCGGCCGAGCTTCCAGGTCACGCCCTTCGCCACCATGCGGTCCCCGACGCCGAGGCGGTCGAAGATCTCGAGCGTGCGCTTCGCCCAGCAGATCGCGCGGCTTCCGACCGACACGACGTCGTTGTCGTCGAGGACCACGCTCTGCACCCCGCGCAGCGCAAGGTCGATCGCGGCCGAGAGCCCGACGGGGCCGGCCCCGACGATCGCCACCGGGTATTCCCCCGCCGCGCCGTCGAGTTCGGGCGCAAGCCGGTAGGGAAACGGCCTGTACTCGTAGGACGCCATCGTTTCCTCCGCGGGGGCTCTGGGCCGGCCGCTGCTCCGTTTGCCCAGACATCCGCCAAGCCGGCACGGGACGCAAGACGCCCGCATCGCGGCGGCCCCGTCGTCGCGACGGCAGCCCGACTTGGTCGCGTTCTGTAGATCCGGCGCGCACCTTAGATTTTTGATTAGAAAAAATACAATCTATGCAGGTGCAGGTCTGAGTTGTGGCGTGGAGCTACTTGGATATCGCGGGGCGGATTGTAGCAGTTGGACGCGAGAGTGCCCGTTTGACTTGACCCGCTTGCCGCCGGAGTGCAACGGACGGGGCCAGTTCGACGCGACGCGGGCAAAACTTCGCCCGTGAGATCTGAGACGACCGTCTGCCGAACTGAGACCTTGGGGAGCAAATCGTGGGCCTTGTGCGTCGCTTATGTCTCGCTGCCGTCGTGGCGGCGACCTGTGGAACCCCCGCCATCGCACAGGCGCCCGAGCCTAAGGCGGTGCTCGGCACCTATGTGGCGATCGCGCGTGCCATGTACGACGACGCCGCCCAGGGAACGCGCGACCTCAAGAAGAGCATTGACGCGTTCCTGGCGAACCCGACGGAAGACACCCTGAAGGCCGCCCGCGAGGCCTGGCTCAAGGCGCGCGTGCCCTACCAGCAGACGGAGGGGTTCCGCTTCGGCAACAAGGCGGTCGACGAGCTAGAGGGCAAGGTGAACGCCTGGCCGCTGGATGAGGGGCTGATCGATTACGTCGACACCGGGAGCTACGGCGAGAGCTCCGACGACAACCCGCTGTTCCGCGCCAACATCATCGCCAACAAGCGCATCCGGGTCGGTCGCAACCAGATCGATGCGAGCAAGATCGACAAGAAGCTGCTGGAGCGCCTGCACGAGGCGGGCGGCGTCGAGGCGAATGTCGCGACCGGCTATCACGCGATCGAGTTCCTCCTCTGGGGCCAGGACCTCAACGGAACCGGCCCCGGGGCCGGCAAGCGGCCCGCGACGGATTATTCGCTCAAGGCCTGCACCAACAAGAACTGCGACCGCCGGCGGGACTATCTGAAGGCCGCGACCGAACTCCTGGTGGAGGATGTCGGGGCGATGGCGAAGCTCTGGGCCCCGGGCGGCAAGGCCGCGGCCGATCTCGCCAAGCAGGACGAGAATAGCGGGCTCGCCACGATCCTCACCGGCATCGGCTCGCTCTCCTACGGCGAACTCGCGGGCGAGCGCATGAAGCTCGGCCTCATCCTCCACGATCCGGAGGAGGAGCACGACTGCTTCGCCGACAACACCCACAACTCGCACTGGTACGACCAGGTCGGCATGGTGGCGATCGTCCACGGCCGCTACGCCCGGCCGGACGGCACGGTCGTGGAAGGCCCCTCTATCCTGCAGCTCGCCGCCGCCAAGGCTCCCGAGGAGGCGCAGCGCCTGGAGGCCGCGATGAAGACCGCCTCCGAGAAGCTCATGGCCATCAAGGCGCGGGCGGATGCCGGTACCGAGGCCTATGACCAGATGATCGGCGAGGGCAACGCCGAAGGAAACCGCATCATCCAGGAGGCGATCGACGCCCTCATCGCGCAGACCCGCGCCGTCGAGGCGGTGGTCGCCAAGCTCGGCCTCAAGATCTCGGTCGGCAACTCGGACAGCCTCGACGACCCGAGCAAGGTCGGAAAGAAGCACTGACCTTGCCCCGCGCGGAGCGCCCTTTGCCGAAGCCGCTGACCCGGAGGGGGCTCCTGGGAGGGAGTGCGGCGGCGGCAGCGGCCCTCTGCGCCGCGCCCTTCGTCCGGACCGTGCGGGCCGCTGCCGACGACCGCCTCGGCGGCCTTCCCGTCCGGCCCCCGTCCGGTCTTCCGGCCCGCACGCACGAGATGACGCTCGTGGCGGCCGAGCGGGAGGGCGCCGTGCTGGGGCCCGGCCGGCCGCAAAGCCGGCTCTGGTCCTTCGGTCGCCCGGGGGAGCCCGTCATACCGGTGATCCGGACCCGGGTCGGCGACCGCATCCGGGCGCGGCTGGAGAATCGGCTGCCCGTCCACACCTCCATCCACTGGCACGGGATCCGGGTGCCGAACGGCATGGATGGCGTTCCGTACCTGACCCAGCCGCCCGTGCAGCCGGGCGAAAGCTTCGCCTACGACGTCCCGCTGGAGGATGCGGGGACGTTCTTCCTCCATCCGCATTGCGACGAATCCGGCCAGTCCGGCCGCGGCCTCATGGCCGTGCTGATCGTCGAGGGCGACGCCCCGGACGGCTATGCGGATTCCGACCTGGTCCTCGCCGTCAAGGATTGGCGGCTGGACGATGACGGCTCCTTTCTTCCCTTCGAGACGAAGGAGGGGGCCGGGCGCGCGGGCACCTTCGGCACGGTGCGGGGGACGAACGGGCAGGCCGGTCCCATGCGGGCGAGCGTGCCGACGGGCGGACTCGTGCGCCTGCGGGTGCTGAACGTCGACCCCACGCGCATCCTGCAGCTCGGCGTCGAGGGCGGCGAAGCGGCGTTGATCGCCACGGACGGCCAGGCGCTGCAGCCCGTCTCCCTCAACGACCTCCAGGATGGCGTCTGGCGGCTCGGCCCGGCCATGCGGGCCGATCTCCTGATCCAGGCCCCCGCACGCGCCGGGGAGAGGCTGCGGGTGATGGATTACGGCTCGGCCGAACCATGGCTCGCGGCGGAATTGACGGCTGCCGGCCCGCGTCTCGGGCGCCCGGCCTTCGAGCCCCGGCCGCTCTATGCCTCCGTGATGCCGCGGCCCGCCGATCCGGGCGCGGCGGAGCGCCTGAGCTTCACCTTCGGGGCAAGCTCGGGCCAGGACGCGGCGGCCGAGATCGCGGCCGGGCTGCCGCCTGGCGACCCGCTCGCCAAGGTCCTGCTGGACAATCTCTGCGTCAAAGACACGAGCCTCTGGGCGATCAACAAGGTGCCATGGCCCGCAGGCCCGAACGCCGCGCTGCCCCCGCCCCTCGGCGGGCTGGTTGCCGGCCGGCCCTACCTGGCCGAGTGGATCAACACGACGCCCCATCCGCACCCGATCCATTTTCACGGGCACACATTCGAGGTGCTGTCCTATTCGCGGCAGAAGGCGATGCCGCGGCATCTCGCCGACACCGTCCTTATCAATCCGCGCGAGCGGGTCGAGGTGGCGTTCACGGCGGCGCCCGGAGACTGGATGCTCCATTGCCACATCCTGGAGCACCTCGAATACGGCATGATGGGCTATCTGAGGGTGGCCTGATGCGGCGCCTGTCCGCCGCCGCGCTGCTCATCCCCTTGTGCCTCGCTGCCGCGGCAGCCGGCGCGGCAGGCGACCTCGACAGGGCCATCGGTGCGGCCCTGTTCAAGCGGGCCTGGGTTCCCGCACCTTCCTCGACGCGCGCGAATGACGGCCTCGGGCCGCTGCACAATGCCCGTTCCTGCCTCGCCTGCCATGGCGGCATGGCCCGCCAGCCCGTCCGCCTGGACGAGGCGGGGGTCGTGCTGGGCGAGAACCTCGTGCTTCGTCTCTCCGACCGGGAGGGGCGGCCCGATCCGGTCTATGGGGTGCAGCTCCAGACATCCGGCCTACCCGGCGTGCCGGGGGAGGGGCGGGCGGTCCGGTCCGGTTCCGGCTACGCGGCGCGGGACCTCGCCTATGGGCCGATCGCACCGACGACGCGTGTCGGGGCCCGGCTCGCTCCCGCCCTGTCCGGCCTCGGCCTTCTCGAACAGGTGCCCGAGAGCGCCATCCTGGCGATTGCGGACGAGCAGGGCCGCAGCCCGGACGGAATCCGCGGCCGGCCGAACTGGCTCTCCGCCCCCGACGGAAGCCGCCGGCTCGGACGGTTCGGCCTCAAGGCATCGCTGCCGACGCTCGCCGAGCAGGTCGAGGCGGCCTTCGAGCTCGACCTCGGCATGTCCACGCCGGGCCGGAACAGGCCGGCTGGCGATTGCACACCCGCGCAGCCGGCATGCCTCGCCGCACCAACGGGCGCGGAGTACGGCAAGCCGGAGATCGCGGCGGAGCTCGTCGACCTCCTGACCCATTTCCTGGCTGCGAGGCCCGCCCCGGAGGCCAAGGCCGCGGATCCGGCCGGCTCCGCGCTCTTTGAGGCCATCGGTTGCGCCATGTGCCACAGGCCGAGCCTGCCGTCCGCAAGGGGGGCTGTGTCGGCCTATACGGACCTCCTCCTGCACGATCTCGGCCCGGAGCTTGATGGCGGCGCCACCGAGCCCGGTGTCGCACCCACCGAGTGGCGCACGGCACCCCTCTGGGGCATTTCCGGGACGATCGCCGGCGGCGCCGGCCTCCTCCATGACGGGCGCGCCCGGACGGTCGCCGACGCCGTCGCGCATCACGGCGGCGAGGCCGCTTCGGCCCGCGCCCGCTTTCGTGCGCTCTCGCCGCTTGATCGCGAGCGCCTTCTCGCCTTCGTGAGCTCCCTATGACGAAGACCGGCCTTTCGACCCGCCGTGGCGCCCTCGCGCTGCTCGGCGCCATGGCTCTCCTGCCTTCCGGGCGGTCCCTGGCGCAGGAAACCGCCAAGAGGTCCCAGCGCGACATCTCCCTCCACATCGCCCGCGCGCTGGTCATTCCGCAGTACCGGGCGCTGGCCGACGCCATGGGCCGGCAGGCCGCCGCCTGGCGCGCGTTCCGGGCGAATCCCGGTTCGGGCACGGATGGCGTGAAAGCCGCCTACCAGGGCGCTGCAGACGCCTGGTCGGCCGCCGAGGATATCCGCTCGGGCCCGATCGCCGAGGACAATCGCTACGAGCGCATGGCGCATTGGCCCGAGCGCCGGAATGCCGTGAGCCGGGCACTGGCATCCCTTCTCGCCGGGGAGGAGCCGATCACGCCCGAGCGCCTGCGGCGGGCGAGCGTCGCCGGGCAGGGCCTGACCGCGCTGGAGCGCCTCCTCTATGGCGAGAGAGAGGGCGGCGCCGCGGCTGCGGCCCGGGAGCTCTCGGCCTCCTCGCCGGCCGGGGCGCGCCGGCGCGAACTTGGCCTCGCCATCGCGGAGGGCCTCGAGCGGATCGCGAACGAGGTGCTGGCGGCCTGGACGGGCTCCGAACTCGCCCGCTGGGAAAAGGCGAGCCCCGACGAGGCGCGGGAGAACCTGACGCGCCTCGCGACCGACCACCTCGCGACCCTGGAGGTGATCCAGGACGCGAAGATCAACACCGTGCTGGGCAAGGATCCGGACGAGACGCGCCCGCTCCTGGCGGAGGGCTGGCGCTCCGGCCGCTCGCTGCGGGCCATCCAGATCAACCTGGAGGCCGCCGAGGCCTTCATCCGGGCGGCGCTCGCGCATGACGACGAGCGCCTGCCGGGCGCGGTGGCCGGCTTCGCCACGGCGCGTTCGCTCGCCGACGGCCTTGCCGGGCAGCCCGTCCCGATCGGGCAGCTCGCCGCCGACCGGGCCGGGCGGATGCGCCTCGTCCTCCTGCGCGACGCAGTCGGCTCCGCCCGGGAGGTGTCGGGGCCTGCCCTGTCGGAGGGCCTCGACGTGACGATCGGCTTCAACAGCCAGGACGGGGATTGAGATGATCGAGCGGCGCACCTTCCTGGCGCAGCTCGGCGCCACGCTCGCTTCCGGCCTCGGGGCCGGGACCGCCCGGGCGGGAGCCGCGCCGCCGGTCTTCATCTCGGCCGCCATGCCGACCTCCGAGCGGGACGGGGCGGCCGTGAACGCCTTCGACCTCGACGGGCGGCTCCTCTTCTCGACGCGCCTGCCGGACCGCGGCCACGATGCCACGGCCCGGCCGAACGCGGCCGAGATCGTCGTCTTCGCCCGCCGGCCCGGCAACTGGGCGGCGATCATCGACCGGAGAACGGGCGAGGTCCGGCGGGTGGTCACCTCGCCCCCCGGCCGGCACTTTTTCGGCCACGGCGCCTACTCGCCGGATGGGCGGCTCCTCTACGCGACGGAGAACGACATCGCGAGCGGGCAGGGGGTGCTCGGCATCTACGACGCGAGTGCCGGGTATGTCCGGGTCGGCGAGATGCCGACCCACGGCCTCGGGCCGCATGATCTCGGCCTGCTGCCGGCGGGCACGATGCTGGTCGCCAATGGCGGGACTCGCACGCAGCCGGAGACCGGGCGCGAGATCCTGAACCCCGAGACCATGCGGCCGAGCCTCGCCGTGGTGGACCTCAAGGGCGGCGAGCCTCGCCATGTCGTCGAACTCGGGCCGGAGTTGCGCGGCCTCAGCATCCGCCACCTCGCGATCGCGCCGGACGGGCAGGCGGCCTTCGCCTGCCAGTGGGAAGGCGCCCCGGACGAGGGTCCTCTGCTCGTCGGTCTCTTCGATCCGGACGGCCGAGCCCGTTTCCTCGAGATGCCGGAGGACGATCTCGCGGCGCTCGACAACTATGTCGGCTCCGTCGCGCTGAGCGGCTCCGAGCGCATCGTCGCGGCGACCTCACCGAAGGGGGGCACGGTCGCGTTCTGGGAGCGGGCCAGCGGCCGGTATCTCGGCCGCCGGAAGCTGCCGGACGTCTGCGGCCTCGCGGCAGCCGCGCCAGGCCTCGGCGCCTCCGAGCTCTTCGTCGTCACCTCCGGCCACGGCGGCACATACCTGGCCGGAGCGGGCAACCGGGACCTCTCCCGCTTCGGCGCCCAGGTGCTCGGCCGGGAAGCCTGGGACAACCACGTCCTTCCGCTAATCCCGGCCTGATCCCCTCAGCGCGCTCCGAGATCCAGGCTTCGCAGCCGCAGCGCATTGCCGATGACGCTCACCGAGGAGAGCGCCATCGCGGCCGCGGCGATCACCGGCGAGAGCAGGAGCCCGAACGCCGGATAGAGCACGCCGGCCGCGATCGGCACGCCCGCCCCGTTGTAGATGAAGGCGAAGAAGAGGTTCTGCCGGATGTTGCGCATCACCGCCCGGGAGAGGCGGAGGGCGCTGACGATGCCGGTGAGGTCGCCCCGGAGCAGCGTCACGCCGGCGCTTTCCATCGCGACATCCGTTCCCGTCCCCATGGCGATCCCGACATCGGCGGCAGCCAGCGCCGGGGCATCGTTCACCCCGTCGCCCGCCATGGCGACGACCTTGCCCTCGCCCTTGTAGCGGTCCACCACGGCGGCCTTCCCGTCCGGCAGCACCTCCGCCTCGACGTCGTCGATCCCGAGCTTCGCCGCGACCGCCTTGGCGGTGGTCCAGTTGTCGCCGGTCAGCATGACGATCCGGATGCCCTCCTTCCGCAGCGCCGCGAGCGCCCCGGGGGTCGTCGCCTTGACCGGGTCGGCGATGCCCAGGGTCCCGGCCAGCACGCCGTCGATCGCCGCGAAGATCGCCGTCGCCCCGTCGCGGCGCAGGCGCTCCGCCTCCTCTGCGAGGCCCGCCGCCTCCGTTCCCTGCTCGTGCAGGAAGCCGGCATTGCCGATCGCGACCCGCCGCCCCTCGACGGTGCCGACCGCGCCCTTGCCGGCGGGGGATTCGAAATCGGAGACCGGCGCGAGCTGGAGCTTCCGGGCGGACGCGGCCTCGACGATGGCCCGGGCCAGCGGATGCTCGCTCGCCCGCTCCACGCTGGCGACGAGCCGGAGCAGTTCCGCCTCGTCGATGCCCGCGGCCGGCACGATGGCCGTCACGGCCGGCTTGCCTTCGGTCAGCGTCCCCGTCTTGTCGATGACCAGCGTGTCGATCTTCTCCATGCGCTCGAGCGCTTCCGCATTGCGGATGAGCACGCCGGCCGCCGCGCCTCGCCCGACGCCGACCATGATCGACATGGGCGTCGCGAGGCCGAGGGCGCAGGGGCAGGCGATGATCAGGACCGCGACGGCCGCCAGCACCGCATAGGTGAGGCGCGGCTCCGGACCGAAGAACCACCAGGCCGCGAAGGCCAGCAGCGCCACCGCGATCACGGCCGGCACGAACCAGCCCGCGACCTGGTCGGCGAGACGCTGGATGGGCGCGCGCGAGCGCTGGGCATCGGCCACGAGCTGGACGATGCGGGCGAGCATCGTCTCGCGCCCGACCCGGTTGGCCTTGATCACCAGAGCGCCGCTCTGGTTGACGGTCCCGCCGATGACATGCGCCCCGGCGGTCTTGGTGACCGGCATCGACTCGCCCGTGACCATGGACTCGTCCAGGGAGGAGCGGCCGTCGAGCACAGTGCCGTCGACCGGCACCTTCTCGCCCGGGCGGACGCGCAGCCTGTCGCCGACCATTACCGCGTCGAGCTGCACCTCCTCCTCCGTGTCGTCCGGGCGAAGGCGGCGGGCCGTCTTGGGCGACAGGTCGAGCAGCGCCCGGATGGCGCTGCCGGTGCTGTCGCGCGCCCGCAGCTCGAGCACCTGCCCGAGGAGGACGAGCACCGTGATGACGGCCGCCGCCTCGAAATAGACCGGCACGGCGCCATCGGGCGTGCGCACGGCCTCCGGGAAAAGGCCGGGCGCGAGTGTCGCAACCAGGCTGTAGAGCCACGCCGCGCCCGTCCCGATGGCGATCAGGGTGAACATGTTGAGGTTGCGGCTGACGATGGAGCGCCAGCCGCGCTCGAAGAACGGCCAGCCCGCCCAGAGCACGACCGGCGTCGCCAGCACGAGCTGGATCCAGTTGGATGTCTGCTGCCCGAGCCGGTGCGTCAGGCCGAAGAGGTGCCCGCCCATCTCCAGCACGAAGACGGGGATCGTGAGGGCGAGGCCGATCCAGAGCCGGCGCTTGAAATCGACGAGCTCGGGGCTCGGCCCCGTTTCCGCCGTGGCCAGGAGCGGCTCCAGCGCCATGCCGCAGATCGGGCACGAGCCCGGCCCCTCCTGCCTGATCTCCGGATGCATCGGGCAGGTGTAGATCGTGCCCGGTGGTACCGGGGCGGCCGCCTTCTCCTGCGGCGTCAGGTAGCGCTCCGGGTCGGCGGTGAACTTCGCCTGGCAGCCGGCAGAGCAGAAGTAATAGGGGTGGCCGTCATGCTCCGCCCGGTACTTGGCCGTATGCGGATCGACCCACATCCCGCAGACCGGGTCCTTCACCTTGCCGGCCTGGGCGGCCGGCTCATGATGATGGCCCGCACCATGGTCGTGCGCGTCATCATGTCCGCCGCAGCAGCCGGACGGCGCGGGAGCGGGCTTGCCGCCGCTGATTGAACCCTCTGTGGCGCCGTGATGGTGCGCGTGAGCCATGACCATGCCCTCTGTTGCCGCCGATGTGGCCCTTCCAATCATGGGAGGGTCAAGGGTGGCGGCGTCGGCTGGGAAAAGTCGGGTGATCCCGAAGCCCTTGGACCTGGCGCTTGCGGCAAGGGCGGGCGCGTCCGCCGGATCAGTGACGCGTGCCCGTCGTCTTCAGAAGTGCTGCGGCGCGTTCCAGTTCCTCGTTGAAAGCCTCGCTCGCGGCTTCCGTCCAGGCTTCGACAATCTCCTGGGAGAGGCCGGAATCGGCGAGCGTCTGGGCACGCCGGAGGATGGCCGTCACGCCGTCCACGCCGATCCCCGTCAGCTCGGCATCCGGTACATCGTCACGCAACATCCCGGCCGCGGTCTCCTGGCCGATCATCCGCCCGAAGTGCTCGCCGTCGCTCCGGGCGCTATCTACGTCGTCCAGAACAGGAACGTCCGCCATCCGTCAGGCTTACTGCAGGACGCGGCCGGATAGGAAGCGGGGATGGCTCGGCAGCGGGCGCGGCCGAGACCGGCCCGTCCGCTTGCGCTAGCCTGCCGCAGCCGCGCTGAAGGAGGTCTCGTGAGCATCGGGTTGATTGCGCTTCTCGACGATGTGGCCGCCTTGGCGAAGGTCGCGGCGGCATCGCTCGATGACGTGGTGGGGCAGGCCGCCAAGGCAGGCGCAAAGGCCGCAGGCGTGGTCATCGACGATGCGGCCGTCACGCCGCGCTATGTGGTCGGCTTCTCGGCGGCGCGCGAACTCCCGATCGTCGGCCGGATCGCGGTCGGGTCGCTGAAGAACAAGCTCCTGATCCTCCTGCCCGTGGCGCTCGCCCTCAGCGTCTTCGCGCCCTGGGCGATCACCCCGCTCCTGATGCTGGGCGGCGCCTACCTGGCCTATGAGGGGGCGGAAAAGGTCTTCGAGGCGCTCTTCCCGCATGAGGCCGATGCCCACGAGGCGCAACTCACGCCGATCGCCGTGAACGCCAAGACGCTCGAGGAGCAGAAGGTGGCCAGCGCCATCAAGACGGATTTCATCCTCTCGGCCGAGATCATGGCGATCACGCTCGCGGCCATCCCGGAAGGCGGGATCGTGATGCGGGCGGTCGTGCTGGCCGTCGTCGCCATCGGGATCACGGTCGCCGTCTATGGCGGCGTCGCCCTCATCGTGAAGGCCGACGATGCCGGGGTGGTGCTCGCCGCGAACACCTCGCCATCCGTGTTCGGCCGCATCTCCCGCGCGGTGGGCCGCATGCTCGTCCGCGGCATGCCCGTGTTCCTGAAGGTCCTCGGGATCGTCGGCACCGCCGCCATGATCTGGGTCGGCGGCGGGATCCTGGTGCATGGCCTCGAGGAATATGGCCTCACGGCGATCGGCCACTTCATCCACCATCTGGCGGAGATCGCCGGGCATGCCGTCCCGGCGATCGGCGGGGCCGTCGAGTGGATCGTGACGGCAGCCGGTTCGGGCGTGGTCGGCCTCGCGGTGGGCGCAGCCCTCATCCCGATCACCAGCCTCCTCCTCGCCCCCGCATGGCGCTGGGGCTCGGGGCTGCTCCGGACGAGGCCGGCTTAGCGCCCGCGAAATGCAGCCGTTAGCGGCCGCGGCCGTGCTGAAGTGCGTGGCTTCTAGGCTGCATCCCGGACAGGAGCGAGAAACGGGATCGCGGCGACGACTGCATCCTGGCTCTCAGAAATAAACTCACTATCCGTCCGAAGCGCGTCGAGTGTACGGGGGCGAGGGAAAGAGTGGCCGGTCAACTCCTCCCAGTCCTCGGCCGCGAAGGCGAGGGCCTCGCTCGCCTGCTCGATGACCTCGTCGAGCGTGTCGCCCGCGGCCACGACGCCGGGGACGTCGGGAAATGAGGCGCCGAAGCAGGATGTCGGATCCTTATGGATCAGGGCGATGTAGTGGGGCATTGCTGCTCAATCCCGGGACCAGCCCGCCTGCCTGTATATGCTCTGGACCGTGCCGATGGGAACGTCCCGCTTCGGGTGCGGAACGATCACGGTCCGGCGAGTACTCGGATTGAAGAACTTGTGATGCGATCCACGCGTCGAGATCAGCGTGAACCCTTCCTTCCTGAGACGAGAGATGATGTCGCGGCTATCGGTCAGCACGGATCATCTCTGATCTACCCCGACCGCTCCACAAAACTGTCCAGCACCATCTTCCGTCCGGCCTTGTCGAAATCGACCGTGAGCTTGTTGCCGTCGATGGCAGCCACGGTGCCGGGGCCGAACTTCATGTGCAGCACGCGCTGGCCGATCTCGTAGGCCGAGGGCGCGCCGGTCGATTTCGCCAGGATCTCGCCCTCGATCAGCATCGGGCCGCCGCGCCCGCCCGGGCCCTTGCGGGCCCCTCTGGACGAGGTGCCGAAGCCCTCGTTGTAGCGGGAGCGCCCACCGCCATCGCCCCAGCGGCCTGAATAGCCGCCGTCGGAGAAACCGCCGCGGCTGTCCTCGTCCGCGATGCCGGCGGCCTGCGTCCACTGGCTCGAGCCGAACCCGCCGCCCGCATTGGCGCGCGCCTGGGCGCGCTGCCAGCCCGGCGTCGCATAGCTCGATCCGAAGGGCGTCATGCCTTCGAAGCGCGAGGAGCGGCCGGCCGAATAGGCGGCGGGCGCGTCCGTCACCTCGACATGCTGTTCCGGCAGCTCGTCGATGAAGCGCGAGGGCACGGTCGTGTTCCAGAGCCCGTGCACGCGCCGGTTCGTGGCGAAGTAGATCTTCGCCCGCTTCCTGGCCCGGGTCAGGCCGACATGGGCGAGACGGCGCTCTTCCTCGAGGCCGGCGCGGCCGCTCTCGTCCAGGGCGCGCTGGTTCGGGAACAGCCCTTCCTCCCAGCCCGGCAGGAACACGGTGTCGAATTCGAGCCCCTTGGCGGCATGCAGCGTCATGATGGAGACGCGGTCCTGCCCCTCCGTCTCGTTCGCGTCCATGACGAGCGAGATGTGTTCCAGGAACGAAGCGAGGTCCGGGAACTCCTCCATGGAGCGGACGAGCTCCTTAAGGTTGTCGAGCCGCCCGGCCGCATCGGCCGACTTCTCCTTCTGCCACATGTCCGTGTAGCCGGATTCCTCCAGGATCTGCGCCGCGAGGTCGTGGTGCGAGGTCCGGTCCATGAGGGAGCGCCAGCGGTCGAACGAGGCCATCAGGTCCCGCAGGGCCTTCCTGGGCTTCGGCTTCATCTCGTCGGATTCGGCGAGATAGCGGGCGGCCTGCATCAGCGGCACGCGGGCGGCGCGTGAATGAGCGTGGAGCTGCTGCAGGCAGGCCTCGCCGAGGCCCCGCTTCGGCACGTTGACGATGCGCTCGAAGGCGAGGTCGTCGGCAGGCTGCGCGGTCGCCCGGAGATAGGCGAGGGCGTCGCGGATCTCGGCCCGCTCGTAGAAGCGCGGGCCGCCGATCACCCGGTAGGGCAGGCCGAGCTGGACGAAGCGGTCCTCCAGCTCGCGCATCTGCGCCGAGATGCGGACGAGCACGGCGACCTGAGCCAGGCTCTCCTTGCGGGCCTGGATCGCCTCGATCTCCTCCGAGATGAGGCGCGCCTCCTCCTCCGAATCCCACGCGCCCGTGACCGTGACCTTGTCGCCCGGCTCGTCCTCCGTGTGGAGCGTCTTGCCGAGGCGGTCCTGGTTCTTGGCGATGAGCCCGGAGGCGGCCGCGAGGATGTGGCCTGTCGAGCGATAGTTGCGCTCCAGGCGGATCACGGTCGCGCCCGGAAAGTCGTGTTCGAAGCGCAGGATGTTGTCGACCTCGGCGCCGCGCCAGCCATAGATCGACTGGTCGTCGTCGCCGACGCAGCAGAGGTTCTTCCGCGCCTGCGCAAGCAGCCTCAGCCACAGATACTGCGCGACGTTCGTGTCCTGGTACTCGTCGACCAGGATGTAGCGGAAGCGCTGGTGATACTGGTCCAGCACGTCGGGGTTGTCGCGCCAGAGCCGCAGGCATTCGAGCAGGAGGTCGCCGAAATCGACGGCGTTCAGCGTCTTCAGCCGCTCCTGGTAGGCGGCGTAGAGGGACGCCCCGCGGCCGTTGGCGAAGGAGGCGGCCTCGCCGGGCTGCACCTCCTTCGGCTGCAATCCGCGGTTCTTCCAGCCGTCGATGAAGGAGGCGAGGGCGCGCGCCGGCCAGCGCTTCTCGTCGATCCCGTCCGCCGTGATCACCTGTTTCAGCAGCCGGAGCTGGTCGTCGACGCCGAGGATCGTGAAGTCGGAGCGCAGTCCGACGAGCTCGGCATGGCGGCGCAGGACCTTGGTGCCGATGGCGTGGAACGTGCCGAGCCAGGGCATGCCTTCGCCCGCCGGCCCGACCAGCGCCGCGATGCGCTCCTTCATCTCGCGCGCGGCCTTGTTGGTGAAGGTCACGGCGAGGATGTTCGAAGGCCACGCCTTCCCGGTCGCGATCAGGTGCGCGATGCGGGTCGTGAGCACGCGCGTCTTGCCGGTGCCGGCGCCGGCCAGCACGAGCACGGGACCTTCCGTGGCCTCCACGGCCTGGCGCTGCTCGGGGTTGAGGCCGCCGAGATATCCGCCGGGCCCGGCGGAGGGTGGCGCGACGGCAGCCCGGGCCCGCTCCGAGATGGAGGGACGGCGGGGCTCGTCCGATTGCGGCTCGACGAAGTCGGGCGCGGGGAGGGCGCTGGCGCGATTCATCGTCTCATCTCTGGATCAAATCGCGAACGCCGTCGAGGCGCGCAGGGTCGCGCCTGCGACCGTACCTGTGGGATTTCGCCGCGAACCCGTGCGGGCGAGGCGGGTTTAGCCCCATATAGGCACGAGGTCACCCGCTCAGGAGAGCATCATGAGAATGGCCATCATCGGTATGACGCTGGCAGCGGGTTTTGCCGGCGCGACCCCAGCCCTCGCGCAGATCGAGCGTCTGCCCGAGACGAGCCGCTCGGAGGCCCAGGCGGGCGCGATCAACCGCTCGCTGGATGCGCAGAGCCGCTCGCGCATTCAGACCCAGCAGAACCAGTTCGAGATCAACTCGCTGCGCAACGAGAGTTCGCGCGCGACCGCGCCGATCGTCGTCGCGCCGCCGATCGCGGTCCCGGTGCGCTGACGCGTCCCGCCGCGTTCTTGACCCCGGGTCGGCCGGCTCGCAAGATCGACGCGTTCAAGTGAGCCGGGTGTGGCTTCATGTCCGCGACTGCGAAAGCACGGCCGACCGATGACGTGATGTTCGTTCGCAAGGCGCCGTCGGCAGTTCTTCCCGAACTGACGATGGTCGTTCTCCTGCGACCGGCACACACGGACAGCGGGGTCATCAAGCCCGCGGGCTCCACCGGCGCGATCGTCGGCATTTGGGGCGACGGGCAAGCCTACGAGGTTGAATTCAGGGAGCCTCAGGGGGGCACTCGCGACCGTTCCCGCCGGCGATCTGCGTCCGGCCTGAGCGAGGTGGTCGAGCGGCCGCCCGAACTTGCAGTCAGCGCGACGAAGCTCCTTCGCTACCTTCTCGATCCCGATCACCCGGTGGGCGGGCCCAAGGCCGTCTTCTTTCTCGGTCAGGGCTTCGCGGTCTCCGATGCGCCCGCACTGGCGCGCGCTCTGATCGAGATCACGCCACGGGCGGGACCGTCACCCGGACCGAGACGCAGCACGGTTCGAAGTTCATCTTCGAAGGGCCCCTCACTACACCCTCTGGGAAGAGGCCGAATATCCGCTCCGTTTGGTTGCAGAGTTCTCCAGGGAGTGCGGCCAGCCTCGTGACAGCCTATCCGATCTGATCCGGGCTGGTGACGGATGGCGCATTGCTGGCGCCCGCCCGCCCCGCCTTGATGCCGACCGAGCGGCCGAGGCCGGGCGGGCGCGGCAGGCAGTCGTGGCGCGCCTTCACGGCCGCGAGCTTCTGCAGGATGTCGTCCGGAAAGGGCGCGACCCGCCGCGTCTCCATGTCGACATGCAGGAAGAGCTGCTCGCAGGTGGCCGCGACCCAGCCTTCGGCGAGGTGATGCGACTCGAAATAGGCGTGGATGCGCTTCTGGTCGAAATCGACGATGCGGACCGTGGTGCGGGTCACCGCGTCGGCCGGAAGTTCGCGCACATAGACGGTGTGCAGCTCGGCCGTGAAATAGGAAGCGTTGCGCGCCTTCAGGTATTCCGCCCCGAGTCCCACGACCTCGAAGGCTTCGTCCACGGCCCGGTCGAAGAGGACATGGTAATAGGCCATGTTCATGTGGCCGTTATAGTCGATCCAGCCGGGCTCCACCCGGACCGGCGATGCGACGTACGGGGCGAAAACGAAGACGGGCTCCTCGGCCGGCGACACGTGTTCCTCCTGGTCGATTCCCTCAACACCATCGCGGCGGCGACGCCAAGCCGAGAGTGACCGCGGGCACGTCGCGGCACCGCGTTCCGCGTCGGAATGGGACAGTGTTGCGCCCCTGCCACGTCTGCTAGGCTCCCGGCAGGCTATGCCGACAGGCAAGCCTTCGTCCGGATCGCCTCGACAATGAACGCCACGACCTCTTTTGGGCCAGCACAGCGCCTGCGCCCCGACGCGGAGACGATCGCGGAGCTGACCGGCCAGCTGACCAGCCGCTACGGCAATCGCGTGGTGACCAGCCTGGCGGTGCGCCAGCAGCACGCCCACACGACCACCTGGCTCGAGAACCAGCCGCCCGACATCGTCGTGCTGCCCGAGACCACGGAAGAAGTGGCGGAGATCGTCCGTCTCTGCGCGGCCCGGAAGGTGCCGGTCATCCCGTTCGGGACGGGAACCTCGCTCGAGGGCCATCTCAACGCGCCGTTCGGCGGCGTGTCCGTCGATACGAGCCTGATGAAGCGGCTCGTCGCGGTTCATCCGGAGGACCTCGATTGCGTGATCGAGCCCGGCATCACCCGCAAGGAGCTGAACGAGCAGCTGCGCGACACGGGGCTGTTCTTCCCCATCGATCCCGGCGCCGACGCGTCCCTCGGCGGCATGGTGGCGACGCGCGCCTCCGGCACGAACGCCGTCCGCTACGGCACGATGAAGGACAACGTGCTGGCCCTCACGGTCGTGACGCCGGACGGGGCGATCGTGAGGACCGGCAGCCGCGCCAAGAAGAGCTCCGCCGGATACGATCTGACGCGGCTCTTCGTCGGCGCCGAGGGCACGCTCGGCATCGTCACGGAGATCACGCTTCGCCTGCAGGGAATCCCGGAGGCGATCTCGGCCGGCATCTGCTCCTTCCCGAGCGTGAAGGATGCCTGCGATGCGGTGATCGCCACCATCCAGTCCGCCCTGCCGATCGCCCGCATCGAGCTGCTCGACGAGGTGCAGGTCAGGGCCGTAAACGCCTATTCCAAGCTGACCATGCCCGAGTCGCCGCTGCTGCTCTTCGAGTTCCACGGCACCAATTCGGGCGTCACCGAGCAGGCGGAGCGGTTCGGCGAGATCTGCGCGGAGTTCGGCGGCGGCGGCTTCGAATGGGCCACCCGCGCCGAGGACCGCACGCGCCTCTGGCAGGCGCGGCACGACGTCTACTGGGCCTCGCTCGGGCTTCGGCCCGGCGCCAAGGGCGTCGCGAGCGATGTCTGCGTGCCGATCTCGCGCCTCGCGGAGTGCCTCGCGGAGACGAAGCGCGACATCCAGGAGCATGGGATGATCGCGCCCATCGCGGGCCATGTCGGCGACGGCAACTTCCACGTCATGCCGCTCGTGATGATGGACGATCCGGCCGAGGTGAAGATGGCGGAGGACTTCATGCATCGGCTCGTCGAGCGTGCCATCGCCATGGAGGGCACCTGCACGGGCGAGCACGGCGTCGGCCAAGGCAAAATGAAGTATCTGAAGGCCGAGCACGGCGAGAACGCGCTCGAAATGATGCGGCTCCTCAAGCGCTCGATCGACCCGGACAACATCATGAATCCGGGCAAGATCGTGGGCGCCTGACGCCGGCTGGAAGACCCGGAGGGCCGCCGCTTGCGCGACCTGCTGACAGTCCTGGCCGGGCTCATCATCCTGGTGCTGGTCGCGGCCCTGGCGGTGCCGCCCTTCATCGATTGGCGCGGCCAGCGGCACTATGTGGATGCCGTCCTGTCGCGGGCGGCAGGGTTCGACGTCCGCACGGACGGCGCCATCGAGATCCGCCTGCTGCCCATCCCTAGGCTCACGCTGGAGCGGTTGCGCATGGGGCAGGCATCCTCCCATGACGCCTCGCTCGACGCCCAGGCCGTCGATACGCGGATCGCCCTCACGCCCCTGCTGTCGGGCGAGGTGCGGTTCATGGGCAGCCAGGTCCGCCGGATGGAGATCAAGCTCCCGACCGGCACCGGGACCAACTGGCGGGTTCCCCGTTCGCTCCTCTCGGACGAGACCCTGAGGCGCAGCTGGATCTTCGAGGATCTCGCGATCGGCCAGCTCCTCCTGACCAATGTCGACCCGCGGACGGGACGAACCGACCAAGCCTATGCCGAGCGGGTCCAGGTCCAGTCGCAATCGCTCGCCGGGCCATGGCGGGCGGAGGGGCAGGTGGATTCCACCCGCTTCACGCTGGTCACGGGCGAGATCGCGCCCTCCGGGCCGACGGTGCTGAAGCTCTCGACGGAAGGCGAGGGCCAGCCTCGCGTCAGCCTCGATGCCCGCATGTTCCTCGAACGGGACGGAGCCTTGCTCGTGCCGCGGTTCGAGGGCGCGGCGCGCGTCGTCGGGCCGGCCGATATCGTGGCCGTTCCCTACACGGCCGCGGCGACGTTCAAGACGGACGGGCCGGCCGCCGTGATCGACACTCTCTCGGTCGAGGCGGGAGAGGGCGGTGCGCCGCTGCGCCTGTCCGGCTCGGGCCGCTTCGATGGAGGGGACCGCCTCCTGTCCGTCCACTTGGAGGGGCGCCGCGTCGATCTCGACACGCTTCTCGCCGCCTACCGGGACGCGCCCGAGGAGCGCCGCCGCGCCTCGCGCATCCAGCCGCCAGTCCCGATCGAGATCGGCCTGAAGCTCGACGGCCTCGCCCTTGCCGGGGAGGAACTCGCCGGGGTGACGGGGCGGGTTTCGCTCGCCCAGGAGCGGCTCGGCATCGAGCGGCTCGACTTCACGGCCCCCGGCCAGACGCGCGTTTCGGCCAGCGGAGAGATCTCGCTCGCGAGCGGACCGGCCGCGAATGGCCGCGTCGCGCTCTCGACGCGGTCGGCCGACAGGCTGGCCTCCTATCTCGCCCGGCTCGGGATCGCGGATATCGGGGCGGAGGCCCTGGCCGGCCGGGCGCTCGAAGCCTCGGGCGACCTCGTCGCCTCGGACACGGTGGTCTCGGTCCGCAACCTCCAGCTTCGCCTCGGTGACGCCACCCTGACGGGCGCCGTGCGATACACGGCACCGGAAACCTCCGCCCGCGGCCGCGTCGATGCGCAGATCGCGCTGCGCGGGCTCGACCTGGACGTTCTGCCCCGGCTGACCGGCATCTTCGATGCCGGCCGGGCGATGGATTTCGGCCTGACGCTCGATGCGCGCGATGTCGGCTACGGCGCCGGCGAGCGGGGCGGGCGCATCTCGGCGCGCCTGTCCTCCGAGGATGGAGGCGTCGCGATCGACGTGCTGGAGATCGCCGACCTCGCCGGGGCGAATGCGAGCCTGCGTGGCCGGATCACGCCGGACGGGGCCGGCCGGATCGGCGGCCGCCTGCGGGCCCGCAGGGCCGATCCCCTGATCGCCCTCGTCGGCCGGGCTTCCCTGGGCGGCATCGCGGAGATCGTGCCCCGCTTCCTGCGCGAGGCGCCGCTCGAGGCAGCCGTCCTGGTGACGAGCACGCCGCGGAACGCCGGGGATCCGGCGCTCGTCACCAAGCTCAGCGGCACGGCCGGCGGGGGCGGCCTGGAGGCGGAGGCGACCTCGGTGCAGGGCCGCATCTCGGAGCTCCGCGCCACGCTCTCGACGGCCGAGGCCGGGGGCTGGTTCGGCAGCGCGGACGCGGCAAGACGGATCGGGCCGGCCCGGCTCGAACTCGCGGGAAAGCGGGAGGGCTCGGGCCGCCTCCGGCTCGACCTGAACGGGGACGTCGCGGGCCTCCGGGTCGCGACGCGGGAGAGCTTCGGCCTCTCTCTCGACGACGACGAGGTCGAGAGCGGCGAGGCTCAGCTCTCGACCGCGGATCTGCGCCCCCTGCTCGGGCGTCTCGGCCAGGACCTCGCCAAGCCGGTCGATGCCGAGATCAGGGCGCGGCTCGGCCGGCGGCAGGACATGCCGCGCTACGAGCTCACCGGCCGTGTCGGCGAGAGCGTCGTGGAGGCGGACCTGTCCGGCCCGACGCCGCGCGACCTGTCCGGCCGGATCCTGCTCGGCCGCATCTCCCTGCCTTGGCTCCTGTCCTCCCTGGCGCTCGGCGCGGAGGGGGAGCGCCCGGCTGCCTCCAATGCGGCCTGGTCCAGCGAGCGTTTCGGCCCGGCGCTCGACCTGCCCTTCGGCGGCCGCGTCACCGTCCGGGCCGCGACGGCCGAACTCGGGCGCGGGCTCACGGCGGACCGTGCCGAATTTTCCCTCGCCACCACGCCCGACGGCATCGCGATCGGCGATTTCGGGGCCAACGTGCTCGGCGGACGCCTGACGGGATCGCTGACGGTGGCGCGGCAGGGCGGGCGGGCCTCCCTGATGGGCGAGGGCTCCACGGCGGGCATGAGCCTGTCCTCGCTCCTCGGGCCGCCCTTCTCGGGCCGGCTCAGCGGGACGCTCCGCTTCGGCGGCGCGGGCGAGAGTCCGGCCGGTATCGTGGCGAGCCTCGGCGGCGCGGGCACGGCGGAGCTCGAGAACCTGGAGATCGCGGCCGCCGATCCCGGCGCCATCCTGCGCGCCGTGCAGCGCGCCTTGCGCAGCGACGACACCCTCGTGCCGGCCCGCCTCCAGGCGCTCGCATCCGCGGAGCTCGACCGCGCGCCGCTGAAGAGCACCAAGGCGCAGGGCCAGGCGACGCTCGTGTCCGGTGCGCTGCGGCTGTCGCCCCTCGTCGCCGAATCCGATGCCGCGACATGGCAAGGCTCCGCCGGGATCGACCTGCGCACCCTGACGCTGGACGTGCGCGGCACGCTGACCGCCCGGGAGCTGCCGCCGAAATGGTCCGGCGCGCCGCCTTATCTCAGCCTCGGCTGGGCCGGTCCGGTCGGACGGGCCGCCCGCAGGATCGATGTCGGGCCGCTGACCAACGGCCTCGCCTCGGTGGTGCTGGCGCGCGAGCTCGACCGGATCGAGACCTTCGAGCTGGATGCCGCGGAGCGGATGCGGCTCAATTCCCGCGTCGAGATGGACCGGGCCCGGCGCGCCGCGGCGGAAGAGGCTGCGCGCCTCGCGCGCCAGCGGGAAGAGGCGGAGCGCCAGCGCCTCGAAGCCGAGCGCCAGCGGCAGGAGGCGGAGCGCGCGCGGCTCGATGCCGAGCACATCATGGGTGGGGCGAACCGGCCGCACGAGGCGCCGGCAACGCGTTCGCCGGTGCTCGCGCCTCCGGTGGAGATCAGGCCGCCCGCGCAGGGCGGCGCACCCGCTTCGGGCGGCTGATCAGGGCCGCGGGCAGCGGGTCAGCTTCATCAGGCCGCCCGCATCCTCGCCTCCGGCGAAGAAGCTGGAATCCAGGCGGATCGCGTCGGAGCCGTCGACCACGAAGCTCCAGGTATCGGCCTCGCGCGTATCCGCCTTCGTCAGGCGCACCAGGAGCTGGCGGCCATCGAGCGCCGTCGAGTAATCGCCCGCGACGCGCTCTCTCGTGCCCGGACCTTGCAGGGCCACGATGTCCCGGCCGTCGAATTCGAGAAACAGCCCGGCCTCGGCGCAGGCCTTTCCCTCGGCAGCCCAGCGTCCGGTGAGGTCGAAGCCCGTATTCGCGGCGAGGCCCGGCGAAGCCGCCAGCAGCGCGGCGGAGAGGCCGGCGGCCGGCAGCAGAAGGAAGGACAGGCGCATCGCTTTCGGCTCCATCGCGGAGCGGGCAAGCTCCCGCCGCGCGGTTCGTGGCCGCCCGGGCATGGCCGGGGCGGACCTAGCCCTCAAATTCGAGCGAGCCGATAAATGCCCCCTTAAGGATTGCGGCGCCGGCGCGGCAGGTTCGCCGCATGGTGAATCGAAGATGAGCGGGGCCTACGCCCCTCTGGAAGCGGCGGCAGCGAGGTCCATGTAGCTCCGCAGGACATGGAGGCGGATCGCGGAGGACAGGTTGTTCTCCCCGCGTCCGCGGTCGATCTCCGCCACCAGGGCCTGGACGGAGAGTCCGCGCGACCTGGCAAGCTGGCCGAGCGCGTCCCAGAACGGCTCCTCCAGCGAGACGCTGGTGCGGTGGCCCGCGATGGCGAGAGAACGCTTCTTCAGGCCGGCGCCGTCAGCCGGCATCCGGCTCATCGGTCCGCTTCAGCCGGTGGCCTTCGTGGCGGGCCACGAACAGCTTGTCGTTGGCCTCGCGCTTCTTCTTCTCGGCCTTGGTCAGGCCGAACTTGGCGCGGTTCTTCTCGGCCTCGCGCTCGGCTTCGGCGCGCTCGCGCGCCTTGCGGGCCTGGCGCAGGTTGATGATCTCGGCCATTCCGTCGGGACTCCTCCCGCTTCCTTCTACAGGAAGCTCATCGGGTCGACATCCACCGCGACGCGGACCGAGCCGCGCGGCTTGCCGGCGCGGATCAGCCATTGGCGCAGATACTCCTGGAGATTGGTCTCCCGCATCGCCTTCACGAGCAGGCGGAAGCGATAGCGGCCGCGGATGAGGGCCAGCGGCGCCTCCGCGGGGCCCAGCACCATCACGCCCGCGGGCGGTTCGGCGACGCGCGCGAGGTTGCGCCCGAACGCCTCCGCCTCCGTCCGGTCGGCGCCGGACACGATCAGCGCCGCAAGCCGGCCGAAAGGCGGCATGCCGGCCGCCTCCCGGGCCGCCGTCTCCTCCCGGTAGAAGCGCTCGGCCTCGCCCGAGACCAGCGCCGCGAGGACGGGATGGTCGGGCTGGTAGGTCTGGACGAGCGCGCGCCCTGGCTTCGATCCGCGTCCCGCCCGGCCCGTGACCTGCTGCAGGAGCTGGAAGGTGCGCTCCGCCGCCCGGGGATCGCCGGAGGTGAGGCCGATATCGGCATCGAGCACGCCGACGAGCGTCATGTTGGGGAAGTTGTGGCCCTTGGCGACGAGCTGGGTCCCGACCACGATGTCCGCCTCGCCCTCCGCGATGGCGGCCAGTTCCTTCCGCAGCCGCTCCGTGCCGCCCGGGAAGTCGCTCGACAGCACGATGCGGCGCTTTTCCGGGAAAAGCCGGGCGACCTCCTCGGCGATGCGCTCGACGCCCGGCCCGCAGGGCACGACGGTCTCGGCGCCGCCGCAGGCCGGGCAGGTCTCCGGGACGCGCTCCGCATGGCCGCAATGGTGGCAGACCAGGGCGCGCCGGAAGCGATGCTCGACGAGCCAGGCGGAGCAGTTGGGACAGTTGAAGCGGTGCCCGCAGGCCCGGCACAGCGTCAGGGGCGCATAGCCGCGCCGGTTGAGGAAGAGCAGCGCCTGCTCGCCCGCGTCGGTCGTGCGGCGGACTTCCTCCACGAGACGCGGCGACAGCCAAGTGCCGCGCTCGGGCGGATCACGGCGGAGGTCGACCGCCTTGATGTCCGGCAGGGTGCGGCCGCCGAAGCGCTCCGGGAGCGCGACGCGCGAGAAGCGCCCGCGCTGCACGTTCACGCGCGTCTCGATCGAGGGCGTCGCCGAGGCCAGCACGACGGGCGCGTTCTCGAAACGGCCGCGCACGATCGCCATGTCGCGCGTGTGGTAGCAGACGCCGTCCTCCTGCTTGTAGGCGCCCTCGTGCTCCTCATCGACCACGATGAGGCCGAGATCCTTGAAGGGAAGGAACAGCGCGGAGCGCGCTCCCGCCACCACCGAGACCTCGCCGGAGGCGACGCCCGCCAGCACGCGCTCGCGGCGCCGGCCGGATACGCCCGAATGCCACGCGGCCGGCCGCGTGCCGAAGCGCCCGGCGAAGCGGTCGAGAAAGGCCGAGGTCAGCGCGATCTCGGGCGCGAGGATGAGGGCCTGCCGTCCGAGCTTCAGGGCAGCGGCGATCGCCTCGAAATAGACCTCCGTCTTGCCGGAGCCGGTCACGCCGTCGACAACGATCACGGGATGCCGTGATCCTGTCGTCACAGGATCCTGTGACGTCGCTGTCGCGACCGCGGCCGCGAGCACTTCGGCGGCGGCGCGCTGGCGGTCCGACAGGTCCGGGCGGACGAAATCGGGATCGGGCCGCTCGGCCACGGGCTCGGCCTTGAGGGCGACGGTCTTGAGCGTGCCCTCGTCCACGAGGCCGTCGATCACGCCGACCCCGACCCCGGCGGCTTCCGCGAGGTGCCGCTTCACATGGACGAGGCCCCCCGCGGCAGCCTCCAGCACGCGGGCGCGGGCCGGCGTGATCCGTTTCGGGGGCGGGCCGGCAAGGCGGACCCCGACCCGGATCGTCTCCGGCGTCTCCACCGGCACCTTGAGGGCGAGGCCGAGCGCCGAGCCCTTGGGGGCCAGCGTGTACCAGGCGAGCCAGTCCACCAGCCGGCGCAGCGCGGCCGGCATGGGCGGCACGTCGAACTTGCCCGCGACCTTCTTGAAATTGTCGCCCGCTCCCGGCCGGACCGACCACACGACCCCATAGCGCTCGCGCGGGCCGAGCGGCACGGCGACGAGATCGCCTTCTTCCAGGCGAAGGTCGTCAGGAACGGCGTAGCTGTAGGTCTGGTCCAGCGCGAGCGGGATCAGGATCTCGGCGACCCGCGCCGTCATTCGGAAAGGCTCAACCCGGACCGGTCAGGATAGGTGTGTGATCAGATCGTGAACATGGCGGTTCGGCGTTGAACAGGCAACACCACCTCTCCCCGCCTGCGGGGAGAGGTCGAGCAGCCCGCGGCAGCGGGCGTCCGGGTGAGGGGGCCGCACCGAGCGGACCTGCCTCCACGGCCGCCCCTCATCCGGTCGCTCTGCCGAGCGACTCGACTTCTCCCCGCACGCGGGGAGAAGAGGGAACGCTCCTCCCCGGAACGCCCGCGCTTCACCGGGTCGTGGCGTCCTGGCTGTCCGCGCTCGGGGCCGAGCGCAGGCTCTCGCCCAAGACCGTCGAGGCCTATTCGCGCGACCTGCGGCAGTTCCTGGCCTTCCTGGTGGGGCATCTCGGCGAGCAGCCCTCGCCGGGCGCGATCACCGGGCTGAAGCCGGCCGATATCCGCGCCTTCCTGGCCCATCGCCGCCGCGCCGGGATCGAGAGCCGCTCGCTGATGCGCCAGCTGGCCGCGCTCCGGTCCTTCGGCCGGCACCTCGAACGGGAGGGGCACGGCACCGCCTCCGCCTTCGCGGCGATCCGCAGCCCGAAGGTCGCGAAGGGCCTGCCGAAGCCGGTCTCGGCCTCCGCCGCGCTCGCGATGGCGGATGCCGGCACGCGGGCTGGCGAGGCGCGCGAGCCCTGGGTGCTGGCGCGGGATGCCGCCGTGATCGCGCTTCTCTACGGCTCGGGCCTGCGCATCGCCGAAGCGCTCGGCATCGCCCGGGAGGACGCACCCGTCGGGGCGGCCGATTCCATCACCGTCACGGGCAAGGGCGGCAAGATGCGCAGCGTGCCCGTGATCCCGCCCGTCCGCCGGGCGATCGAGGAATATCTGGCGCTCTGCCCTTATCACCTGCCAGCAAAGGGGCCGCTCTTCGTCGGCCAGAAGGGCGGCCCGCTCTCGCCCCGCATCATCCAATATGCCGTCGAGGGCCTGCGCGGTGCGCTGGGCCTCGACGCCAAGGCGACACCGCACGCCTTGCGCCACTCCTTCGCGACGCATCTCCTCTCGCGCGGCGGGGAACTGCGGGCGATCCAGGAGCTCCTCGGCCATGCCTCGCTCTCGACGACCCAGATCTACACCCAGGTCGACGCGGCACGGCTGATGGCGGCCTACGACGCCGCCCATCCGCGCGCCCGAGGCTGAGGACGGCCTTGAGTCACCCGCGCTTGTCGGCGTTCCACACGCCCGAGCAGCCGGTCGAGGTCTTCCAGGTGCCGTTGCCAGAGGCGCCGGAGACGCGGCCAGTCACCTGCGCGCGCTGCTCACCGCGCGAGATCGTGCCGTTCACGGCGCCGCTCCCGCTCACGCCGCCGGAGGCGCTGAAGGCCTCGCGGCCGCCATACCGGATCGCGCCGTTCTGCACGATGATCGGATAGCGATAGACCTTGTCGCATTCGCCCTGCCGGGTGATCACCTCGACGCTCCAATTGCCGTCGAACTTGTTCGGCGCCTTCTGGGCGAGGGCCGGTGCCGAGAGCACGCACGCGACGAGCGCGACGGATATCGATGTGATGCGCAAGCCATCCTCCCCATGTCGTTCGTTCCTCGACTGAACGCCCGAGCGGGATTTGCGATCCGGGCCGGCGCGTTAGCTGTCGCAGCCTCGATCCGAAGCGGCGGGAGGGCTCCTTTCGGGGCTCACCGCTGCGGGAAGTTTATGGAGCCTTCGCCGTGCCCGACGAGGAGGAACATATGGGGAATGCCTCTGACCGACCGAATTTCCGCTCGGCTGCAGCTCGGTTGAGACAGGCCCAGGACGTCTCGCGTCGGCTGATGGAGCAGGCGCCGATTCCCGTCATGGTGCTTTCGCAGGATCTCCGGATCGTGGACGCGAACCCCGCCTATCTCAGGGCCGTGTCGCGCCATCGGGATTCGCTGGCCGGACGGCCGATGTTCGAGGCGTTCCCGGACAGCCCGCACGATCCCGTCCCGACCGGCGTCCAGAACCTCTCGAACTCCTTCGAGGAGGTTCTTCGCTCGGCCGGCTCGAACGTCATGCCCCTGCAGAGATACGACATCCAGCCGGAGGGACGCTCCTGGGAGGTGCGCTACTGGAACCCGATCAACTGGCCCGTCCTGAACGAGGACGGCTCGGTCGCGGCTCTCGTCCACCACGTTCTGGATGTGACCGAGACGGTTCTTCAGGGCAGATGGAACGCCTCCGTGCGAACATGGTCGAGCGGGGACCTGCTGGCTCGTGCCGACGCCGCGATCTGGAATGCGAAGCGGATCAGGGCCGAGATGGGCCGCGACCTGGAGCAGACTCGGCTCGGCAGTAAGAGGCTGACCCGGACCGGACGGACGAGGGGGTCGTAGGCGAAGGGGCCGAATGACGATCCTCCGGCCAAGGCCCGCTCGAGACGACGGGTTCGCGGCCCGGATGCTCGGCCGACTTGCGCGCTTTGTCCGTTACCGGACGGCAGGAACGTGGCGATGAAGGCTTCGTTGGCCAGGAAAGAAGGAAACCCGCCATGGCCGACAAAGACCTCAAAGCCCTCTTCCTGCACCAGCTGAAGGACACCTATTTCGCCGAGAATGCGATCCTGAAAGGCCTGCCCAAGCTCGCGGAGGCCGCCCGAAGCGACGAGGTGAAGGGAGCCTTCCGGGTGCACGCGGAGGAGACCCGGGAGCAGGTGAAGCGGCTCGACCAGATCTTCAGGGTTCTCGGCGAGAAGCCGGAGGCCGTCGAATGCCAGGCCATTCAGGGCATCCTCGCCGAAGGCGACGAGGTCATCGAGGAGTTCGGCGGTTCGGAGGCGATCGATGCCGGGCTGATCTCGGCCGCGCAGACCGTCGAGCATTACGAGATCACGCGCTACGGGACGCTTCTCGCCTGGGCGAAGCAGCTCGGGCTCTCCGAGGTTGCCGATCTCCTGAAGGAGACGCTGGTCGAGGAGGAGAATACCGACCAGCTCCTGTCCGAGCTCGCGGAAGAGGCCGCGAACCCGGCAGCCGCCGCTGCCTGAGCGGCGCTTGGGCCGGGCCGGGTGCCCGGCCCCATGGCCGACAGGCTGGGGCGGTCGTCAGGCCGCTTCCGACCGGAGGTGCTCGGCGAGCTGGTCCATCGTGCCGGCAGTGCCCTGCTCCATGGAGGCGAAGAAGCCCTCGAACATGGCCATCTCTTCGTCCGTGGCGTCGATAGGGTTCCCCTGCATATGGACCGTCGTGCGCCCGTTCTCCTCGGTGAGCGTGACCTCGCTCATGACCTCGAGCGGCCATGTCTGGCTGAACGGCGCGCGCGTGATGCTGCCCGCCTCGTCGGAGAACGCGCTCGCATAGACGAGCCGATGGGGCGCCTCGATCCTCCGGTATTCGAAGCGGCCCCACCACACGTCGCCGTTCGGAAGGGCCATGTTGTAGAGAAACAGGCCGCCCGGGCGAAGGTCGAGCCGCTTGACCTGCACCGGGCAGCCCTTCGGGCCCCACCAGCGCTGGAGCCGTTCGGCTTCCGTCCAGGCCCTCCAGACCAGCTCGCGCGGCGCATCGAACGTGCGTGAGAAAACGAACGGCTTCGTGGCGCTCTTCAGCTCGGCACTCATCGTGTCCCTCCACCCTTTTCGGTTTCGTCGGTCGCGGCGGCCTGGACGTCGCGGAGATAGTCTCCCAGGCGGTCAAAGCTGTCGTCGAAGAAGCGCCGGTAGAGCGCGAGCCACTCGTCCACCTCGCGCAGCGGCGTCGGCTCGAGCCGGCAGGGACGCCACTGCGCCTCCCGCCCCCGCGTGATGAGCCCGGCCTTCTCGAGCACCTTCAGGTGCTTGGAGATGGCCGGCAGGCTCATCCGGAACGGCTCCGCCAATTCCGTCACGCTCGTCTCCCCGCGCGACAGCCGCGCCAGGATCGCGCGGCGGGTCGGGTCGGCGAGCGCCGAGAAGGTCGAGCTGAGATGGTCCTGTGCGAGCACCTAGTTTACCGATGAGTTAATTAGCTGATCGGTTAAATACACGGCGAGCCGCAGGGCGTCAAGCCGTGCGGTGGCGCTCTCGATGTTGGCGGATCGCGGCGCGCCGGGAGCGGTGCCGCTTGGCGGTCAGGCTGCCGGGCGCTTCGCGAAGGCGAGGCCGATGCCGAGCGCGACCATCGCGGCGCCCGAAGCCTCCCGCAGCCGCCTGACCAGGGCCGGACGCGCGGACGCGCTGTCCCGGATCCCGCTCGCCGCGAAGGCGACGGCAATGTCGGCAAGCGTATTCAGCGCAACCGAGACGAAGCCGAGCACCACGAATTGCAGCGCGACGTGACCCTCGGTCGGGTCGAGGAATTGCGGCACGAAGGCGAGGAAGAAGGCTGCCGTCTTCGGGTTCAGGGCCTCGACGAGCACGCCCTCGCGGAAGGCCCGTTTCGGCCCGATCGCAGGGGCCGGGCGGGCGCCGTCTAGAGGCGTGGAGGCCTCCCGGCGGGCGGAACGGAATGTGCGAAGCCCGAGCCAGACGAGATAGGCGGCGCCGAGCAGCTTCAAGGCGGTGAAAAGCTCCGCGCTGGCGAGCACGATGGCGGATACGCCGAGGCTGCCCGCGAGGACGTGGACCAGGCCGCCGACACCCGTGCCGATGCTCGACGCGACGCCTTCCGCACGACCGCCGGCCAGCGTGCGCGCAGCGACGTAGAAGATGCCGGGGCCGGGCGTGACCGCAAGCACCAGGGCCGCGGCGGCGTACAGGGCGAACTGGGTCAGGTCCGGCACGGGGTCGTGAACCGCTAGGCTTCCGCCCGCAGAATACGGCGGATGATCTTGCCGCTCGTCGTGATGGGCAGGTCGGGCCGGAACACGATCTCGCGCGGATAGGCATGCGCCGAGAGCCGCTCGCGGACGAAGCTCTGGATCTCGGAAGCCAGGGCCTCCGACGGCTCGTAGCCGGCCTTCGGCACCACGAAGACCTTCACGATCTCCGTGCGGAGCTCGTCCGGCCTGCCCACCGCGGCGGCGAGCGACACCGCGGGATGGCGCAGGAGGCAATCCTCGATCTCGCCAGGCCCGATGCGGTAGCCGGCCGACGTGATCACGTCGTCGTCGCGCCCGACGAAGGAGATGTAGCCCTCCGGGTCGACGGTCGCCTGGTCGCCCGTGGTCATCCAGTCGCGGACGAACTTCCGTTCGGTCGCCTCGTCGTTGTTCCAGTAGCGCAGGAACATGACCGGGTTCGGCCGGCGCACTGCGATCTGGCCGATCTCGCCCGGCTCGCAGGGCGTCCCGTCCGGCCGGATGATCGCGACGTCGTGGCCGGGAACCGGCTTTCCGGTCGCGCCGCCCTTGCCGATGCCGAGCGCCGAGCAGGTGCCGATGACGAGGTTGCACTCCGTCTGGCCATACGCCTCGTCGATCGGGATCCCGAAGGCGTCCTGGCCCCAGGCGGCCGTCTCCGCACCCAGCGCCTCGCCGGCCGACATGACCGAGCGCATCTCCAACGCGAAGCGCTCGCGCGGACGCTGCACGGCGCGCAGCATGCGCAGGGCCGTCGGCGGGATGAAGGCGTTGCGGATGCCCTGGTCGGCGATCAGCCGGAAGGCCTGTTCCGGGTCGAACTTCTCCACCTTCCGGGCCACCACGGGCACACCGTAGCGCAGGCTCGGCAGGAGGCAGTTCAGGAGACCGCCCGCCCAGGCCCAGTCGGCCGGCGTCCAGAACCTGTCCTCCGGCCGCGGAAAGAGGCCGTGCGTGAACACGATGCCGGGCAGATGGCCGAGCAGCACCCGGTGGCCATGCAGCGCGCCCTTGGGCGGCCCGGTCGTCCCGGAGGTGTAGATCATCAGCGCCGGGTCGTCGGCGCCGGTGTCGCGGGGCGCGAAATCGGGCGAGGCGGCCGCGATCGCCTCCCAGAACCCCTCGATTGCGCCGTCGGGGCCGTGGATGGAGAGCGTCGTCCCGAGATCCGGCAGCCGGTCCCGGATGGTGGCGACCTTGGCGGCCCCGGCGCTGCCCGTGATCAGCGCCTTGGCGCCGGCATCCGACAGCCGGTAGGCGAGGGCGTCCGCGCCGAAGAGGGAAGCGAGCGGCAGCGCGATCGCGCCGAGCTTGTAGATCGCGACATGCGCGACCGGGACGGCGATGCCCTGCTGCAGCAGAACCGCGACGCGGTCGCCGGGGCCGATGCCGCGGGCGCGCAGGGCATTGGCGAGGCGATCGGATCGCTCGCGCAGCTGCCCGAAGGTCAGGATGTCGGTCGAATCGTCGGGCCGGACCTCGATCACGGCCGGGCGATCGGGATCGGCCGCCGCCCAGCGGTCGGCGACGTCGACGCCCATATTGTAGCGGGCAGGGATCTCCCAGCGGAACCCGGCCCTCAGGGCCTCGAAGTCACGCGAGGCCGGAAGCCGGAAGCCGGCCCATTCGGCCGGATGCTGGAGGGACGCTCGGGCGAGGCCTGAACTGGCCGCCGCGCCGGAATCGGGCAGCGGAGTTACGCCGCCGCGGCCGCCTTCTCGGAGATCTCGCGCTTCAGGCGGCGGGCGCGCAGCGACAGCTCGTTGTCGGACGCCTTGGCCAGGAACGAATCGAGGCCGCCGCGATGCTCGACCGAGCGCAGCGCATGCGCCGTGATGCGCAGGCGCACCGAGCGGCCGAGACGGTCCGAGATGAGCGTGACGTTCACGAGGTTCGGCAGGAACCGCGTCTTCGTCTTGCGGTTCGAGTGGCTGACGAGGTTGCCCACGAGAACGGCCTTGCCGGTCAGTTCGCAGCGACGGGACATGGGATTGATCCTATGGTCTCAAGCCGAGCCCGCGCGAGCCGACGAGCCCGGCGCCTGGATCGACACAATCTCGGTGTGAAGGCCGGCCATATACGAAAGCCGGCGCGGAGCGTCAAGGACGGACGGCGCTTTGATCGTTCAGGCCGCGTGGCGCGACTGGCTCAGGGTGGCCTCCGCCGCGTCGGGATTGGCCTCGATGAACGCGCGAGCCTCCGCCGGACGCGCTTGATGTGGTCAGGCGTCATGGGCGGATACTCGACCTGCATGGCCGGCATCTCCCCGCGGGCATGGGCGATCGCTTCTCGCAGGCCTTGCTCCAGCGAGAGGCCGAGTTCGGTTCGCCCTCCGGATACATTCTGCCGCTTAGGACTTCCCATCTTCCGCCCTCCCGGCCCGATCTACCCCAGCAGCCGCGCCAGCACGCGCGAGTCCACGTTTCCGCCCGACAGGATGATGCCCACGCGCTTGCCCTCTACGGGCACGAGGCCGTTCAGGGCCGCGGCGGCCGCGAGGCAGCCGGTCGGCTCCACGACGATCTTCAGGCGCTCCATGAGGAAGCGCATCGTCTCGACGAGCATCTCGTCGGAGACCGTGAGGATGTCGGTGACGCGCTCGCGGATGATCGGGAAGGTGCGCTGGCCGAGATGGGGCGTGAGCGCGCCGTCCGCGATCGAGACCGGGACGGGGATCGTCACGATGCGCCCCTCCCGGAACGAGCGCTGGCCGTCGTTCCCGGCTTCGGGCTCGACGCCATAGACCTTGCAGCCCGGCGAGCGAGCGGCTGCCGCGAGCGCGCAGCCGGATAGGAGGCCGCCCCCGCCGAGGCAGACGAAGAGGAGGTCGAGCGGCCCCGTCTCCTCGATCAGCTCCAGGGCGGCCGTGCCTTGCCCGGCAATGACGTCGAAATGGTCGTAGGGCGGGATCATGGTGAGGCCGCGCTCGGCGGCGAGCTGCCGCCCGATCGCCTCCCGGTCGTCCTTGTAGCGGTCATAGGTGACGACCTCGCCGCCATAGCCCTTCGTCGCCGCGAGCTTCAGGGCGGGTGCGTCCGACGGCATCACGATCACCGTCTCCACCCCGAGCAGGCTGCCCGCATAGGCGATCGCCTGGGCGTGGTTGCCGGACGAGAAGGCGACGACGCCGCGCGATTTCTGCTCGCCCGGCAGGGCGGAAATGGCGTTGTAGGCGCCGCGGAACTTGAAGGCGCCGGAGCGCTGCAGGTTCTCGCATTTGAAGAAAAGCTGCGCCCCGGTCCTCCCGTCCGCGATCCGGGAGGTCATGACGGGGGTGCGGTGGGCGATTCCGGCGATGCGCCTTGCGGCGGTCTCGACATCGGCGAAGGTCGGGAGCGCGATCTCGGGCGCGGGCTGGGACATGGCGGCGCTCATGGCATTCATCCGTGCTTGAAGGCGGGCGGGCGCTTGTCGAGGAAGGCGGCCATCCCCTCCTTCTGGTCGGCGGTCGCGAACATGGCGTGGAACACGCGCCGCTCGAACCGGATGCCTTCAGCGAGGCTCGTCTCCTCCGCCCGGTTGATGGCCTCCTTGGTCATCATGGCGACGGGGACGGACATGGAGGCGATCGTGCGGGCCGCCTTCATGGCTTCGTCGAGGAGCTCGGCCGCCGGAACGACGCGCGAGACGAGCCCTGAGCGCTCGGCCTCGGTGGCATCCATCATGCGGCCCGTGAGGCAGAGGTCCATCGCCTTCGCGCGGCCCACCAGGCGGGTGAGGCGCTGCGTGCCGCCGATCCCCGGCATGACGCCGAGCTTGATCTCGGGCTGGCCGAATTTCGCCGTGTCGGCCGCGATGATGACGTCGCACATCATGGCGAGTTCGCAGCCGCCCCCGAGCGCGAAGCCCGCGACCGCCGCGACGATCGGCTTGCGGCGCTCGGCCACCCGGTCGGCCAGCCGGAACAGGTCGTCCAGATAGGTCGCCGGATAGGAGAGGGAGGACATCTCGGCGATGTCCGCGCCGGCCGCGAAGGCGCGCTCGGAGCCCGTGATCATCATGCAGCCGATCTTCGGATCGGCATCGAAGGCCGTCAGCGCCTCGACCAGTTCGCCGATCAGCGCCGAGTTGAGGGCGTTCAGGGCCTTCGGCCGGTTCAGCGTGATGCGGCCGACCCGGTCGTCCCGCTCGACAAGGATGTTCTCAGGCATTGTCCGCGTTCCCTCGCGCTTCCGGAACGCAGCGCTAGTTGAGGGGCGGAGGCGCCGCAAGCTCGCCCGCGGCGGCGGGCCGCATGCCGGGCAGGGCTCCAGACCCTTTGACCTGAGGTTTGTCGTGAAGTAGACCGAACGAGGTAAGCAAAAACCGTGCCGAAAAGGCGCGTCGGGGCAACGTATGGCGTTGATGCAGCGACTCGAAATGCGCCAGGGTCAATCCCTGGTCATGACGCCTCAGCTTCTGCAGGCGATCAAGCTGCTGCAACTCTCCCATCTCGATCTCGTCAGCTATGTCGAGGCGGAACTGGAGCGCAATCCGCTTCTGGAGGCCGGCGAGCGGGACGGCGACGGAGGCGGCGACCTCGCCCTCGCGGAACTCGGGCAGCAGGTCGCCGAGACCATCCGGTCCGGCGACATCGACCTGACCCGCGGCGAGATCGAGGGCGACCATGCCCCGCCCCTGGACAACGTTTTCGACGAGCCCATCGCCCCCGGAGGGCAGGAGCAGCAGCTCGACGCATTCACGCTTTCTACCCCGGCCTGGCAGAAATCGGGCGGATCCTTCGACGGCGAGGATACGGATTTCGCGACGAGGCTCGCCAGCGAACCCTCGCTGCACGAGCACCTCGTCGGCCAGCTCGATCTGGCGACGGCGAATGCGGTCGACCGCTTCATCGGCCGCCACGTCATCGATGCCGTCGACGAGGCCGGCTATCTGAGCGAGACCTGCGAGCAATTGGCGGACAACCTCGGCGTGAGGACGGCCGACGTCGAGCGCGTCCTCCGCCTCGTCCAGGGCTTCTCCCCCTCCGGCATCGCGGCCAGGAACCTCGCCGAGTGCCTCGCGATCCAGCTGCGCGAGCGGAACCGTTTCGATCCGGCCATGGAGGCGCTGGTCGGCCGGCTCGACCTCGTCGCCAAGCGCGACATGGCGGCGCTCCGGCGCATCTGCGGCGTCGATGACGACGACCTCGCCGAGATGCTGGGCGAGATCCGCCAGCTCGATCCGAAGCCGGGGCGGGCCTTCGGCGGCGGCCCCGTGCAAACCCTCGTGCCGGACGTGTTCGTCCGCGCCGCGCCCGATGGAAGCTGGATCATCGAGCTCAATCCCGACACGCTGCCGAAGGTGCTGGTGAACCAAGCCTACCATGCCCGGGTCTCGCGCCAGGCGAAGGGGGAGGCGGAGAAGAGCTTCATCAGCGAATGCCTGCAGAGCGCGAACTGGCTGACCCGCTCGCTGGAGCAGCGCTCCAAGACCATCCTCAAGGTGGCGACCGAGATCGTCCGGCAGCAGGACGGATTCTTTGCGCATGGCGTCTCCCACCTGCGGCCGCTGAACCTGAAGACGGTCGCCGATGCGATCGGGATGCATGAATCGACGGTGTCGCGGGTCACGTCGAACAAGGCGATCGGTACCGCCCGCGGCACCTTCGAGATGAAGTACTTCTTCACCGCGTCCATCCCGAGCGCGTCGGGCGCGGAGGCGCATTCCTCCGAGGCCGTGCGCCACCGGATCCGGCAGCTGGTCGATGCCGAGAACCCCGAGGACATCCTGTCGGACGACGCGCTCGTGAAGCGCCTGCAGCGCGAAGGCATCGACATCGCGCGCCGTACCGTCGCGAAGTACCGGGAGTCGCTGCGCATCCCATCGTCGGTCGACCGCCGCCGCGAAAAGCGCGTCGGCATGCGTTGAGAGCGACGATCCGCCGGCGGAACGACCGGCTCCCGGCGGGATTGATGGACGTGCCATCATCTTCGAGGAGGACGCCCATGAAGACCCTCGCCGCCGCGTTGGTCGCAGCCCTGCTGGCCGGTGCCGCCCAGGCGCAGCCCGCGCCTCCTCCTCCAGGGCCGGGCGCGCCTCCGCCGCCGCCAGGGGACAACCAGGGTCCCCCGCCGGGACCACGCGACGGGCGCCCCGGACGCGGCGCCTTCATCAAGCTGGAAGCGCCGGGAGGCGCGGAGATCGCGGTCCGTTGCGCCGACGGCGAATCCACCCGGGCCTGCATGGACGTCGTGGTGCAACTCCTGGAGCGCACCCGCAGCATGCATGGCGACCGTCGGCGGGACTGGGATCGGGATCGCGGCGGCTATCGCGGCGGCGGCGATTACCGCGGCGATCGCGACAACGACTGATCGGATCGGCTGCCGCGGGCAGCCCGACGGACCGGCCGGGAGGGGGCGCTCTCCCGGCTTTTTTCAGGCGCTTGCGCCCCCGGCGCTTTAGCTGCCGGCCGCCGCGCGGCGCATCGCTCCGTAGCGGCGCGGGGCGTGGCCGACAACGCGCCTGAAGGCGTTTCCGAAGGCGCTTTCTGACGCGTAGCCGAGGCTGGCCGCGAGCTCGGCGATAGACTGGTCGCCCCGCTTCAAGGCGGCGCGCGCGGCCTGCATCCGCCAGCGCAGGAGATATTCGAGCGGCGGAACACCCACGAGGCCCCTGAAAAGGAGAGCGAAGCCGGACCGGGACATCCCGACGGCCTTCGCCAGGGCGTCCACCGTCCACCGTCGGCCGATCTCCTCATGCATCAGCCTGATCGCGCGGCCGATCCTGCGGTCGCTCAGGGCCCCGATCCAGCCGGCCGCATCCGGCCCGTTCACGGCCACATGCGCCCGGAGCGCCTGGACGAGGAGGATGTCGGCGAGGCGGCCCGTCATCAGGGATTCGCCCATCCGGCCGCTGTCGAGCTCGTCGTCCAGCAGCTGCAGCGTGCGGCGGAGAATGGCGGCGGCGGGCTCCTGCGCCGGGACGTGGAGAAAGGGCGGCAGCGCATCGAGCAGGAGCCGCGCATCCTCGCTTCCGAACACGAACCCGCCTCCGATCAGCACCGTGTCGTCCCCGCCGTGACGGACGATGCCGGAGGGGTTTCCGGCGAAGAGCGCCGTTCCGTCGATCGCCGGCAGGCCGGGCGCCGTCGAGAGGACGAAGGGCGGGGCGTTCGCCAGGAGAAACGTATCTCCTTCCTCAAGCCGGCATGGCTCCACGCCCGGCAGCTCGATCCAGCAGCGTCCCCGGAGGACCGCGTTGAACTTCAGATAGGGCTTGGCGGCGAAACGAAGCGCCCAGCTTCCGCCGGCCTCGAGGCGCGCCGTGGCGAGGCTCTGCACATCCAGCAGGGAAAAGACCTGGGACAGAGGATCCATGGCCGATCCTGGACGTGCGCGCAGAAGAACTGGTGTCTGGCGCATAGATCGTCCGGCCGTGGCGACGCAAGATCCCGGCATGACGAACGAAGCGGAGGCGGCGATGTCGGGCATCGCAGGCAAGGTGGTCGCGATCACGGGCGCCAGCAGCGGCATCGGGGAGGCGACCGCGCGGATGCTCGCGGCAAGAGGCGCCAAGGTGGTGCTCGGGGCACGGCGCGAGGAGCGCCTGGCGGCGCTCGCTGCCGCCATCGTGGAGGCAGGCGGCGATGCGGCCTACAGGATTGTCGACGTGACGCGGCGCGAGGATCTGGCCGGCCTCGTCGACCTAGCTTGCGAGCGCTTCGGCAGGCTGGACGTGCTCGTCGGCAATGCCGGCATCGGTCCCATCTCGCCGCTCGACGATCTGCGGGTCGAGGATTGGGACGCCATGATCGACGTCAACATCAAGGGTTTCCTCTATGGGATCGCGGCGGCCTTGCCGGTGTTCCGCCGCCAGGCCGCGGGCCATTTCGTGACCGTGATCTCGACCGCCGGGCTGAAGATCGTGCCGCAGCAGGCCGTCTATGCCGGGACCAAGAACGCCGTCCGGACGATCTGCGAGGGACTGCGCCAGGAGGCGGGCGGCGCCCTACGGGTCACGGGGATCTCGCCGGGCTTCGTGCGAACCGACTTCGCCGACAGCATGAGCGACCCGGCCCTGAAGGCGCAGGTCCGCGCCCGGATGGAGGAGATCGCGATTCCCCCGGAGGCGATCGCCCGGGCGATCGCGTTTGCCATCGAGCAGCCCCCCGAGGTCGATGTCGGCGACATCGTCGTCCGGCCGACGGCGCAGTCCTGATCGCGGCGAGGCGCTGGGCTATTCCGGCGTGAACCAGAGGGTCATCTGGTAGTCGATCGTCAGCTCCTCGCCAGCCGCGATGTCGCGGGCGGCGACGAGGTCGATGGCGAGTTCGTCGATGTGCCGGACGAAGTCGCAATTGGGCGTGTAGGAGTGGTTGAGCAGGCTCGTGAAGCCGAGCGCGATGGCCGACCGCCCCTCGTGCCGGTAGAGATCCTCCTCCACCGTGCCGTGCTCCCACATGAACACGTAGGTGAACACGATCGTGGGATCGACCGACTTCCGGTCCTCCGGCGGGATGACCAGGACGGGCGAGCGCTCGATGAGCGCGCCGGCCGGTATGTCGGCCTCCGCGATCACGCCCCGGCCCCGCCGGCCCATCTGCGAGATGCGAAGCGGCAGCCGCTGGCTCGACCGGACGCCGATGGCCTCGAAAGGAGCATTCATTCTGGCTCGACCTGCAGAAGGCCGGGCGGAGCCGCCGGCCGGAGGAGACGGCGCCTGTCGAGGCTGGAAGGCACGGGGCCAGGTGCGCCGGCCCAGATAAGCGGGCCGGGCGAACTCGGTTCCGCCCGATTCTGCCCGTTTATGCGGCAGGTGGATCGAGGAGGCCGAGCGCCTCCACCTGCGCGAGCTGGCCCGCGATGAGCTTCTCGCCGATGTCGCGCCGGTAGCGCATGTCCGGGACCAGGACGCGGTCGGCCAGCCGGTAGGCCTCGACGCGTGCTTCCGCGATCGTCGCGCCCGTTCCCGTCACCACGGCCGTCCAGCCGTAGATGCCGCTCGTCACGAGACTGCCCGAGGGATCGAGCCCGATCTCGCCATGGTGGAAGTGGCGCCGGTCGGCATCCGTCAGCTCGCCGTCGAACAGGACGGGGAGGCCGACGGGCGCCTCCACCTCGCGGCGCATATACGGGAAGGGGGGCGTCGTCAGCACGATCCCAACGGCAAAGCCCCGCCGCGTCCGGAACGGCGTGCCGGAGCGGGTCACCATGGCGCGGAAGAGCTCGGCCCAGGAGGTTTCCTGCAGCGGATCGAGGATGGCAAAGCCCGGATAGCCGAACCGGCAGGTGAATTCGAGCGGCCAGATGCCCCGGTCGTTCACGATCGTGTTGAGGTTGATGTAGCCGAGATAGCCGTTCTCCCGCAGGATCGGCGCCATGCGGGCCAGCGTGCGCTCGAAGAACCTCCCGGTCCGGTCATAGGTGACCACCGTCCCCATCTCGCCCGTGAGCTCGCCCATGTCGCCCGGGAAGAAGCGCTTGTGCTCCCAGTCCAGGCAGGCGGGCTCGAGGAAGCACTCCCCGTCGAAATAGGCGCCGACGCCCATCTCCACGCCCTCGAGGTATTCCATGAGGATGAAGCGCGCCCCCTCGCTGCGCCCGAGCAGCCTCGCCCGGATCATGGCGGCGACGTCGCGGCCGTCGCGGAGGCGCCCGACATAGTTGTCGGAGGCCCCGAACCCCTCGCCGGAGAACTTCAGCACGTAGCGTCCGGGCCGCTCGGCCAGGAAGGCGAGGGCGGGCTCGGCGGCCTCGAAATCCCAGACGCCCGCGACCTTCAGGCCGATCCGGGCGAGCACGCCCTGGGCATAGGCGCGGTCCTTCTCGAGCCGGTCGCCGAAGGCCGAGCCGCCGATGACGTTGAACCCTTCCGCGCGGAGTTCGTCCTGGACGGCGCCGCGGCCCTTGGCGACGTTCTCGAACAGGATGATCCCGTCCGGGCCGGCCTCGCGCACCCAGTCGAGCTCGGCGCGCCAATCCTCCGTCTGCGGCACGAGCCCCGCCATGGTGCCGCGCGCGAGCGGCTCCGCGATCGAGACCCGAACGTCGTGGCCATCCTCGACCAGGCGGCCATAGAGGGCGCCGAGGTCGCAGGTGTCGCCGATGCCGAGGAACCGCATGGCTTCCGTTTGGCAGGCGCACGCGCCCGGCACAACCGCGGCGTGCGCGCCAGGCCTCTCACCCGGAATTAACCATTCCCTGCCACTAACCCAGACGGGGCCCCTGCGGCCCCGTCGTCCGAAGAGAGCAGCCTATTGCCCATGGACGTTGCCAAGAAGCGCGAGCTCCCTGCCAGCTTCGCCGCGCGGCTGAAGCTCTATCGGCTCGGGGAGGCCGAATTCCGCACGCTCGCCGGCCTCTGGCCGCGGCTCGAGCCGGCTCTCGCCTCCTCCCTCGACGAATTCGTCGCGCTGGAACTCGCCAACCCGCCGACCCGGGCGCTGTTCGAGCGGCACGGGCCGACGATCCGGCGCCTGGAGCAGGATCACCTCGCGCTCGTCCTGTCCGGCCGGCTCGACGCGGCCTATGTCGAATCCTGCCGCCGGATGACGGCGGAGCACGAGCGCCTGGAGGTTTCCGCGCGGACGCGCCTCTTCGCCCGCCACATCGTCTATGGGGCGATGCTCCGCGTGCTCGAGGCACGGCATCGGTTCAGCGGGGCAAGGCTCGGCCGGGCGGCCCGCCTCGTCGGGGCGGCCCTCGATTTCGACGTCGCCATGACGATGGCGCTGCAGCAGGATGCGGCGCTCCAGGCCTCCGAGCTGCGCCGCGAGACAGTCGAGCGGGCGATCGGGGAGTTCGAGCCGGCCATCCGCGAGGTCGTGATGGCGGTCGCCTCGGCCGCCGAGGCGCTGCGCTCGAACTCGGCCGAGATGCGGGAGGTCGCCAACGAGACCTCGGCCCGCATGAGCTCGGCCTCGCGTTCCGCGGCGGAGACGCAGGAGACGGTCGTGGCGGCCGCGGCGGCGACCGACCAGCTCGCGATCGCCATCGGGGAGATCGGGCAGCAGAGCGGCGACAGCCTCGTGCGGGCCCGCAACGCGGCGGGCGACGCCCGCACGTCCATGAACGGCCTGGAGGAGCTCGCGCTCGCGGCCGATCAGATCGGCTCGGTCGTGGAGCTCATCTCCAAGGTGGCGGCCCAGACGAACCTGCTCGCCCTCAATGCGACGATCGAGGCGGCGCGGGCGGGCGAGGCCGGTCGCGGGTTCTCGGTCGTGGCGCAGGAGGTCAAGGCGCTGGCCAACGAGACCGCGCAGGCGACCCACGAAATCTCGCGCCAGACGGCCGCGATCCGCGGGGCGGCGCAGCGTTCGCTGGCTCAGATCGGGGCCGTGATGGAGGCCGTGGCCGGAATCTCCGTCTCCGCGACCGCGATCGCGGCCTCGGTGGAGGAGCAGGCGGCCGCAACGCGGTCCATCTCGGAGGGGATCCGGGCGGTTGCCGGCACGACCACGCGGGCGAGCGAGGAAATGAGCGCCGTCGATGCCGCGACGGGGCGGCATCTCGCCGCCGTCGAGGCGATCGTCCAATGGACCGACCGCCTGGCGGTAGGCTCAGGCGATCTCCAGAAGGGTGTCGGGGAGTTTTTCGCGCGCGTGCGCGGGGTCGGCTAGCCGGATCTCAGGCCGGCGCGCGCCCCGCGCCGGGGAAGAAGGCCGCGTGCTCGGTCCATTCGGACGCGACATGCGTCGCGGCGGCGGCCACGCCGGATTCGGCGAGCACCTTCGCGATCGCCTGCTGGCGACCGGTCCTGGTCTCGGCCGTGCGGGCGCGCGCGATCTCCAGCGAGATCGCGATGCCGCGCTCGAGCTCGGCCCGGGACAGGCCGCGGAACCGCGACAGAAGATCCTCCGCCACGGCTTCCAGGTCTGACCACGCCGCGTCCGGCAGCTCGGCCAGATAGATCGCGACGGGGAGCGACGGATCCGCCAAGAGACGGCTCCGAGCTTAGGCGCTCGGGGCCTGCGTCGCGCTTGGAAGCGGAGCCTGTGCCGGGCGGCGGCGCGCGTCGAACTGCCTCGGCTTCGGCTTCGGCAGCAGGCCTTCGCGCTGCATCTGCTTGCGGGCGAGCTTCCGGGCGCGGCGGACGGCCTCACCACGCTCGCGAGCCTTCCGCTCGGACGGCTTCTCGAACGCCTTGCGCTTCTTCAGCTCGCGGAAAATGCCCTCGCGCTGCATCTTCTTCTTGAGCACGCGGAGAGCTTGATCGACGTTATTGTCGCGAACCAGGACCTGCAAGGGATCTCGCTTTCTGCGCCCGACAGGGAGGCGCAATGTTGGAGGGGGGTGGAGGAAGCGCGCGGCTTCCTCCGGGTTTATGAAATCAGGCGACCTGAAGGTTCGCCACGGCGACCTTGCCGGAGCGGCGATCCTGCTCGGTGTCGAACGACACCTTCTGGCCTTCTGCCAGGCTACGGATGCCGGCGCGCTCGAGAGCGGTCGCATGGACGAAAACGTCCTTGCTGCCGTCGTCGGGGGCGATAAACCCGTAGCCCTTGGTTTCGTTGTAGAACTTCACGGTTCCCGAAGTCATGACGGGGATCCTTTCGTCTCGATCGTGCACGTTGAAATCGGAAGCGAGCGGTTGCCCGCCTCGATTTCGGCTTCGCGATATTGGGTAGAAAAGTCTGAAGCGTGCGCCCGGTAGAGGCGAAACGGCCCAGTTGTCCGGCCAAAGTCGACGCACACCACATAATCCCGATCACTCTTCGATACAACCGCAGCCCACCCTGGGGCCGGTTTTTGACAAAGGAGGGAGAGCGTTCCGCGGGTTGACCGGGCCGGCCAAGCTTCCGACAAGCGGCCCGTCGGCCGAAGCCAGCACAGGGGAGATCATGCAGGCGCCTGAGACCGTTCGGAGTGTTGCCGAGCTTCGCGCCCGCGTCGCCGCGTGGCGTCAGGCGGGCGAGCGTGTCGCACTCGTGCCCACGATGGGAGCCCTGCATGAGGGGCATCTCGCGCTCGTCCGGGCCGGGCGGGAGCGCGCCGAGCGGGTCGTCGTCTCCATCTTCGTCAACCCGAAGCAATTCGCCCCGAACGAGGATTTCGAGGCCTATCCGCGCGTCGCCGACCGCGACCGGGCGGCGCTCGTCGGGCTCGCCGACGTGATCTTCGCGCCCGGCGTGAACGACATGTACCCGCCCGGCTTCGCCACCGAGATCACGGTCGCGGGCCCGAGCGAAGGCTTCGAGGGGGCGGCGCGACCCGGTCATTTCGCCGGCGTCGCCACCGTGGTGGCCAAGCTCTTCACCCAATGCGGGCCGGATTACGCGATCTTCGGCGAGAAGGACTGGCAGCAGCTCCAGGTCGTGACCCGCATGGCGCGCGACCTCGACCTGCCCCTCGAGGTCGTGCCGCATCCGACCGTGCGGGACGAGGCCGGCCTCGCGCTCTCCTCGCGCAACGCGTACCTGTCGCCGGACGAGATCGCGACCGCCCGCAAGCTGAACGTCATCCTCTCGCGCACGGCCGGCGAGTTGCGCGCAAGGCCCGTGGCCGAGGTGCTGGCGAAGGGGCGGGCCGAGCTGGAGGCACTCGGCTTCGGGCCGATCGACTACCTCGCGGTCGCCGATCCGGAGACGCTGAAGCCGCTCGATGCGCTGGAGCCCGGAAAACCCGCCCGCCTGCTCGTCGCGGCCCGGCTCGGCTCGGTCCGTCTCCTCGACAACGTGGCCGTGTGAGCGGATCCCGAACACCTCCTTGACCGTGCAATCCGTCCCCGCCTAGCCTTTCCGGCGAGCGTCGCCCGAAGGCCGTCGGCCTCCCGAGAGCGCCGCCGGGAGGACGTGCCATGTCGAGCAATGTGGGCGGCGGCGCCCTGTCGCGCCGCGCATTCACGGGCATTCTGGGTGCGGGAGCCGCAGCCGCGGCATCGGGCGCCGCGCTCGGGCAGGCGCCGGCGCAGCGACAGGGGCCGCCGACCGTCATCAGCAACCCGCCTCGCGACTTCAGCCGGCGCGGCGCGCCGACGACCTACTTCTCCGACCCGGACATCCTCACGGTCGATCCGAGCTTCGACAACCTCGTGCAGCCGAACGCCGCGATCCAGCGCATCTGGACGGGCGCCCTCTGGGCGGAGGGACCCGCCTGGAACGCGCAGGGCCGCTATCTCGTCTGGAGCGACATCCCGAACAACCGGCAGCTGCGCTGGATCGAGGATGACGGGCGCGTCTCGGTCTTCCGCGCGCCCTCCGGAAATTCCAACGGCAACACCTTCGACTACCAGGGCCGGCAGATCTCCTGCGAGCACCTGAACCGCCGCGTCGTCCGCTACGAGCTGGACGGCTCCGCCACGATCCTGGCCGACAACTACCAGGGCAAGCGGCTGAACTCGCCGAACGACGCGGTGCCGCATCCCGACGGGTCGGTCTGGTTCACGGATCCTCCCTATGGCGGGCAGCTCTACGAGGGCGCGCCGGACGAGGCGGGCGGGCCGTCCAACGCGTCGGGCCGGATCAATCCCCGCCTCGGCCAGCCTCCCGAGATCGGCCGCTGGCGGCGCGAGCTGCCGACCAACGTCTACCGGCTGGATCCCTCCGGCCGGCTCGACGTGGTGATCACCGAGGAGCAGGTCCCCGATCCGAACGGGCTCGCCTTCTCGCCCGACCACAAGCGGCTTTACGTGGCCTCGACCGGCAAGGGCCCCGGCGACCGCGGGCCGGGCGGAAAGGGCGACATCCACGTCTTCGATGTCGGGCCCGACAACAAGCTGTCCAACGGCCGCCGCTTCACGGATTGCGTCGTGGACGGGGTGAACTGCAATTCCGACGGGCTGCGATGCGACGTGGATGGGAACGTCTGGTCGGCCTCCAATGCCGGCCGGAACGTCGGCTATAGCGGCGTGACGGTCTGGAATCCCGAGGGCAAGCTGATCGGGCGGATCCGGCTGCCGGAGGTCTGCGGCAATGTCTGCTTCGGCGGGCCCAAGCGGAATCGCCTGTTCATGGCGGCGAGCCAGTCGATCTACGCCGTCCATGTCGGCACCCAGGGTGCGTCGCCCGGCTGAGCGAATCGCGGCCCGTCGGCCTGCGGCCGGCTTCCACGAGGTACTACTTTGGGTTGATGCCATATCCCTGAACAGGGCCTCCGACCCGTTGTAGGCTTGTGGTCCGGCCGTCGGATCGCTCGTCGTGTTCGGCAGCCGAAACTGGCGTCGCAATCGCCAGTTGATCTAGAATCTTTTCAGGGAGCGGAATCTTGGCCCGTCTGGGATTAGCGGGCGAAGCGCCGGGCAAGGACCCGCCGCTCTCCAGGCGCGCCTCGCCCGCGACGGGCGCGGCGGACGAGATCGGCGACGCCCATTTCGGGAATCGCCTTCTCTCCGCTCTCCAGCCGAGCGACTTCGAGATCCTCAGGCCCGATCTGCGCGTCGTCGACCTCCGGCAGGGCGAGGGACTCTACGAACCCGGCCAGCCGATCACCTCCGCGTATTTCCCGCATGGGAGCATGATCTCGCTGGTGGCGGTGCTCGAGGAGGGCGAGACGGCGGAGGTGGCCGTCTATGGCCGCGAGGGCGTGGCGGGCTACCTGAGCTCGCTCGTCGCCGAGAACTCCTTCGGACGCTACATCGTGCAGATCTCCGGCACCGCGTCGAAGATCAGTACTGCGCGTCTGGTGCAGGCCGTCCATTCCAGCCCGACGATGCAGGACGTGTTCTCCCGCTACCTCCAGGCGATCCTGTTCCAGAGTTTCCAGACGGTCGCCTGCAACGCGCTCCACTCCGTCGAGCGGCGCTTCTGCCGCTGGCTCCTGGCGACGCGGGACCGGGCGGGGCGGGACGATCTCCCCCTGACGCACGACTTCCTCTCGGAGATGCTGGGCGTGCAGCGTCCCACGGTCAGCCTCATCGCCCGCACGCTCCAGGCTGCCGGTCTCATCGAGCAGGGCCGCGGCATGATTCGCGTCGTGGACCCCGGCAGGCTCGAGGAGAGCGCCTGCTGCTGCTACCGGCTCAACCGCGCCAATCTCGAGCGCCTCCTGCCGGGCGCCTTCAGGTAGGAGCAGCACAGGCCGAAGTACTTTTCCGTACGGTTCGGCGTTGTGTTAGGCGTCGAACTGATCTCGATCACGAAGGCGTTATCGATTGCTGATCTCTACCGGATTGGGGGAGGCAGCCTGGTGGTCGAGACAAAAGCAAAGGCGTTGAATGCAGTCGGAACAGGGGAAGGAGCGGGGAAGAGGATAGAACTCAGACAGGTCAGTTTCGACGGCCTGATGACCGACCTGATCGAGCTTGATTTTGCCCATGCCTGCGAATGCGAGCGCATCGGCCGCAGCGGGTCGGGCTCCACCACGAAAAAGCACGTACTGAACCGGCTGCGCGAGCTGCATCGCGCGAGACGCGAGCCCTACCTTCGCGAACTCACCCGGGTCGTGCTGACCCAGTGATCCCATACCGGGCCGGGCGCGCCCAGCGGACCGGCCTTCCAAGCAGCCAGACCATCGCATTGCCTTTCCGCCCGGCCGCGCCGTGTCGCGGCGACGGGAGAGTTGTGCCGGAATCGAGACCTGCCGGATGAACGCACGCGCAAACACGCCCGATCTCATCAAGAAGCACGCGAACAGGCGGCTCTACAGCATACAGGCGGGAGCCTACGTGAACCTGGAGGACCTGGCCGAGATGGCCCGCGCGGGCCGGGACTTCGTGGTGGTCGACACCCGGACCCAGGAGGACATCACCCACGCGACCCTCGCGCAGATCCTCCTCGCCCAGGAGAGCCGCACGCAGGAGAACCTCCTGACGGCCGATTTCATGCTGAAGCTGATCCGGCTGCGGGGCGACACGCTGGGGGCCTACGTGCCCGACTACCTCCACACGACGCTGCGGCTCCTTTCCGAACAGCGCGGGGAGGCGCCGCCGCGAAGCGGCGCGGGCAACGCCTGATCCGGCGAGCGCGCGACCATGCCCAACTCAGCCCGCACCCGATTGCTCGGCGCCATGCCCGCCGAGGCCCAGGGCCATGCCCGCCCCGAGGTCGAGCCCGCCGAGATCGTGCGACGCGACCTCACCAAGCAGATCCGCAAGCTGCGCTGGATCGGCCGCGCCGACGAGGCGCAACGGCTCGAACTGGCGCTCGCCGTCCGGGAGCACGCGCTCCGGGTCCGGGGCTGCCTGCAGAGCGCCACGCTGCGCGGCCACCTCGCGTGACCGCCATTTGACAAGCGCCCCGGCCGCGAGGACACTCGCGGCCGTTCCGAGGGGGGTCCCGCAAGGGGCTGAGATACGGCTGGTTGCGCCGTGACCCTTGAACCTGATCCGGGTCATGCCGGCGAAGGGACTGGAACCGGCGCGCGTCAGAGTTCCCCCCAAGCGCCCTCCATCTCTCGCAGCATCCCACAACGGCGGCACCACGGTGCCCGCGGGAGCGAGACTTATGACGGTTCACATCGATCCGAAGAGCGCAAAACTGCCGGTCGGCACGCCCGAGACGGTGACGACCGGCCCGATCCAGGGCTCGCGCAAGGTCTATGCGTCGCCGAAGGACCGGCCGGACATCCGCGTGCCCTTCCGCGAGATCCAGCTCACCGATCCGAACGAGCCGGCCGTCCGCGTCTATGATCCCTCCGGCCCCTATACGGAGACGGATGCCGGCATCGACCTCGCGGCCGGGTTGAAGCAGACGCGCCGCGCCTGGATCGATGCGCGCGGCTTCGAGGCCGTGCCGGGCCGTCAGGTGAAGCCGGAGGACAACGGCAACGTCTCGGCCGACAAGCTCGTGCCCGAATGCCCGGCGGAGCGAACCATCCTGCGCGGAAAAGCCGGCCAGATGGTCACGCAATACGAATTCGCGAAGGCCGGCATCGTCACGGACGAGATGATCTATGTCGCGCACCGCGAAAACCTCGCCCGCGAGGCGGCGCTCGCGGGTGCGGCCGAGACCATCGCGGACGGCGAAAGTTTTGGCGCCGCCATCCCGGATTTCGTCACGCCCGAATTCGTCCGCTCGGAAGTGGCGCGCGGCCGCGCCATCATCCCGGCCAACATCAACCACCCGGAAGTCGAGCCGATGGCCATCGGCCGCAACTTCCTGGTCAAGATCAACGCCAATATCGGCAACTCGGCCGTCACGTCCGGCGTCGCCGAGGAGGTGGAGAAGATGGTCTGGGCGACCCGCTGGGGCGCCGACACCGTCATGGACCTCTCCACCGGCCGCAACATCCACAACATCCGCGGCTGGATCCTGCGCAACTCGCCCGTGCCGATCGGCACCGTGCCGATCTACCAGGCGCTGGAGAAGGTCGACGGCGATCCGCTCAAGCTCGACTGGGAGGTCTTCAAGGACACCCTGATCGAGCAGGCCGAGCAGGGCGTCGACTACTTCACCATCCATGCGGGCGTCAGGCTCGCGCACGTCCCGCTCACCGCCAACCGCGTCACTGGCATCGTGTCGCGCGGCGGCTCGATCATGGCGCGCTGGTGCCTCGCCGGGCACCGCGAGAGCTTCCTCTACGAGCGCTTCGACGAGATCTGCGACATCATGCGGGCCTACGACGTCTCGTTCTCCCTCGGCGATGGACTTCGTCCAGGGAGCCGCGCGGACGCCAATGACCGGGCGCAGTTCGCGGAGCTGGAGACGCTGGGCGAGCTGACCAAGATCGCCTGGGACAAAGGCTGCCAGGTGATGATCGAGGGCCCCGGCCACGTGCCGATGCACAAGATCAAGGTCAACATGGAGAAGCAGCTGCGCGAATGCGGCGAGGCGCCGTTCTACACGCTCGGCCCGCTCACCACCGACATCGCGCCCGGCTACGACCACATCACCTCGGCGATCGGCGCGGCGCAGATCGGCTGGTACGGCACGGCGATGCTCTGCTACGTCACGCCGAAGGAGCACCTCGGCCTGCCGAACCGCGACGACGTCAAGACGGGCGTCATCACCTACAAGATCGCCGCCCACGCGGCCGACCTCGCCAAGGGCCACCCGGCCGCGCTGCTGCGCGACGACGCCCTCTCCCGCGCCCGCTTCGACTTCCGCTGGGAGGACCAGTTCAACCTCTCGCTCGACCCCGACACGGCCCGGTCCTTCCACGACGAGACGCTGCCGAAGGACGCGCACAAGGTGGCCCATTTCTGCTCCATGTGCGGCCCAAAATTCTGCTCGATGAAGATCACGCAGGATCTGCGCGCCGAGGTGCGGGCGATGGGCGACAACGAGCGCCGCGCGCTGGAAGTCGCCTCCGCCGAAGCCGAGGCGGCGCGCGCCGGCATGGCGGCGAAGAGCGCGGAGTTTTTGGCGACCGGCGGCAAGCTCTACGTCGACGCGGCGGAATGACGAGGCGCGCCTCGCGCGCCGACGTCATGGCCGGGCGTGACCCGGCCATCCCGGGCCGATGCACTGCGCCCCGCCTCTCCCGTGCGGGAGAGGTCGAGTCGGGCGCGGCAGCGCCCGACCGGGTGAGGGGTGGGCCCTTCCCGAGCTTGGCGCCGGACCCCTCATCCGACCCCGGCTGACGCCGGGGCCACCCCCGCCTTCGCGGGGGCAAGCTCTTCTCCCGCTGAAGGGGAGAAGGAGACGCGCTCATCCGCCCACCCGACGCCCGTCATGCTGAGGTGCGGAGCGAAGCGAAGCCTCGAAGCACGCACAATCGCCCCACGGGTTTCGAGACTAGGGTTGGAGCGCGGCATTTCGGGGGACACTCGCGACGAGGTAGGAGGCGCGCGCTGCTATGGCCGCGAAGTCAGCGGAGTTTCCCGGCGAACGGCGGGAAGCTCGACGTCGACGCGGCGGAATCACGAGGCGCGCCTAGCGCGCCGACATCATGGCCGGGCTTGACCCGGCCATCCCGGCCCGCTGCACCGCTGTGAGTTCACCACTTCGTCCTCGCCGAACCTAAGGGCGCTGCCGAGTTCCACACCATCAGCTATCAAGTGCCCTTATCAATGAACCCTCGAAACGGCTCTGGCCGTACTTCAAGAAGCCTCGCGGTCCGGAACTCTGCGATAGATCCGATATCACTCCTCGACCAAAGATCGCGACGGCCAGACAAGCCGATCGAAACAGCGATAGCTCATCGCCGGTCGCCTTCAGTACGACCTCAATGTCCAACTTTCCTTCTCGAAGGAGGGTGATCTGGCTCTCGATATCGACCGTGCGCAGGCGGCGGCCCGGGTAGGGATACCACACGCCTTCAGCTTGTCTGTACTGAATATTGTTGCGCATAAACGAGAGCCAGGAGATATTTGCTCCGTTATTCGTCATTATCGACGATAATCGAGCGATGCTTGCAGTTAATGCTTCCTTGTCCTTCGTGACAATCGGGGCGTCAGCCAATCGATATGTCAGGTCCGCTAGGCCAGAATTGAAAGCTCGCCAGATTGCCTCGTGTGAGCCCCCAGATCCTGGATCCGGCGTTATGGTAGTTGTCGAAGAAGCTGGATCGGCAGAGATGATGAACTGCCCCGTGTTAAGTTTGAACGGCGGTGAGATGCCGTAAATCGAAAGTATTTCCCGAAGCTTGATCATATCAGATGTTCGTAAATAACTAGGTGATTTACCCCAAATTCGCAGTACGCAATGGGCATAGAATAATGCTGAGTAATAAAGTTTGACAAATGGCCAAGCGACGGATTTTGGAACGGAGTCATTGGCGTTGATATTGCATAATGACTCACTCGCTGCCGACGACACTCGGTTTATGTCGGCGGCCAGTGAGCTAAGGAAATCGCGCATCTCGATCCCTTGCAGAGTCAGGCCCGGCCCGGCAGCGACTGGGGCGTAGGTTGCGGTAGCAAGCCAGTCTTGCAGGCTGCCCTTCGGGTTTCCTTGTAGTCCAGAGAGTCCCGGACACCAAAGAAGTCGCGCTGATTCGATCAGATTATGCATGTTTAGAAAATGGTCTTAACCTTCAGTCCGTCGGTAAATACCTTTGCATAAGCGGATACGCTGTTTCCTATGTTTTTCGCTGACGACGGTTTTATGTTCTTCAACATGTCTCCGACAACGTCAGCGAAATCGTCAGGCGAGTAACCTGTGCCGTGCTTGTCCCGAACACGTTGGGCGATGTCAGGCAGAATGGAGAGGACCGCCCGGAATGCTACGGGAGCAGTGAGGTCGACCTCCAGGTTTCTCTTGTTGGTCTCTGATACGAAGGCCGAGAGATACGACGCCACAACGCGGTAAATGTCGGTAGATTCAGCTTCGCCGAAAATGTATAGAATCGACTTCAGGCCGGCGTTAAAGGTCACTCTTGATATGTGATCTTTTTTTCGTTTCGAGGGTGACATAAGACCAAATAGCGGACTGTCCGGCTGGGTGGCGAACAAGTCGAATATGTCGCCAAGCCGAGTCTCTATGTCATTTCGATAGTCTGCTAATTTTCGGATATCTAGTAGTAATTCGTTGGGAACGGGTCTTTGTTTTGTATTTATGTCGATGAATAATTTAGATTCATCTGCGCGAGAAAGTTCATTGTAAACTACGACTGGAACCCGAAGCTCAGACTTTGCGAGATGAAAGCCATAGATCCTGTGTTGCCCATCCAAGACGAGAAAGGACTTTGGGTTTTCGCGGAAGCGAACGGTGCGTGTCTTGCGCGTATATTCGAAGTCGGCAACTTTCTGTGCCGATAAAACAACAGACGTTGGGATAGTTCCAAATCCTGCGTCAATGTAGTCAGCGATCTGCTGAGCGCGAGTCTTGTCGAGGAGACGTTGAAAGCCTTGAACGGGGTCTTCGTCTCTGTCGATTACAAAACAGGTTCGCGCGAGGACGTCCGAGGGGATCGTCAAGGTGTAAAAGCGGTGTTTCCCCTGAGTGATCAGACTGGCTGTGTAGCTCAGAAAAGGACCGTCGTTCACTGTATCTGCCACTGTACCCTCCGAGGCCCATATTGCTCAACCATGAGGGCGACGCTAGTAGCTGCAGTAATTTTTCCAAGTGTTACGGCTCGTGGAGCCGCGAGTGTGAAGGATTCACCGGACACCGGTCTGATGGCCCCATAGGAGGGACTTCAGAACGTGCTGGTCTGAACGGCCCGCTGTGCGGAGTGCAGCGAAACCCAGGCGCCCTGGTGGGATTGCGGGCTCGACTTCCGGCAACCATCATCGAGCCCCGCCTCCCACTCAGTGGTCAGGAGGGGAAGGCAGTCCAGGGCCCGCTGCTGCGGTGAGCTTGTTTGGATCCCCTTCCCGGGCGCTGTGCGCCCGCCGGGGATGGCAGGGAGCGCGCCGCTACCCCACCCTGGCAAACCGCTCCCTTGACCGCGCCCGCGCCTTCTCCGCCTCCACGTCCCGATCCCGCGGCGGGGCGCTGGTTTGCAGGGAGGCGAGGAGGGTTTGGGCGGCGTCGGTCACCGCCGCGACGGCGCGGTCGAAGGCCTCGGCGTTGGCTTTCGACGGATGCGTCGTGCCGGACAGTTTTCGCACGAATTGCAGCGCGGCGGCGCGGACTTCGTCGTCCGTGGCGGGCGGGTCGAAGTTGTGGAGCGTCCTGATGCTGCGGCACATGGGCGGCGTCCTCCTCGCCCGAAGCATAGCACGGCGCCGGGCGCCGCACCGCTCCGCCGCCCCGGCGCGGGCGGAGGGCGGGCACTCTCTTCCGTCTTCCGCCGGGGTGGCGCGTAGCGGGCAATACTCGCCTGTGCTTCACTCGACTTGGCCGGCGCAAGTCCGGCGCGGGGACAAGGGAGCATTGCCGTGGCGAGCGCACCGCATCATCCAGGACAGGACCGTCAGCTCCGGGATCTCGAGGCGCGGGTCGCCCTGCTCGAGGCGGCGCTCCGGGTCCGGGGAAGCAATGTCGAGATCGTCGCCCCCGCCGGGCTGTCGATCACGGCCGGCACGGCGCTCTCGGTCACGGCCGGGGCCGGCGCCAGCGTGAGCGCCGGGGCGGGCCTGTCGTTCGTCGCCGGGCAATCGGCCTCGGTGGTCTGCAATGCGGGGTTCCAGCTCTCGGCCGGCATGAACGTCTCGCTCACGGCCGGCAAGGCGATGGCGGTGCAGGCCGGCACGACCCTCGCGCTGCGCTCCACCGATTCCGGCAGCCTCGTGTCGGGGAAAAGCCTCGTGCTCGAGGGCGGCAACGACGTCCTGGCGAAGGCGGGCGACGCCTCCGTCACCCTGAAGAAGGACGGGACGTTGGGCCTGAAGGGCAAGGACGTGACGATCGCGGCGAGCGGCAAGATCAACGCGAAGGCGAGCGGCGACGTGGTCATCAAGGGATCGAAGCTGCTCCAGAACTGAGCGTGCTCCGGCGCCGCGGGGCCGCCGCCCCGTCGTGCGATGCCGGGCGCCGGAGACAGGAATGGGCGAGGGAAAACCGCGCGAGCCGAGCCTGTGGGGGGCGGTGTGGTTCGGCGGCATCGCGCTCGCCGGGCTGGTCCTCGCAATCTATTGCCTCCTGCGCCTGCCGCCCGCGCGCGAGCGCCTCGCCGTCGCGGAGGCGGTGGCGCCCATCCACGTGACGGACGAACTCGTCCACGAGACGCGCCGGCGCGGCGCCTCGACCTGGCGCAGGCAGAACATCGCGGTGGCCGGGGCAGGGCGGGGCTACCTCGTCGTGTCGCCGCCGAGGACCCTTTGGGTGCCCGATATCGACCGGCTCGACCGCGGCACGAAGGTGCGCTTCCTGATCGATCCCGATGCGCGGCTCATCTACGAGGCGCGGCTCGGCGAGCGCGTGCTCCTGTCCTACGAAACCAGCGCCGGCAGCCGCCGCGGCGCCGCGCTCGGCGGGCTCGGCTTCGCCGGCCTGATGCTGGCCGTCGGCGGGTTCGGGCTCTGGCGCGAGCGGAGGCTGTTCACCGGGTGAGGCTCGTTCGGCCGTGCGCGAAACCCTCTCCCGCGCGGGGGAGGGTGCGCGGCGGCGCGGTCGCGCTCGTCTTTGCGAGCGTAGCGAAGCAATCCAGCCGTCTGCCACCTCCCCCGCTCGCCCCGGCGCAGGCCGGGGCCCACCCCTGGGCACCGGCTTTCGCCGGTGTGAGCGGAACCCCAACTTGACAGATCTAGCATTTATTCCTATATAGCCATCACTCCTCTCCGGCGAGGGAACGGCGGTCGACACCGGGCACCGTTGTCGGAGGCGAGGGCGGGTCCCGAGGTCGCGGTTCCGGAAACCGTGGCGCCCGGGCGGCTGACCGGGCGTGTGCCCAGGGGCCGAAAAGACCGTCGCGGGGCGCCGGGTGACCGGCTTCCTTATCCTACACGCCGGTCGTCCGGCGTCCCGCTCCCTCGGGTCGAGCCCGAGGGCAAGCTCCTCGGATCAGGTCCGAGGGCAGGCTCCTCGGGTCAAGCCCGAGGGTCACCCGCCGAAACTCGGAGCCAAAGGCTCGCGAGAACGAAGACTCATGCCTCGAGGCACTCCACGTGCCCGTGCGGCGCCCGCTTCAGGCGGCGGGGCGGTGGAGGGCGCAGAGCTTGTTGCCGTCCGGGTCGCGCAGATAGGCGAGGTAGAGCGTCCCGAAATGCTGGTGGCGCAGGCCCGGCGGGTCCTCGATGGAGGTGCCGCCGGCCGCGGCGCCGGCATCGTGCCAGGCCTTGGCCTGCTCCGGGCTGTCCATCGTGAAACCGATCGTGCCGCCATTGGCGTGATGGGCCGGCTCGCCGTCGATGGGCTTCGACACCATGAACAGGCCGCCCTTGTGCAGGTAGAGCAGCCGGCCCTTCTCGTCGATGCGGCCGGGCTTGCCGCCGATCGCCGCGAACAGCGCGTCGTAGAAGCGCTTCGAGCGCTCGATGTCGTTCGACCCGACCATGACATGGCTGAACATCGTGTCTCTTTCCTCCCAAGGCCGGCGCGGCGGCGCGAACCGGCCCCGCCTCGTGCCGCGAAGCGCCCCGCGCCGCAAGCGCCCCGTGTTCCAGCGCACAGCCGGACGGCCCCCGCCTGCAACATTCCTCGGGTGGGGGTGAACCGAATGGTCGACACGAAGGACAGCGAGCCGAGCCTCGGCGCCGTGCTCTGGTTCGGCGGGCTCGCGCTGGCGGGGCTCGTCATCGCCGTCATGGCGTTTCGGGCGCTGCCGGTCGCGCGCGAGGCGCTGGCCGTCGCGGAGGCGGTCGCGCCCGTCTATGCGGCGGACGAGTGGGTGCGGGAGGGCGGCGGCAAGTGGGGCACCACGACCCGCCGCCGGCAGGACATCGCGGTGGCGGGCAGCGGGCGCGGCTACCTGATCGTCTCCCCGCCCCGGAGCCTCCGGGTGCCGGATATCGACCGGCTTCCGCAGGGGATCCCGCTGCGCTTCCTGATCGACCCGGAGCGGCGCCTCATCTACGAGGCGCGGCTCGGCGAGCGCGTGCTCCTCGCCTATGCGAAGAGCGCGGAGGCCCTGCGCAACCCGGCCCTCGCCGTGCTGGCGGGGAGCCTCGCGGTGGCGGCGGCCGGCGGGTTCGGCCTGTGGCGGCGGCGCGCCGCCTTCGCGGGCTGAGGCGCGTTCCGCATTGACATTGGCGGGCCGGGCCCCTAATCCCGGCGGGTTCATGCGCGGGCCACCCTGCCCGCGCATTCGCCGTTTTGGCCTTGGGCCGAGACATCCCGCAACTGCAAAGAAGCCGGACACGCCGATGGCGGAGATCCGGTTTGAACACGGATCAGAACGATGTTCGCAGTGATCAAGACCGGCGGCAAGCAGTACCGCGTCGCCGCCAATGACGTCATCCAGGTCGCCACCCTCGCGGGCGAGGCCGGTACTGACGTGACCTTCGACCAGGTTCTCACGCTCTCGCACGAGGGCGGCGTCGAGGTCGGCGCCCCGGCGGTTGCCGGCGCGACCGTCGCCGGGACCATCGTCGAGCAGACGCGCGGCCCGAAGGTGATCGCCTTCAAGAAGCGCCGCCGCCAGAATTCGCGCCGCAAGCGCGGCCACCGGCAGGACCTCACGGTCGTGCGGATCGGCTCCTTCACGCTGAACGGGAAGACGCTCTCCGCCCCGGCGGCAGCGGCAGCGGCTTCGGAGCCGGCCCTGGCCGAATCGGCCTCGGCCGAGTAACCTCGGAACAAGTTCAGGAACACGCGTCATGGCACATAAAAAGGCAGGCGGTTCGTCCCGCAACGGCCGCGACTCCGACGGCCGTCGTCTCGGCGTCAAGAAGTTCGGTGATGAGCGCGTCATCGCCGGCAACATCATCATTCGTCAGCGCGGCACCAAATGGCATCCCGGCGCCAATGTCGGCATGGGCAAGGATCATACGATCTTCGCGACCACGGCTGGCCGCGTCCGATTCCTCACGAAAGCCGGCCGAGCTTTCGTATCGGTCATTCCCGCCCAAGAGGCGGCAGAGTAACGGCGGAGAGTCCAACTGGAGCTCCGCCGATGTTCCCACGGAACCGGCGGAAGAAGCTCCAGACAGGCCCGTAAACGGCCGAGCTTCGATCCAAGGGGGAGGTGGGAGACCACCTCCCCCTAAGTCGTTTGGGCTCCACCCCCGGCGCAGCCGGGCAGCCCTTCAGGATCGGAGCAGGACAATGTTTCCCGACCTCACCCGTGACGACGTGTTCCGGCTCGAGACCCGCCGGCTGTGGCTCCGTTGGCCCCGCCTCGCCGACGCCGCCGCCATCGTCCGTCTCGCCGGTGAGAAAGTCGTAGCCGACATGACGGGGATCATTCCGCATCCCTACCCGCCGGACGAGGCCGAGAAATTCGTCTTCGCGGCCCGGCAAGCGAACGCGGACGGCAGGCGGCTCGTCATGGCGATCACGCCCCGGGCGAAGCCGAACCAGCTGATCGGCACCGTCGAGATCCGCTGCGACGTGCCCTCCGCGCCGGTTCTCGGCTACTGGCTCGGGACGCCGCATTGGGGGCAGGGGCTCGCGACGGAAGCGGCGCGCTCGCTCATCGACGCCTTCTTCGCCTATACGGAGGGCAAGGAGCTCCTGGCCTCCGCCCGGGTCGTCAACCCGGATTGCCAGCGGGTGCTCGAGAAGTGCGGCTTCTCGCATGTCGGGTCTGGGCTGGAGAGCTTCCCGGCGCGGGGAGGGCTCCTGCCGGTCGACAAGTTCCGGCTGGACCGGCGCAAGTGGCAGAGCCTCAAGACCTGGAGCTCGTCCGACTACGTGCCGCACGGGCCCGAGGAGGCCCAGCTGAGCGCGGCCGCGCATTGAGCGCTGCCGCCCCGACCCCATCTTCGTGGTTGCCGCAGGGTCGGGGCGGCAGGAGTTTGAGCGTGCAATGAAGTTCCTCGACGAAGCCAAGATCTACATTCGCTCCGGCGATGGCGGGAACGGCATCGTGGCCTTCCGGCGCGAGAAGTTCATCGAGTTCGGCGGGCCGAACGGGGGCGATGGCGGCAAGGGCGGCGACGTCTGGGCCGAGGGCGTCGAGGGGCTGAACACGCTCATCGACTACCGCTACCAGGTGCATTTCAAGGCCCAGCGCGGCCAGCACGGCATGGGCCAGAACCGCGCGGGCGCCAAGGGCGACGACATCGTCTTGAAGGTGCCGGTCGGGACGGAGATCCTGGACGAGGAGGGCGAGGAGCTCATCGCCGACATCTCCGAGCCGGGGCAGCGCGTGCTGCTCGCCAAGGGCGGCAACGGTGGCTTCGGCAACGCCCATTTCAAAACTTCGACCAACCGCGCCCCGCGCCACGCCAATCCGGGCCAGGAGGGCTCGGAGCGCTGGATCCGCCTGCGCCTTAAGCTCATCGCAGATGCCGGGCTGGTCGGGCTGCCGAATGCCGGGAAGTCCACCTTCCTGGCGACGGTCACGGCCGCAAAGCCGAAGATCGCCGATTATCCGTTCACGACGCTCCATCCCGGGCTCGGCGTGGTGCGCAGCGCCGGCCGCGAATTCGTGCTCGCCGACATCCCGGGCCTGATCGAGGGCGCGCATGAGGGTGCGGGCCTGGGTGACCGCTTCCTGGGCCATATCGAGCGCTGCCGCGTGCTCCTGCATCTGGTCGACGGCACGAGCGAGGAGCCGGGCCAGGCCTACGAGACCGTGCGGGGCGAACTCGCGGCCTATGGCGCGGGCCTGGCCGAGAAGCCGGAGATCGTCGCGCTGTCGAAGGCGGACGCCCTGGACGAGGAAACCCTGGCCGAACGCATCGCGGATCTGGCGGACGCGGCCGGGCGGACACCGCTCGTCATCTCCTCCGCATCCGGCCTCGGGGTCGAGGACGTGCTGGGCCAACTGGCCGACGTGATCGGCGCGGCGAAGGTCGAGGAGAAGGCGGAAACGGAGCCCGAGCCAGCCTGGCGGCCGTGATTGGTTGTCTTGGAGGCGCGTGCTAGCGTCTTCCCCGACGGAGCTAGCATATGGCGCAGCGTCAGCTGAATATTCGCAGTGACGAGGCCGTCGAGCGGGCGGGCCGTCTCGCTAAACAGCTTGGCAAGACGACGACCGAAGTCGTCGTCGAGGCTCTCCGGTCGTACGAAGCCGCTATCCAGCCGGTTGACGAACATGGGATGACGCCGGAGCAAAGGCGGCGCTACGAGACGCTTCTCGATATCGCTCGCGAGGCGCGACAGCATCTCATTCCGGGCGGGCCTGAAAATCACGATTGGCTCTACGACGAGAACGGCCTGCCGAAGTGATTGCGGTCGACACTTCGGCGCTGGTGGCAAACGTTCGCGAGGAGCCGTAGGCACGTTCGTTCGCCGGTGTCCTCTCCAGGCAGCCAGTACTCGTTGGGACCCCGACGCTATTGGAGGCAAGCATGGTCATGCCGTCCATCGTGGCCGAAGAAGCGGCTGACCGCTTCCTGCGCCGTTTCCTGGCCGAGCCTTGGACGCGGCGGGTGGCGTTCTCAGTCGAGATGTTCGACGCTGCCCAGGTCGCCTTCCGCCGTTATGGGCGGGGTCGAGGTCATCCGGCCAAGCTCAATTTCGGCGACTGCATGTCCTATGCGGTCGCAAAGGTGCACGGCATCCCGCTTCTGTATAAGGGCGAGGACTTCAGCCAGACCGACATCGTGTCCGCCCTCGCATGATCCCCTCCCTCACCCAGTTCCGGCGCGTGGTCGTCAAGGTCGGCTCGGCGCTTCTCGTCGACCGGGTGCGCGGGCGGCTCAATCACGCCTGGCTCGCCGCGCTCGCCGAGGATCTTGCCGAACTGCATGGCCGCGGGGCGGACGTCCTCGTGGTCTCATCGGGCGCGATCGCGCTCGGGCGCAGCGTCCTCGGGCTGGGAACCGGCGCCCTCAAGCTGGAGGAGAGCCAGGCGGCGGCCGCCGTCGGGCAGATCGCGCTCGCCAGGACATGGTCCGAGGTGCTCGCACATCACGGCATCACGGCGGGGCAGATCCTGCTGACCCTCTCCGACACGGAGGAGCGCCGGCGCTACCTCAATGGTCGCGCGACGCTCTCGAAGCTGCTCGAGATGCGCGCGGTGCCGGTCGTGAACGAGAACGACACGGTGGCGACCAGCGAGATCCGCTACGGCGACAACGACCGCCTCGGTGCGCGCGTCGCGACCATGATCGGGGCGGACCTCCTGATCCTGTTCTCCGACATCGACGGCCTCTACACGGCGCCGCCGGCCTCCGATCCGGCCGCGCAGCACATCCCCCTCGTCCGGCAGATCACGCCGGAGATCGAGGCCATGGCCGGCGAGGCCGCCTCGAACCTCTCTCGCGGCGGCATGCGGACCAAGATCGATGCCGGCAAGATCGCGACCGCCGGCGGCACGCATATGCTGATTGCGGACGGCCGCTCCAAGAACCCGCTGCGCCGGGTGCAGGAGGGCGCCCGCTGCACCTGGTTCCTCACCTCCTCCTCGCCGGCGACGGCCCGGAAGACCTGGATCGCTGGGGCGCTCGAGCCGAAAGGGACCCTCCTGGTCGATGCCGGGGCCGAGCGGGCGCTGCTCGGGGGGGCGAGCCTTCTCCCCGTCGGCGTGACGGCGATCGAGGGCACCTTCTCGCGGGGCGACGCCGTGCTGGTTCGCGGAGCGGGCGGTGTCGTGCTCGGCCGGGGCCTCGTCGCCTATGATGCCGAGGAAGCCATGCGCATCGTCGGCCGGTCCAGTCGCGAGATCGAGGCGATCCTCGGCTACCCGGGTCGCGCCGAGATGATCCACCGGGACGATCTGGCGATCTCGACGAGCCTGCGCGGCCCGGACACGGCTACCGCGGCGTGAGCGCCGCGAGGCGCTGCGCATCCGCCGGCGCCGCCGCCTTGATGTCGTTGTCGGAGAAGGAGAAGACGTCGCGGCCCTCCTGCCGCCATGCTGCGATGTGGCGCGCCCAGTCGGCCAGGGCCTCGTCGTCGTAGCTGCCGTGATAGCGCCCGCTCGGGCCGTGTCCGCGGACGTAGACAAAGTCGGCGGTGGCTATCCACGGCGCCGGCGCATGCGCATGGTCCGAGATGCAGAGTGCGCAGCCGGTGTCGCGCAAGACACGGAGGACCGGGTCCTCGTACCAGCTCGGATCGCGGAACTCGAAGACGTAGCGTCCGCCCTTGGGGAGGGCCTCGATGAAGGAGGCGAGCCGCTCCCGGTTCGCCTTCAAGCGCGGCGGGAGCTGGAACAGCACGGGGCCACCCTTCCGCCCGAGGCCGCCCATCCGGCCGAGAACGTTCGCGATCGGCTCCTCGGGATTCGTGAGCCGTCGGTAATGCGTGATTACGCGGTGCGCCTTCCAGGCGAAGATGAAATCCTCGGGCGTTGTGTCGCGCCAGCACGCGACAGCTGCCTCGGTGGGGAGCCGATAAAAGGACAGGTTGATCTCGGTCGCCGAGAACACGCCCGCGTAGAACGCGAGCAGCTTCGGCTTCGGATAGCGATCCGGGTAGAAGGGCCCTAGCCAGGACTCGTAATGCCAGCCCGAGGTCCCGATGTAGCTCTTGCCCGGCATTCCTCCTCCCTGCATGTGGCGTGTGCCAGGCCGGGCAGGTAAGATCGCCGGTATCGTCACAAGGTTCCCGAGACATGAGCGCCGCCATCACCGCCGACCGGACCGACTTGCCGTCCCGCGCGGGGGAGCCGCCGCTCGCCGAACTCATGGCCGATATCGGCCGGCGGGCCCGGGCGGCGTCGCACCGGCTTGCCCTCGCACCGACGGAGGGCAAGCGTCGCGGGCTCCTTGCCGTGGCCGACGCCATCCGCAAGGCGGAGCGGGTGATCCTCGCCCAGAACGCGCTCGACCTTGCCGATGCTCGGGCTGCTGGGCGACCCAACTCGTTCGTCGATCGGTTGATGCTCGATCCCGGTCGTGTCGAAGCCATCGCAAAGGCCGTCGAGGACATCGCGAACCTGCCCGATCCGGTCGGGCGCGTGCTTGCGAGTTTCGAGCGGCCGAACGGGCTCAGGATCGAGCGCGTCTCGACACCGCTCGGCGTCGTCGGCGTCATCTTCGAGAGCCGGCCGAACGTGACTGCGGATGCGGGCGCGCTCTGCCTCATGGCCGGCAACGCCGCCATCCTGCGGGCGGGATCGGAGAGTTTCCGGACCTCGTCCGCCATCGCGGCGGCGATGTCGGAGGGGATCGCCCAGGCCGGGCTGCCGGCCGATGCCATCCAACTGGTCCCGGTCCGCGACCGTGACGCCGTCGGCCTGATGCTGACGGGACTAGGCGGCGCGATCGACGTGATCGTGCCGCGCGGCGGGCGAAGCCTCGTCGAGCGGGTCCAGGCCGATGCGCGGGTGCCGGTCTTCGCGCATCTCGAGGGCGTGAACCACGTCTACGTGCAGGCCTCCGCCGATCCCGACATGGCGAAGTCGGTCCTGCTGAATTCCAAGCTGCGCCGGACCGGCGTCTGCGGCGCGGCCGAGACGCTGCTGGTGGACCGGGAGGCGGCCGCGACGCATCTCCGGCCCCTGGTGACGGCGTTGCTGGACGCAGGCTGCGAGGTACGGGGAGACGAGGCCGCATGCGCCGCGGATCCGCGAATCATCCCGGCGGGCGAGGCCGATTGGGCGACCGAGTACCTGGACGCCATCATCTCGTGTCGTGTCGTGGACGGGCTCGACGGAGCGCTCGGCCACATCGCCCGCTATGGCTCGCATCACACGGACGCGATCCTGACGGAGGATGCGGGTGCTGCCGAGCGCTTCCTGGCCGAAGTCGATTCCGCGATCGTCCTGCACAACGCCTCGACCCAGTTCGCCGATGGCGGCGAGTTCGGGTTCGGGGCGGAGATCGGCATCGCGACGGGCCGCATGCATGCGCGCGGACCGGTCGGGGTCGAGCAGCTGACCTCGTTCAAGTATCGCGTCCGCGGTTCGGGTCAGATCCGGCCCTGATGCATCACGGCCGACGCGGGGGCGGGTTGATCCGCCTCCCGCCACATGCGCCCGGCACGCGGATCGGGCTCTATGGCGGGAGCTTCGATCCGCCGCATGCGGGGCACCGCCACGTCGCGCTGCTTGCTCTGCGGCGCGTGCGGCTCGACCGCGTCTGGTGGATCGTAGGTCCGGGCAACCCCCTCAAGGACAGGAGCCGCCTCCCGTCTCCGCAGGAGCGGCTCGAGGCGACGCGGCGGATTGCGCGTCATCCGCGCATGGAGGTGACTGATTTCGAGGCGGTGCTCGGCGCCCGCTACACGGTCGAAACCATCCGGTTTCTCGTGCGGCGCTGCCCCGGCGTGCGATTCGTCTATATTCTCGGGGCGGACAGCTTCGCAGGGCTACATCGCTGGCGAGCCTGGCGCGAGATCGCCTCGCTGGTGCCCATCGCAGTGGTAGACCGGCCGCGCTGGACGCTTCCTGCCCTCCGGGGAAGGGCAGCCCGTACGCTCGAAGACGACAGGGTCGCTCCCAGGGAGCTTCCTTGCCGCCCCGCGCCGGCCTGGGCCTTCGTCGAAGGTCCGCGATCGAACCTGTCGTCGACCGCTCTTAGGGATAAGCTCCTGAAATCGCTTGATTGCCGTTGAAAACCGGCGCTGTCGCATTATCTTCTTGATGCGGCGTCAAGACTTTGAACCCTAATATCTTGATGCACGCCTGGGAGATTGGGCACTGGATCACGTTTCTATCCGCGAGGCGGATATTGCTCCGCTTCACCTCGTCGCCGCAGCGGAGCCTTCGGCAGGCGGGAGCATCATCTCGGTGGCGCGGGCCTGCCTCGAGGACATGAAAGCCGAGGAAACGGTCGAGATCGATCTCGTCGGCAGGACGTCCATCGCTGACGCGATGATCATCACCTCGGGACGGTCGAATCGGCACGTCGGGTCCATCGCCGAACGCCTCATCCAGGCCTTCAAGGATAATGGCTTTGGCCGGGTTCGCGTCGAAGGCTTCCCCGCTTGCGACTGGGTGCTCATCGATGCGGGCGACATCATCGTCCATATCTTCCGGCCCGAGGTCCGCGGCTTCTACAATCTCGAGAAGATGTGGGGCGCGGATCGTCCGAGCGAGCGCGCCGCCGGCTAACCTGCTCCGGTCGATGTTGTGAGGCTGCAGATCCTCGCGGTCGGCCGCCTCAAGAGCGGTCCGGAGCGTGAACTCGTCGAGCGCTATCGGCAGCGGGCGGAGGCTCTCGGGCGCAGCCTGGGGGCTGGCGTCCTGACTATCGCCGAACTGCCGGAGGCGCGGGCGCGCAGCGCCCCGGAGCGGGTCTCCGCGGAGGCTGCCGCGATCCTGGCGAAAGGCGAGGGCACGAGGCTGGTCGTCCTCGATGAGCGTGCGCCCCCTCTTACGAGCAACGATTTCGCCGCCCGCCTGCGCGCCTGGCGTGATGGGGGGCATTCCGTGTCCTTCATCATCGGCGGGCCCGACGGGCTCGACGAATCGCTCCGCCGCCGGGCGGATCTCCTGATGTCGTTTGGTCAGCTGACCTTGCCGCACCAGATTGTCCGCGTGCTGGTAGCCGAGCAGATCTACCGCGCTTTGACGATCCTGGCCGGCCACCCATACCATCGCGGCGAACCCGGCGGAGAGTGATGCGACCTGCCAGCCTGCAGGCGATTTTCGGTGCAGCCTTGCTCGTTGCTCTCTTGCCCAAGGGATTGGAACAGGCCGAGGCGCAGCCGGCAGCGTCCGCGGTGGCGGAGGCCGAATCGCGCGCCGCCGCCAAGGAGGCTGAGCGCAGGCGCCGCGACGAGGCGCTGCGCGAGGTCGAACGCCGGTTGTCCGAGGCGGATGAAGCCGCCACGAAGCTTGCCTCCGAAGTCGAGACGCTGCGGGCCGACGGTGCGGCGCTTGCGGCCGCGCTCGTCGAGGCTGCCCGGAAGCGGCAGGCGACGGAAGCGAGGGTGCGCGCCCTGGAAGCGAACCTGGACGCGATTGCCGGCAGCGAGTCGGCCATCAAGGCCTCGCTCGAGAGCCGGCGCGACGTGATCGCCGAGGTGCTGGCGGCCCTGCAGCGTCTGGGACGTGGTGCGGCGCCAGCCATATTGATTCAACCAGACGATATCCTCTCGGCGCTTCGCAGCGCGATCCTGCTCGGCGCGGTCGTTCCCGGGCTGCGCGAGGAGGTCGAGACCCTCGCCGGCGATCTCGCCGAACTCGTCCGGCTCCGGGAGATCGGGAATGCGGATCGGGCGCGGCTCGCAAAGGAACTCGAACTTCTCGATCAGGAGGGAGAGCGGCTGGACGCCCTCGTCCGGGTCCGGCGCGAACAGATCGCCACGGCAGAAGCATCGCTCCGCGACGAGCGGAGCCGCAGCGCGGCGCTCGGCCGGGAGGCCACGAGCCTGAAGGACTTGGTCGAGAGGCTCGACGACGAGCTCGGAGCTGCTCGCCGCGAGACCGAGGCGGAGCGCCGGCGGGCAGAGGCCCAGGCCAGCGCGGTGCGAGAGCGATTTGCCGCGGCAGGAACGCGCGACCCCGTTCACCTGGCTCCCCGTGTTCCTTTCGCCGGGGCCAAGAACTCGCTGGCTTTTCCGGTGAGCGGATCGGTGATCAAAGAATTCGGGGCTCCCGACGGGCAGGGGGGTGCGACACGCGGGATCGTGATTTCGGCGCGCCCGCGGGGGATTGTCACGGCTCCGGCGGATGGCTGGGTGTCCTATGCGGGACCGTTTCGGTCCTTTGGCCGACTCTTGATCATCAACGCCGGGGACGGGTACTATCTCCTCCTCGCCGGGATGGACCAGATCAACGTCGATACTGGGCAGTTCGTCCTGGCGGGAGAGCCGGTCGGTCAGATGGGCGAGACGTCCCTCCTCTCTGCGGCCTTGAGCGTCGTTGAGAGTAGCGCCCCTGCTCTCTATGTTGAGTTTCGCAAGGATGGCGGGTCCGTGGACCCTCGTCCCTGGTGGGCAAGATCGCCGAGCGGAAGGGTTCGCGGCTGATGCGGAAAGTATCTCTCGTTCTGGTCGGCGCGCTCATCGGCGCGGGTGCGGCCACGGTCACCACTCAGACCCGTCTCTTCTCGAGCACGAGCGCGATCGCGGCTTCCGCCGAGACCTATCGGCAGCTCTCGCTGTTCGGCGACGTCTTCGAGAAGGTCCGGACGGATTACGTCGAGAAACCCGAAGAGGCGAAGCTGATCGAGTCGGCCATCAACGGCATGCTCGCGTCACTCGACCCCCATTCCTCCTACATGGACCCGAAGAGCTTCCGGGACATGCAGGTCCAGACCAGCGGCCAGTTCGGCGGCCTCGGCATCGAGGTCACGATGGAAGAGGGCCTCGTGAAGGTCGTCACCCCGATCGACGACACGCCGGCCGCCCGTGCGGGAATCATGGCGAACGACGTGATCGTCCAGATCGAGGAGGATCAGGTCCAGGGGCTGACGCTCAACCAGGCCGTGGACAAGATGCGCGGCCCGGTGAACACGCCCGTGCGGCTGAAGCTCCAGCGGCCCGGGCAGAAGGACCCGATCACCGTCACGCTGACCCGCGATATCATCCGCATCCGGCCCGTCCGTTCGCGGGTGGAGGGAGATGTCGGCTACCTGCGCGTCACCCAGTTCAACGAGCAGACTTTCGAAGGGCTTCGCAACGCCATCGAGAAGCTGACGACCGACATCGGCGGGGACAAGCTGAAAGGCTTCGTACTCGATCTGCGCAATAATCCCGGCGGTCTTCTCGACCAGGCGATCCTCGTCTCGGATGCGTTCCTGGACCGTGGAGAGATCGTCTCCACCCGTGGGCGCAATTCGGACGAGAACCAGCGCTTCAACGCCAAGGGCGGCGACCTGACGAAGGGCAAGCCGATCGTCGTGTTGATCAACGGCGGCTCGGCCTCGGCTTCGGAAATCGTTGCCGGCGCTCTTCAGGATCACAAGCGGGCCATCCTCATGGGCACGCGCTCGTTTGGAAAGGGCTCGGTCCAGACCGTGATTCCTCTGGGCGGGAACGGCGCCGTCCGCCTCACCACGGCGCGCTACTACACGCCGTCCGGCCGCTCCATCCAGGCGAAGGGCATCGACCCCGACCAGGAGGTCCTGCAGGACATCCCGGATGAGCTGAAGGGCAAGGACGAGACGAAGGGCGAAGCGGGGCTCCGCGGCCATCTCAAGAACACGGAGGAGAAGGGCGGCTCGTCGGCCTACGTTCCGCCGGATCCGGCCAAGGACAAGCAGCTCATCGCCGCGTTCGACTACCTCCGTGGCGTCCGCAAGGGTGCGGAGAACACCGCAGCCCCGGCACCGTCCGGGAGCGAGAAGTCGGCAGCCACGAGCGTGCCGAACTGACCAGACGGGACCGAGCCGCCCAGGCTCGGTCACCCGGCAATTCATTGCCGGGGTTGAAGGCTTGATTGCGCCTGACATGATGGGCTGCGCCGATTCGGCGTGAACCGCCGGGGGTGCTCTCGCCCCCACGTCTCCCTCAGGCCGATTGTCTTGGACGCCACCTCGGACGATCTGACACGCCCGCTGGGCCGCTCACGCCCTCGCCGGGAGGGCGGGGCGGGGCGCGCGGGCATCCGGATCGCCGGCTCGGTCTCCGCGGGGCTGGTCGCGGTCGTCGCGGGATATCTCTACTTCTTCGGTGATCCCCAGGGTGGGGTGCCGAAGGTGGCCGTCGAGATCACGACCCGGCCTCCCACGCTCTCCGAGACGCCGCGCAAATCGGACCCTCAGCCGGGAGCCACGGAGCGGACACAGCGGGCCGACGCGGTCGAAGAGGCGTCTGGCGTATCCGTCGTGCGTCCGGATGGCTCCTCTGCACCGCAGGCCATCATCGTCCGGGTGCCGGACGAGGCCACCCTCGCGCTCAATCGCGCGCCCGATCCTCGTCTCGTCGAGCCGACCCGTTTCGGCAACCTGCCGCGGATCGGCCAGGATGGGGCACGGCCCCTGGACGTCTATGCGCGGCCAGCCATCGGGCTGCCCGGCGGCGCCAAGCCCGTAGCGCGGGTCGCCATCGTGATCGGGGGGCTGGGCATCAGCCGCAGCGGGACGCTCGATGCGATCGGCAAGTTGCCGCCGGCCGTCACCCTCGCCTTCGCGCCCTATGGTCAGGATCTCGATCGCCTGGTCGCGCAGGCCCGGGAAGACGGGCACGAGATCATGCTGCAGGTCCCCATGGAGCCCTTCGATTACCCGGACAGCGATCCCGGCCCGCACACGCTCCTGGCCGCGGCTAAGCCTGCCGAGAACGCCGAGCATCTTCACTGGGCTATGGGCCGGTTTCCGGGATTTGTGGGCGTCATGAACTATATGGGCGGAAAGCTGACAGCCGACGCGCAGGCGCTCGCGCCGATCCTGAAGGAGCTCGGGGCGCGGGGGCTGGGCTTCATCGACGACGGCTCCTCGTCCCGCTCCGTCGCGACAGGCTACAAAGGCGGGACACCGATCGTCCGGGCCGAAGCCGTACTCGATGCAAGCGGACGGCCAGACGCTATCGATCGCGCGCTCAAGCGCCTGGAAACCGCGGCGCGGACGGGTGGCATCGCCATAGGAACGGCCACCGCGCTGCCGCTGTCGGTAGAACGGATAGCCCGCTGGGCGAAGGACCTGGAAGGGCGAGGCATCCTGCTCGTGCCGGCAAGCGCCGCCCTGCGGGCCGCCGGCTCAGCTAGCGCGTCACGATAATGAAGCGGCCGCACAGCGTGACTTCCCTGGCAGATCTCCCATACCGGCCCTGTGTGGGCGTGATGCTCGTCAATCGCGACGGGCTCGTCTTCATCGGCCGCCGCCAGCGCTCCGCCGGGCCCGAGCACGTGGACGACCGGCATGCCTGGCAGATGCCGCAGGGTGGGATCGATCCCGGTGAGGAGCCCCTCCAGGCCGCGTTTCGTGAACTCTACGAGGAGACGAGCGTCCGGTCAGCCGAGCTCCTGGCGGAGGCGCCCGACTGGTATGCTTACGATCTTCCGCCCGAGATCAGCGGCCGGGCATGGCGCGGCCGCTATCGCGGGCAGACTCAGAAGTGGTTCGCGTTCCGCTTCACGGGAGACGACTCGGAGATCAACATCCTCAACCCGGGCGGGGGGCGCCACAAGGCCGAGTTCGAGGCCTGGCGCTGGGAGCCGCTCGACAACCTTCCGGAACTGATCATCCCCTTCAAACGGCCGGTCTATGACGGCGTCGTCTCCGCCTTTCGTGACGTCGTTCGGCCTGATCGTCGAGTTGAATAGGAAAGCTGCTGTCCCGCCGCCTTACTGGCGGGCCCAGATCACCCGCGCCATCCAGTCGACATCGCTGAGCGGCAGCACGCGGTCCGGGTGCTCGGGATTCAGCGAGAGCAGCTCGAGGCTCCGCTGGGTCTTGCGCTTGAGCTCCTTGGCCATGACCTCGCCGTCCTTGGTGCGGACCACGACCCGGTCGCCGCGCCGAACGGATGCCGACGGTGACACGATGATGATGTCGCCCTCCCGGTAGAGGGGCCGCATCGAGTCGCCCTGGACTTCGAGGGCGAAGACGCGCTCGTTCGAGAATTCCGGAAACTCGATCTCTTCCCAGCCGGGGCCGCCGGTGGGCATTCCGTCTTCGTTGAACAGGCGCCCGGCACCCGCCTGGGCCATGCCGATGAGCGGGACCTTGGGCCGGCCGGCACGCTCGGTGTCCTCGATGAGGCGCATGAACTCATCCAGGCTCGCCCCCGTGGCGGCCAGGATCTTTGCCACCGACTCCGTCGAGGGCCAGCGGTCCCGGCCATCGGGACCCTGCCGCTTGGACTTGTTGAAGCTGGTCGCATCCAGTCCCGCCTTGCGGGCGAGGCCCGAAGCCGATAGCCCGTAGCGCTCGGCCAGACGGTCGATGGCGGCCCAAATTCGTGCGTGCGATAGCATGGATTGCTCTTGGCGCCGTGAGAACATCGGCCTAATCTAGGAAAATAAGGCAGGTGGGGTGCCGATGCAACAGGCATTCGTCCGAAAGGCGTAAGCGCGCATGCGGCTCATCTACAAAATTTGCCCTGACGAGCTCTGGCGGGCCGCCGAGCGCGCCGGCGAGTTCGCGGGCGCGCCGGTCGATGTCCAGGACGGGTTCATTCATTTCTCGACCGCAGGGCAACTCGCCGGCACGGCCGAGAAGCACTTCCGCGGCCAGAGCGGCCTGCTGCTGATTTCTGTCGACGAAACGGCACTCGGGCCGGGACTACGCTACGAGCCGTCGCGCGGCGGCGATCTCTTTCCGCACCTCTATGGGGCGATGCCGCTACGGGCCGTGCGGAAAGTCGAGAAGCTCCGGCTGGGCGAGGACGGGCACGTCATTCTTCCGGCGCTCGGCAGCGCGCCAGTTCCCTTCGATCCTGCCGCGGAGGGATGGACGACAAAGCCCGAGGCCGGTTTGGTCGGACTTCTCGGCCCGTTCTGGACCAAGCTCGAAGGCGAGAGGCGCCTCTACGGCTTCCTGGCCGAGGCCCGGCATCTGAACCAGAGCGGGCTCGTGCATGGCGGCATGCTGACGGCCTTTGCCGACCAGACGCTTGGGCTGACGGCGTTTCGGGCGAATGGTGGCCGCCGCCAGGTGACGGTGCAACTCGACACGCATTTCCTATCTGCCGCGAAGGAAGGCGAGTTCGTCGTCGCGCATGCCGAGGTCGTCCGGCTCACCCGCTCGCTCATCTTCCTGCGATGCGAGCTGAAGGTCGGCGAGCGGGTTGTCGCGACGGCCTCCGGCGTCTGGAAGGTGCTCGGAGCCTGAGCGTTCAGCGCTTTCCGCTCATGAGGCGCATCAGCAGCCAGATCGGCACCACGACCATCGCGCCGGTGAGGATGTAGGCGCCGGCGTTCCGGAAGGCGTCGAAGCCCAGGTTGAGCACCGATTGGACGGCCGCGACGACGCGGTTCGGCAGCGTGGTCGGCGTGAAGCCGAACCCTGCCATGATGGCGCCGATCACGAGTGACAGGAACAGCAGCTTGAAGAGCACCGCGATCGGCGAGCCGCCGAAGATGCGCTGAAGGCTCGCGCCCATGGTTTTCTCTCCTAGCCGTTCCGTTTGGCGAGCAGAGCGCCATAGACCGAAAGCGTGCCCGAGATCATCGTCTCGAGCGAAAAGTGCTGCTCGACATGCACGCGGGCCCGGCGGGACAGGCTCTCGTGGGCGCTCGCCCCGAGCGCCATCACCTCGTCGAGCGCATCTGCCAGCGCGTCGGGGTCGCCAGCGGGTACGCGCCAGCCGGTCCGGGCCGAGGCAGGTATCTCGGGGGGCGCCAGGACCGTCTCGGGTACGGCCCCGAGATCGGAGACCACGACGGGGGTGCCCATCGCCTGGGACTCGACGGCGACGCGGCCGAAGGCCTCCGGCTCCGTCGAGGGAACGGTCACGACCGAGGCGGCGAGATAGGCGGCCGGCATGTCCGTGCAGTGTCCGACCCGCCTCACGGTCCCGGCGAGGCCGCGATCGGCGATCAGGCGGTCGAGCTCTTTCACATAGCCGTCGCGGCCCTGGTGGTCGCCGGCCAGGATGTAGACGAGATCCCGATGCCCGCGGTCACGCAGGCGCGCGGCCGCCTCGATCAGGACCTTCTGCCCCTTCCAGCCGGTGAGCCGGGCCGCGAGCAGGACGATCCGCTCGTGCGGGGCGACCTCCCATTTACGCCTGAGGGCGTCGACGCGCTCGGGCGAAACGGCCGCCGGGGAGAACTCGGTGAGGTCGGTGCCGCGCTGGAGGGTGACGACCCGCTCCTCGTCCGCCCCATAGAGCGACTTCACGAGAGAGGCCGTGAAGGCGGAGTTGGCGATCACGGTATCGCCTCTCGCCATGACGGAGTTGTAGAGGCGCTTCGGGGCCGAGCGGCCGGCATAGCTGCCGTGGAATGTGGTGACGAACGGGATCCCGAGCGCGCGGGCCGCACCGAGCCCGACCCAGGCGGGAGCGCGGGACCGCGCGTGAATGAGGTCGGCGCGCTCGTGATAGGCGATGCGCGCGAGCCTGCGCACGTTCGCCAGCATGGAGAAGGGGTTCTTGGTGCGGGCCGGGAACGGGATCCAGACGCCGCCATGCGCCTGCAACTCGCCGACGAGGCGTCCCCCTTCGCTGGCCACGAGGGCACGGGCGCCGACATCGGCGAGGCCCGCGGCCACGTCGATGGCGGTCCGCTCGGCACCGCCGGCATCCAGTTCGGGGATAATCTGGAGGATGGTCCGGCCAGCGAGCGGGTGGACGCTCGACCGCGGGAATGCCGAACCCGATCGCAAGGCGGTAATCACGGGTATAGAGGCGTGAGGGAAGCTGGCATCAGGCGGCAACCCTGGGCCCGGCGAGTTGAGGTTCGGTTAACCATGACGTCTTGGATCGAGGTCGGAGAGGGCGCCGAGGCGCGACGTATCGCCGTTCTGGCGCGGGAGGGAGCAGCGCCCCCGGTGGTCTGGTTCGGCGGGTTCCGGTCCGACATGCGCGCCACCAAGGCGGAAGCGCTGGACGCCTGGGCCGCGGCCCGGAACCAGGCCTTCGTGCGCTTCGACTATTCCGGGCATGGCGAGTCGGGAGGCTCGTTCATCGATGGGACCATCTCGCGCTGGCTGGAGGAAGGCCTGGCGGTTCTTCGGGCCTATGCCCGCCGCAGGCCGATCCTGGTCGGCTCATCGATGGGTGCCTGGATAGCAACCCTGGCGGCGCTGCAGCTAGCGCGCGAATGTGGCGATGAAAGGCCGGCCGGGCTCGTCCTGATCGCGCCGGCGATCGACTTCACTGAACGGCTGATGTGGGATGCATTCCCGGCGGATGTACGAGACACGATCGTGCGGGAGGGGGTCTATCGCCGTCCGTCACTCTATTCCGAGGAGCCCTACCCGATCACCGCGAAGTTGATCGAGGACGGGCGCGGGCACCTCATCCTGGGCGGCCCGATCCAGACCGGAGCCCCGGTTCACATCCTGCAAGGCATGCGCGACCCCGACGTGCCCTGGGAACACGCCATGCATTTCGTCGAGCGGCTTCCGGGTGAGAACGTCCAATTGACGCTCATCAAGGATGGTGACCACCGGCTCTCCCGGCCGGAGGACCTCGAGCGGCTCCTTCGAGCCGTCGAGGCCGTTCTCGGACGCGAAACCGACCGCGTCAGTTGAGGCCGACCGTCCGCAGATCCTGCGCCCACGCATTGGCCAGCGCGGCATCGCGCGAATCCGTCAGCAGGATGGGGGTGCCGCTCGCCGACAGGAGCGCGAAGAGCTCGAGGTCAGGGGCGAGGTCAGGAGCCTGCGGGAAGAGGCGCTTTACCTCGTCCGAGCGCATCGGCTTCACATAGGCGATCTGCCCTTCCCCAAGGCTCGCGAAGGCGCCAGGGTCGAGGTGAAAGCCCGATCGCGCAGTATGGTTGGTGGTCGACATTAAGGTGTCTCCTTTCGAACGCTGGGCCCCCGCTCAGTCGCGCGACACAATCTCGATACGACGAGCTATGCGTGCGGGTTCCGGACGGGCGAGATCAATCGACAGAAGTCCGTTCGAAAGATCCGCCCCGAGTACCTCCATGCCTTCCGCGAGTAGGAAGGTGCGCTGGAACTGGCGAGCCGCGATGCCGCGGTGCAGGAACTGGCGCGTCTTGTCCTCGATCTGCCGCCCGCGAACGACCAGCTGGTTCTCCTCGACATGGATCTCGAGTTGTTCCGGCGTGAACCCGGCGACCGCCAGCATGATGCGCAGTCGCTCCGGAGCCTCGGCGGTACGAGGCAGACGTTCGATGTTGTAGGGAGGATATCCGTCGCTGGTCGCCTTCGCGATGCGATCGAGCGTCTGCTCGATCTCGTCGAAGCCGAGAAGAAACGGGTGCCCGAACGGCGAAGCACGAGACATACGTTGAAGCCCACATGGCACTTCGTGGAACCAGGGCCCTGACGGCGCCCCGTCCCACACCGGACAGATATGTGGGCCGTGCCCGGCGACATCAAGCCATCGAGCCGAGCCTGAGATCCTTGAGGTTTCCGCGCTCCACGTGATCGAGCGGGAACCGGATCTCGAACGAGGAGGAGCCATCATCCGGCTCTTCCAAGCCTCCCCCGATCTGCTGGACGAGCTTGCGCACGATCGTGAGGCCGAGCCGCCGACGCGGTGCCGCCGCCCGGTCGAACCCGACGCCGTTATCCTTGATGACGAGGATGCCGAAAGGCTCGTCCCGCCTCAGCTCGACGGTGATGCGGCCCTGGCGGCCTTCCGGGAAAGCGTGCCGGTAGGCGTTCGTCATGAGCTCGACGGCGATGAAGGCAAGCGGGACCGCCGTGTCGAGCGGAACCCGCATCGATTCCGCGTGGAGCTCGGACTGGATGCCCCGCTCCTCGCCGCTGAACGCGTCGGACATCTCGCGCAGCAGCTCCTCTAGGTAGACCTTGAAATCGATCGAGCCGAGATCGGGCGAATTGTAGAGGAGGGTGTGGACCCGGGCCATCGCGCCGATTCGCCGGACGGCGTTCTCGAACGGCTCGCGCTGGTCGGCGCTGAGCTCGCGCGAGCCGAGGCGCAGCAGGCTCTGCACGATCTGCAGGTTGTTCTTCACGCGATGGTAGATCTCGCGCAGCAGCACCTCCCGCTCGGAGGAGGCCTTGCGCTGCTCGCCGAGCGCTTCCTGCGTGGTCCTCAGCAGTCTGGCGTCGAGTTCCCCAAGGGCCCGCGACGCCGCGAGGCGCTCCTCGCTCACGCGGCGCTCCATGACCGTGTGGACGATGAAGACGGCGAGAATACCGGCCAGGATGAGGCTGAGGGCGCCGGCCGCCGTGGTGGCCCAAACCGATCGCTTCGAGAAGTTCTCGATCTGGGTGCGATCAATCGCGGCCGAGGCGACCCAGCCGGTCAGGTCGGAGCGCACGAAGGCGCCCCAGATCTCCTTTCCGTCCCGTGAGTTGCCCTGGAACGTGCCGTTGTTTCGTCCTGCGGTGGCTTCTCGGTAGCTCGCCGCGATTTCGTCGCCGATTCCAGCGCCCGGCGCCTGGGATCGGGCCAGGAATCGATCTCCTCCGTCCGAGATTGCCAGGAGCAGTCCGGAATCCCGGCTCTCGAGGAGCAGGATCCGCTGCAACTCGGACATGTCGAATGTGGCGAGGAGCGCCAGCGTCACCCGATCGTCCCGTACGACCGGGACGGCCAGCAGCGCCTGCTCTCCCCGCTGGCCGGCCGGCGTGATCACGGTGATGTCCGGCCGGTGCGTCTTGCTGATGTCGGCCAGGACCGGGGCGGCCTGAGCCGGCGTCCAGTCGGGTCGTGCTCCCGAGATTACTCGTCCCGATGCCGCATCGACCACGCCGAACCCGGTCCAGTTCGGCATGATGCTCAAGAGGCGCGCCGACGCTTCCGTGAAATCCGGATCGGGCCTGTCGAAGGCGGGGAGCGCAGAGAGGGCTCGCAGCGCCAGCAGTTGCTGTTCGAGAGAAGAATCGATGCGGCGCGACAGCATCGAGGCGCGCGCTGACAGATAGCTCTCGACATCGCGCTCGCTCCTGTTCAGCTCCGAGCGGACCCAGAAACCGGCGAACAGGATCAGCGGCACGAGCGCGGCAAGACCTGCGGCTGCCACCATGTAGAGGCGCTGCAGCCGCTTCCGGCCCTGCTCGGCGTCGGTAAGCCAAGGCGCGACGCCTGATTCCACTGCCGTGCGCCGCAACAACCTCATGCAATCCGACCCGAACCCCGAGTGGCCGAAGGGTGCCGGCCAATTTCGTCCCTCGACAGAGCCTTCCGGCACCGGAACTGGAGAGTGCCCAGTCCTACCGGGTCACAATGCCGCCGGGACCAGGTTCTACGGTCCAGGCGAAACCCGCATACCCCGTGCCGGTTCCTGATCTCTACCCGGCAGGGCTGCACGAGGTCACGAGGGGAGCATCACCGCTCCATCCAGTCCGGCCGTGGTAGGCCCTTCGCAGCGAGAAAACTCGGATTGAACAGTTTGGATGCGTAGCGCGTCCCGGAATCGCAGAGCACGGTAACCACCGTCGAACCGGGACCGAGTTCACGCGCCAGCCGGATCGCGCCGGCCACGTTGATGGCTGAGGAGCCCCCGAGGCAGAGGCCCTCGTGTCGCACGAGGTCGAAGAGCAATGGGAGGGCTTCCTCGTCGGGGATCTGGTACGCCCGGTCGACGCGCAGTCCCTCGAGGTTCCCCGTGATCCGGCCCTGGCCGATCCCTTCGGTCACGGAGGATCCCTCGGATCGGAGCTCGCCGCGCGTATAATAGCTGTAGAGAGCGGCCCCCATCGGGTCGGCAAGCCCGATGGCAACGTCCGGCTTCCGAGCGCGCAGCCCGTCCGCGACACCGGCAAGAGTGCCGCCTGTTCCCACCGCGCAGATGAAGCCGTCGATCCTGCCTCCGGTCTGTTCCCAGATCTCGGGCGCCGTCGTCTCGACATGGGCGGCCCGGTTTGCCGTGTTGTCGAACTGGTTGGCCCAGATCGCGCCGTTGGGCTCCGTTCTCGCCAGTTCTTCCGCCAGCCGCCCGGAGTGGCGGACGTAATTGCCGGGATTGGCATATGGCACCGCGGGAACCTCGACGAGTTCGGCCCCGACCAGCCGCAGCGCGTCCTTCTTTTCCTGGCTTTGGGTTTCCGGAATCACGATCACGGTCCGGAAGCCGAGCGCATTGCCGACTACGGCGAGGCCGATGCCGGTGTTCCCGGCCGTTCCCTCGACGATGGTGCCCCCCGGCCTCAGCTCGCCCCGGCGCATCGCGTCCTGGATGATCCCGAGCGCCGCCCGATCCTTCACGGACCCGCCGGGATTCATGAATTCGGCCTTGCCGAGGATGTTGGCGCCGGTCAGTTCCGAGGCCCTTCGAAGCCGGATGAGCGGCGTCCGCCCGATTGCGCCGAGGACGTCGTCCCGGATGTCCATCCTGTACTCCCAGGTCAGCTCACGCGTGGCGATGTCCACCAAGTTGGGGTCGGACACAAGCCGGGCGGATCCGAAGGAGCGTCCCTAGATTGTCGAACTGAACAAGGAGAATTGCATGTCGAAGCCGCTGATCATCGAGATTCCCCACCAGCTCGGGCGTGAGGAGGCCCGAAAACGTCTCGAGACCGGGCTCGGGCAGCTGAAGCACAAGTTCGGGGCGCACTTCACCTCGGTGGAGGAGCGTTGGGCAGGTGACCATCTCGATTTGGCCATCAAGGCTTTGGGGCAGCCGATCTCCGCGGGCCTGGACGTCGAGCAGGACCACGTCCGGTTGGAGGTGCACCTGCCCTGGATGCTTGCAATGCTGGCCGAGAAGGCCAAAGGATTCCTCAGCAAGGAGGGAAAACTCCTCCTGGATAAGAAGTAGCGCCCGCTCGTCCAGGCCGGGCTGGGAGGAGTGACCTGTCTTGCTGATCCCCGTCGACCGTCTGCTCGCGCTCGTTTCCGACATATTCGCAGCCGCCGGCTGCTCGCCCGCCGAGGCGCGCCGGGTGGCGGCCGGCCTGGTGGATGCGAACCTCACTGGCCATGACAGCCACGGGGTCGCCCGAGTGCCTCGATACGTGGATTGGCTCCAGTCCGGCGAGGTCGAGGCTGACCGCAGCGTCGAGATCGTGCGAGAGTCCGGCGGACTTTGCGTCGTCGACGGAAACTACGGGTTCGGGGCGACGGTCGGCCGCCAGGCGGTGGAGCTGGGTATTTCCCGTGCGCTCGAGCAGGGCACGTCCATCGTTGCCCTCCGACACGCGGGCCATCTCGGCCGGATCGGGCAATGGGCCGAGCTGGCGCTCGAGAGCGGCCTTGTCTCGGTTCACTTCGTGAACGTCGCCGGCAGCGTGCTGGTCGCTCCGTTCGGAGGCGTCGACCGCCGCTTCTCGACCGCGCCGATCGCTTTCGGCTTCCCCCTCCAGGGAGAGTCTCCAGTTGTTCTCGATTTCGCGACCTCCGCCGTCGCGGAAGGCAAGGTCCTCGTCGCGTCGAACGGAGGCAAGCCGTTGCCGTCCGGCAGCCTCATCGACCCGGACGGCCGGCTCAGCACCGATCCGGCAACGCTCTACGGCTCGTTCGAGGGGACGACGGAGCGGGACGCTCGCCGAGGTGCGGGGGCGATCCGGGCGATGGGCGAGCACAAGGGCTCCGGCCTCGCACTCATGTGCGAGTTGCTGAGCGGAGTTCTCCTCGGCTCCGGCACTTCGGGGCCCGAGAAGCACCGTTTCGCCAACGGCATGGTGTCGATCTACATGCAGCCTGGAGCCTTCGGCTCAGCGGAGGCCATATCTCAGGAGGCGCGGTCGTTTGTGGCCTGGGTCCGGAGTGCGCGACCGGCGCCGCCATCCGAGCAGGTGCTCATCCCCGGAGATCCCGAGCGGTCTACGAGGACGGAGCGGACGGAAGCCGGCATCCCGCTTCCGCCCGGCACCTGGGACGGCATCGTCAGGACGGCGCAGCGTTTCGGCGTCTCGACGTGACCCATTCGGGCTACCTTGAAGGTGGGCGTGGGGCCGCTTTCAGGCGGCGCAGCTCGGATCCGCAAGGCAACTCAAACACCGCTTGACCTGCGGTGCGGATTGACTCGTGGCGGCGAGTCGCCACATGTCGATTATGGCAGCTCGTAAGCTCATGCCGAACGCGGCCGGCTGCCGAACTGAAATCGAAGAGGAGTTGGCCCCATTCGCAGACCTATGAGAGCCATGCCAGTCCCGCAGAAGGAGGGGCCTCGCGCCAATCGGGACATTCGTGGCGTGCGCGAAGTGCAACTGATCGACCAGGACGGGCAGAATCGCGGGGCCGTACCGTTCCTCGATGCGCTCAGGCTCGCCGAGGAGGCGGGGCTGGATCTCGTCGAGATCGCCCCCAACTCAGTACCTCCCGTCTGCAAGCTCCTCGATTACGGACGCTTCCGGTTCCTCGAGCAGAAGAAGCAGGCCGAGGCGCGAAAGCGTCAGAAGACCGTCGAGGTCAAGGAGATCAAGCTCCGGCCGGGCATCGACAAGCACGACTACGACGTGAAGATGAAGGCCGTGCAGCGCTTCTTCGAAGAAGGCGACAAGGTGAAGGTCACCTTGCGGTTCCGCGGTCGCGAGATGGCGCACCAGGATCTCGGCCTGAAGCTGCTCGAGCGGGTGAAGGCGGAGACTGCCGAACTCGCCAAGGTCGAGAGCGAGCCGCAGCTCGAAGGCCGCCAGATGGTGATGATCCTCGCGCCTCGGTAAGATCTCCACCGCCGGGAATATCCCGCCCCAGAATATCCAGCGCCGCCCGCCAGCGGCGCTGTTTCGTTTCTGCACCTCGGTACGCCCGTTCCTGCCGCCCGGGCGGTTCCGACTGATGCTCAACCCTGCGGCGAATTGCGCCCGCGATACTCAACTTTAGGGTTGTTGGGCCGGACAGGGTTCCTTATGGACGCGGCCCAACGGCCCCGCCCGCACTACTTCGTCCCGTCTTCGGTGGATATCGGACGACGCTCCGAAGCAACCTGGGCGAAACATTCGGCCGCAACAATGGGGTAAGTGGAAGAGGGCGCCGCCGAAATTGGTTGCGGCTTGTCTCTTCTGTGGTTCATCCTTGTCGGCGCGGGGCGTCGTCCTCCGCCGAGTGGAGCTGACGGCTTTCGTCCGACCGAGCACCGGAGATGCACGAATGGCCTCGGCCGCGAGCGCTGCTCAGAGCGCCGAGAATGGCAACAAGCGCGTCAGCCTCGGCTTCGCCCGAACCGCCTTTCTCGGGATAGCCCTCGTCACTGCGACGATCAACATCCTGTACCTGACCGGCTCGTTCTACATGCTCGAGGTCTACGACCGGGTCATCCCGAGCCGTAGCGTCCCGACGCTGATCGCGCTGTCGATCCTCGCCTTCGGCCTCTATGCGTTCCAGGGCATTCTCGACGTGGTGCGTGCCCGGATCCTCGTGCGGATCGGCTCGGCGCTCGACGGAACGCTCGCCAGCCGGGTGCACGAGGCGATATCCCGGCTACCGCTGCGGACGCGCCCGTCCGGCGATGGGCTGCAGCCGCTCCGTGATCTCGACCAGGTGCGCGGCTTTCTCTCCGGCATGGGGCCGGCCGCCTTCTTCGACCTGCCCTGGATCCCGCTCTACCTGGCGATCTGCTTCCTCTTCCATCCATGGATCGGCATCGCGGCTCTGATCGGCGCTCTGCTCCTGATCTGCCTGACGCTGCTGACCGAACTGAAGACCCGTGGCCCTGCGCGCGAGACCGTTATGCTCGGCCAGAAGCGGAACGCGCTGGCCGAGGCGGCAAGGCGCAACGCCGAGGTCCTCCAGGCCCTTGGAATGCGGAGCCGCCTGGGTGCGGTCTGGGGAGAAACCAACGACCGCTACATGGAAAGCCAGCAGCGCACCTCCGACGTCGCCGGCGGGTTCGGGGCGGTTTCCAAGGTCATCCGCATGGCCCTGCAATCGGCGGTCCTCGGCCTGGGCGCCTATCTCGTCATCCGGCAGGAGGTGACCGCGGGCGTCATCATCGCGAGCTCGATCCTGACGGCCCGCGCGCTCGCTCCGGTCGAACTCGCGATCGCGAACTGGAAGGGCTTCGTGGCCGCGCGGCAGAGCTGGCGGCGCCTCAGCGAACTGATGAAGGCCTTGCCGGCCGAGGACGACCGGATGGCCCTTCCGGCTCCGCGCGCCACCCTGTCCGTCGAAGGGATATCGGCCGCGGCGCCGGGTACGCAGCGGCTTGCGGTCGTGGATGCGAGCTTCACGCTCCGGGCCGGGCAGGGGCTGGGCGTCATCGGGCCGAGCGCGTCGGGCAAGTCGTCCCTCGTCCGCACCATCGTGGGCGTGTGGGCACCGATGCGCGGGAAGGTCCGGGTCGACGGCGCCGCGCTCGATCAATGGCCGTCGGACGATCTCGGCCGGCACATCGGCTACCTGCCGCAGGACGTCGAGCTTTTCGCCGGTACGGTTGCGGAGAACATCGCCCGGTTCGAGCCTGGCGCCGATTCCGCCGACATCATCAAGGCCGCCAAGGCGGCAGGCGTCCATGACCTGATCCTGCGCCTTCCCGAGGGCTACGAGACCCAGATTGGCGAAGGCGGGGCCATGCTCTCGGCCGGCCAACGCCAGCGCGTCGCGCTCGCCCGCGCGCTCTATCGCGATCCGTTCCTGGTCGTGCTGGACGAGCCGAATTCGAACCTCGACGGGGAGGGCGAGCAGGCCCTCACGGAGGCCATCCTGGGTATCCGGGCCCGCGGCGGCATCGTCATCGTCGTGGCCCATCGTCCAAGCGCGCTCGCCGGGGTCGATCATGTGCTGATGCTGGCCGAGGGCCGCGTCCAAGGGTTCGGCCCCAAGGAGGAGGTGCTTGCGCGGGTCCTCCGTCAGCCGAGGCCGGCCGCCGCAGCCGGCTCGGAAGCGGGCGGCCCCACGCCGCTTCGCGTCGTGAAGGAAGGCCAGGTGCGCGCATGAGCCGGCTGATGGGCACGCGCCGCTCGATCCGGCACCACCTGATCGGGGGTGTCGCGGCGGTGACGTTTCTGGTCGTCGGGGTCGGCGGCTGGGCTGCGACGACCGAGCTCTCGGGAGCCGTCATCGCGCAGGGCATGCTGGTCGTCGATTCCAGCGTGAAGAAGGTCCAGCACCCGACCGGCGGCGTCGTCGGCGAGCTGAGGGTGCGGGACGGCGACAGGGTCAAGGAAGGCGACATCCTGCTGCGCCTCGACGAGACCGTGACGCGGGCGAACCTCGCCATCGTGACGAAGAATCTCGACGAACTCGCCGCCCGCCAAGCCCGCGACGAGGCCGAGCGCGATGGCGAGGACAAGATCACGTTCCCCACGGACCTGCTGGAACGCGCCAAGACCTCGCCCGAGGTCGCCCGCCTCATTGCGGGTGAGACCAAGCTGTTCGAGATCCGGCGGAACTCGCGCGAGGGCCAGCGCGCCCAGCTCCGCGAGCGCATTGCCCAGCTCGGCCAGCAGATCGACGGCCTCGTCCAGCAGACCCGCGCCAAGCAGACCGAGATCGACCTGATCCAGCCGGAGCTCGACGGCGTGCGCGAGCTCTGGAAGAAGGGGCTGGTGCAGATCAACCGCGTGACCAGCTTGCAGCGCGATGCGGCGCGGCTGGAGGGCGAGCGCGGCCAGCTCATAGCTGCGACCGCCGAGGCGAAGGGCAAGATCGTCGAGACCGAACTCCAGATCCTCCAGATCGACCAGGAGATGCGCTCCGAGGTCGGCAAGGAGCTCGCGGAGATCCGCGGCCGCGTCTCCGAGTTCGTCGAGCGCAAGGTCGCCGCCGAGGACCAGCTCAAGCGTGTCGACATCCGGTCCCCCCAGGACGGGGTCGTGCACCAGATGAGCGTCCACACGATTGGCGGCGTCATCACGGCTCAGGGCGAGCCCATCATGCTCATCGTGCCAGAGGCCGACGCGCTACGCGTGGAAGCGAAGGTCGAGCCGCAGCAGATCGACCAGCTTCATGTCGGGCAGCGCGCCGTGCTGCGCTTCTCGTCCTTCAACCAGCGCACCACGCCGGAGCTGAACGGCGAGGTGAGCCACGTCTCGGCCGATGTCAGCCAGGACCAGAAGACGGCCGCGACCTTCTACACCATCCACATCAAGATCCCGCCCGCCGAGATGAAGCGCCTCGAGGGGCTGAGACTCGTGCCCGGCATGCCCGTCGAGTCCTTCGTCCAGACGACCCCGAGGACGGTGATGTCGTACCTGGTGCGGCCTCTCCACGACCAGCTGATGCGGGCCTTCCGGGAGAAGTAGGCTGCGCCTACTTCACCGACGAGAAGCCGGTCGGCTGGAGGAAGCTGCTGGTGATGTTGGCGACGATCGCGCCATCGCGCTCGGACTCCGCCCGGGCCGCGATCCAGTCGGGGTCGCTCTGGAAGGCGTTCCAGCGCTGTTCCCGGTCCGCCATGCTGTCCCAGGCCAGCATGTAGGTCAGGTCCTGGTTGGACTCGCCGATGACCGTCGTCCAGAAGCCTGCCTGCCGGATCCCGTGCTTTTCCCACATGGCGAGCGTCACGGTCTCGAACCGCTTCAGGAGCGCCGGGAGACGGCCGGGAACGCAGCGGTAAACCCTTAACTCGTAGATCATCTTATCTCCCTTTGGGTGCAGCGAGCCTGCCCGGCCGGAACATGCCTGGAATCCACCCTGGAGAAAACAGCCGGGCTCCAGTAGCGTCCCGCGCCATGACGCAAGCGCCCGATCCCGCCGGCACCCCTGATCCCGTCCTGTCGGGCCGTCCCGGGCTGCTGCCCCGCCAGGCCATCCGGACGCTGGTCGAGCGGGGGTATGTGCGGGCCGGGGATCCCCTGGAGGATGGGCAGTTCCAGCCGGCAAGTCTCGATCTGCGGCTCGGGGCCAATGCGTACCGCGTCCGGGCGAGCTTCCTGCCTGGGCCGGGCAGCAGCGTCGAGGACAAGCTCGAGATCCTCAGGTGGGAGCGCATCGACCTGAGCCAGGGCGCGATTTTCGAGCGCGGCTGCGTCTACGTCGTGGAGCTGTCCGAGCGGCTGAGCCTGCCGCGCACGATCTCCGCGGCCGCCAACCCGAAGAGTTCGACCGGGCGGCTGGACGTCTTCACGCGCCTCATCACTGACCGTAGTGAGGTGTTCGACGCGGTCGAGGCGGGCTATTCCGGACCGCTCTACGCCGAGGTCTCCCCCCGCACCTTCAGCATCAAGGTCCGCCAGGGAACGCGACTCAACCAGATCCGGTTTCGCCAGCACGGCTCCGCGAAGGAAGAGGCCGGGCTGCTGGGCGACCACGCCCTACGCGACCTCCACGCCCGCTCTCCGCTGGTCGATTCCGGCGAGCTTGCGGTCCGCAACGGCCTCGTGCTCCGGATCGAGCTCGGCGGGCTCGGGGAGGATAGGCTGGTCGGGTATCGGGCACAGCGCCACACCGACGTCATCGATGTCGAGCGCATCGGCGGCTACCACGCGGCGGATTTTTGGGAGCCGATCGCCGCCCGTCCCGATGGCCGCCTGATCCTCGACCCCAACGAGTTCTACATCCTTGTGTCCAAGGAGAAGCTCCACATCCCGCCGCATCTCGCGGCCGAGATGGTCCCGATCGATCCCGCGATGGGCGAGTTCCGGGTTCATTATGCCGGGTTCTTCGACCCTGGCTTTGGTTACAGCCCGTCAGGACACCCAGGCAGCCGGGCCGTGATGGAGGTGCGCAGCCACGAGGTGCCCTTCGCGGTCGAGGATGGTCAGGTCGTGTGCCGGCTCGCCTACGAGAGCATGGCCGAGGAGCCGGACGCCCTCTACGGCGCGATCGGCACCTCCAATTACCAGGGCCAGGCGCTGAAGCTCTCCAAGCAGTTCATCCAGCCTTAAGGTCGATCACGGGATTGTTCCCGGCCTATCGGCGGGATTGAAGATCTCCAGGCGGGCCCAAACGTTAGGGCCCGGCGACGGTGGAGGGGGCCCCGGTGCGCGCGGAGGCCTTGCGGTGACTACGCCAGACCGGACCGATCCGGCCAGCGCTCAGGAAGTAGCCGACCCGTCCCCAGTCGCGATCGCGGGCGCATTCCGGCGGCTTGCGAGCGGGTTCTGGCGCGGCCCCGCGCGGCGGCAGGCCTGGGGCCTGACGGCCGCCGTCATTGCGCTGGTCCTCGCGAATGTCGGCGTCGCGCTCCTCATCAATCGCTGGAACAAGTTCTTCTTCGATGCCCTCGAGCAGAAGAACGTCGGCTCGGTCACGCTCGGGGTCGGGATTGTTCTCGGCCTGGCCTTCGCGGCGGCAGCGGTAGCCGTCCTCCAGGTCCATGCCCGGATGCGGCTCCAACTCAGCTGGCGCCGGTGGCTGACCCACAAGCTCGTCGACCGCTGGCTCTCGGAGCGGCGCTTCTATCAGCTCACCATCGTGGGGGGCGATGGGGCCCATCCCGAGTTTCGGATCGCGGACGATGTCCGGCTCGCGGTCGAGCCCTTCGTCGATTTCGCGATCGGCCTCCTGAACGCGATCCTCGCGGCAGGTGCGTTCTTCGGCGTCCTGTGGGTGGTCGGAGGCGCGCTCCAGATCGGGCCGGTCTGGGTCCCCGGCTACATGGTGGTGTCCGCCGTGATCTATGCGGGGCTGACCTCGGCCGCCATGGTCCTCATCGGCCGCCCCCTGATCCGGGGCGTGGAGCGCAAGAACGCCGGCGAGGCCCAGCTCCGCTACGAGCTGACCCGGGTTCGCGAATCTGCCGAGAACATCGCGCTGATCGGCGGCGACGACGACGAGCGGGAGCGCCTCAAGGAGACTTTCGGGGCACTTGCCCAGCGATGGCTTCGGGTGATCGCCAAGCAGGCGCACATGACCTGGGTCTCCAACGCGAACTCGGTGCTGGCGCCTGTCGTCCCGCTGCTGCTCGGAGCCCCGAAATACCTCGCCGGCGAACTCAGCCTCGGCGAACTCATGCAGATCGCCACCGCCTTCACGCAGGCCCAGATCGCCCTGAACTGGCTGATCGACAACGCCGTCCGGCTCGCGGAAACGCTGGCATCGGCCCAGCGCGTGGTCGAGCTGTCGCAGGCGATGGATGCTCTCGATGCGACCATCGGGCAGGGCGGACCCGAGGAGACGATCGTCCTCGGCCACAGCCCTGACGATGCGATCCATATCGAGGACCTGTCCATCAAGCAGCAGAACGGCGTCATGATGATCGAGGGCGCCTCGACCACGATCCAGAAGGGCGAGAAGGTTCTGGTGAAAGGGGATTCCGGAACGGGGAAATCAACCCTGATCCGCGCCATGGCCGGCCTGTGGCCCTGGGGCTCAGGCAAAATCCTACGCCCGCGCCGGGCGAAGGTCACGTTCATGCCGCAGCGGCCGTACCTGCCGCTCGGTACGCTGCGGCACGCGCTGCTCTACCCCTATCCGGACGAAGGACGCGTCCCCGACGCCAAGCTCGTGGATGCGTTGGCGCGCTGCGGCCTGTCCCACCTGGCAGAAAGGCTCAACGCGGAGGAAAACTGGGACGGGATCCTGTCCGGCGGCGAGAAGCAGCGGCTCGCCTTTGCGCGGCTTCTCATCCATCCGCCCGATATCGCCATCATGGACGAGGCAACCTCCGCCCTGGACGAGGTGAGCCAGGCAAGGATGATGGAGTTCTTCTCCAAGGAACTGGCGACCGTGACGCTCCTGAGCGTCGGGCACCGGCCCGGCCTCGAGCACTACCACGACCGCGAGATCTACCTTGTCCGCGAGGACGGGGACGACAGCGTGCATGCGCGGGACCGCCGCTATCCGATCATCTGGCAGATCTGGAGCCGGTTCAGGCGGAGCTCCGCCGAGACATCGGACCCGGGGGCAGCTCCGAGCGGGAACGGAGCCCGTTAACGCTTTCTCAGCTATGATCGGCCGGATGCCCCCTCCGAGGTCGAGAAGATGCGGTCACCCCTGGAGAGCCTGAAGAGCTACGCCGACCGACGCGTGGGCCTGATGCTGTTCCTCGGCTTTTCCTGCGGGCTCCCCTTCCTGCTGGTCGGGGGAACGTTCACGGCTCGGCTTGCGACCGCCAACATCGACATCAAGGCGATCGGGCTCTTCGCCTATCTGCTGCTCCCGTACAGCTTCAAGTTTCTGTGGGCCCCGGTCGTCGACGCCTTCGACATTCCGGTCCTGTCGCGGCTTCTCGGTCGGCGGCGGTCCTGGATGGTGCTGGCCCAGGCCTGCGCCGGGCTGTCCCTCCTCCTGATGTCGGTCACGGACCCGATCACCTCGCTGCCGGTTCTCGGCCTTGCGGCCTTCCTGCTGGCCTTCTCGGCCGCCACGCAGGACATCGTGGTGGACGCCTGGCGCATCGAGTCGGCCGATATCGAGCGGCAGGGCTCGATGCTCGCGGCCTACCAACTCGGCTATCGGCTCGGCCTGATCAGCGCCGGCGCCGGCGCGCTGTTCATCGCCGGTTCGGCCGGCTGGCAGGTCTCCTACCTGACGATGGCCGCCCTGGTGGGCGTCGGCTTCGTGGCATCCCTCCTTGCGCCCGCGCCCGAGCGGATGCGGGCCCCCGCAGCCGCGAGCGATCCGGCGAAGCCGCGCGAGCGCTTCTCCTTCGGGCGCGCGGTCGCAGCCCCGATCAGCGACCTCTATCGGCGCCAGGGCCCAAGGTTGATCGCCGTGCTGGCGCTGGTGGCGTTCTACCGCATGCCGGACTTCGTCTCGGGCGTGATGGCGAACCCGTTCTACATCCGGATGGGCTTCACGCTTCCGGAGATCGCCGCCGTTTCCAAGCTCTACGGCATCTGGATCGGGATCGTGGGGGCCTTCGTGGGCGGCTGGTCGATCGCCCGGTTCGGCCTCTATCCGACCCTGATCGCGGGTGCGATCGCGGGCGCCGCCTCGAACCTCGCCTTCTCGTGGCTGGCAATGGGCGCGCCGGAGGTTTGGCGGCTGGCGGTCGCTATCTCCATCGACAACTTCTCCGGCACCTTCGCCGGGACGGCCCTCATGGCCTATATGTCGGGCCTCACGGGCGTCGGGTTCGCGGCGACGCAATACGCGCTGCTCTCTTCCCTCTACGCGCTGCCCGGCAAGCTCGTCTCCGGCCTGTCCGGATTCATGGTGGCCGCCTACGGCTTCTCGACCTTCTTCGCCCTGACAGCCGCGATCGGCCTGCCCGTGCTGGTCCTGGCGATCATGTACGGGCGTGTCGCCGAGGAGCAGCCGCAGGCGGAGACCGACGACGCCGATCGTCTCGTGCCCGCCCGGGCGAGCTGATGAGGAGCTCGGGCGATCTCCTCGCCGACCGCCGCTATGCCTACGGGAGATCCGCCTTCGACGAGGGCGACTGGCCGGCCGCAGCCGACCTCGCCCGCCAGGCGCTGGAGCTCGCGCCCGGGTTCACGGCGGCGTGGTTCCTCCTCGGCGAAGCCTGCGAACGCATCGGCGAAGCGGAGGCGAGCGCCCGGGCGGAAGCCCTGGCGGCATTCTCGACAGCCCGGCGGCTGGATCCGGATGACGCCCTCGGTGCCGGCCTGAGGCTCGTCGGGCTCGGGGCCGGCAAGCCGGAAGATGCCATGAGCACCGCCTACGTGCGGTCCCTTTTCGAAGAATATGCCTCACGTTTCGAGCGGCACCTGCGCCAGGGCCTCGCCTATCGCGGGCCGGAGCTCCTGCACGATGCCGTCCGTCGCGCCTGCAGCCTACTGCTGCGCCCGTTCCGGTTCGACCTGGTGCTGGATCTCGGCTGCGGCACCGGCCTCGCGGCCGAGATTTTCCGGCCGGAATGCCGGCGGATCGTCGGGGTGGACCTCTCGCCCGCCATGGTCCGGAAAGCCGAGGTCAAGCGCATCTACGACGAGGTGGAGGTGGGCGACCTCGTCCCTTGGCTTGGAGCCCGGCCTGACGGAAAGGCCGACCTCGTGCTCGCTGCCGACGTCTTCGTCTATGTCGGGGACCTCGCGCCCATCTTCGCGGCCGCTGCAGCCGCGCTCGCCCCCGGCGGGCTCTTCGCCTTCACGGCGCAGGCGCATGCCGGGGAGGGGGTGATCCTGGGCGCTGATCAGCGCTACGCCCACGGCGAGCGTCATCTGCGAAGCCTGGCTCAGGAGGCCGCTCTCGAGCCGATGCTCCTGGAGAGTGCTCCGGCCCGACGGGAGCGCGCGCGGGACGTGCCCGGGCTGGTAATGGTCCTGGCGAAGTGAAGCTCAGGCGAGGTCGGTTTTGGCGAAGGCCTCGCCCGCATACACCAGGCCGGCGCCACGAAGCTTTGCGATCGCGTAGGAGAAGCACTCCTCCATGTTGAGCTGGGCGGGGTGCTTCCCGCCCTTGCCATAGCGAGCGTAGGCCTCCAGCGCCGTGATGGTCTCCGGCTCTCCCACCGGCACGAGTTCGATCTCGGCTGCCGTCATCAACTCCGCCAGCATGCGATAAGCCGCATCGATCGGCCGGCCCGTCTCTCGGGCAATCGCTGCCGTCGCCGCGTAGACGGCTAGAGGATGCGTCACGCGCTGCTTCGCCTCCTCCAACTGGCCGGTGACGCGTTCATCGTCCGGGCCGCCGACCACCAAGGCGGTCAATGCCGATCCATCGACGATCTTCATTCGCCGCAGAGCTCGTCGAAGAAGGCCTTGTCGGCCCTCAGGCCGGTCTTCGGCATCGCGGCGATCCGATCCTGGATCGGCCGTATGCGTTCCCGGAGCGGAATGCGCTGTAGCTCGTTCTCCACCGCGAACCGCACGGCCTCCGTCAGCCCGACCTTCTTGAGCGAGGACAGGCTGCGCACGAGGCGCTCGGTCTCCTCGTCCCGGATGTGGAGCGCCATGCGATCCTCGCTGGGCCGAGGCTACGCTCGGCGGATTGGGTGAGGAACTTCTACAGCGCCGGATTCCAAGCGGCAGGAACGAGCCTGTAGCCCGTTCCCACCTTCTCGATGTGGCCCAGCCCGGGGAAGGGGAAGTGATAGCCCGATACGAGCAGGCGGTCTGTCGAGAGCATGTCGTAAATGCGCCGCCGCGTGGCGACGGCACGATCCGGCTCGGCATCGAACATGACCTGCCAATCCGGATTCCGCAGGAAGAGTTCCGGCACGTTGGTCACGTCGCCCTGATAAAAGAGGCTGGCTCCGCCGGACTGGATCAGGAACGAGGAATGTCCCGGCGTGTGCCCGGGCGACTCGACGGACGTGATCCCTGGCACGACTTCCTGTCCCCAGCGGAACCGCGTTACGCGCTCGCCAATGTCCGAAAAGATCTTCTTCGCGAACCCGAACGAGGATTTCTGGAACCCCTCGGGCGCCCGGGCCATGTTCTCGTCGCTCATCCAATAGGCCCAGTCGTGCTCGGGCACCTTGATCTCTGCATTCGGGAAGGCGAGCGAGCCATCCGGGTTCTTCAGCCCGAGTATGTGGTCGCCGTGCATGTGGGAGATCAGGACGATGTCGATCGACTTCGGGTCGAACCCGGCAGCGGCGAGCGTTGCGGGCAGCAGCCCGACTGTGGGGCGGAGGCCCGGCCCGTAGCCGGTGTCGATCAGGACCAGCTTCGTCCCCGTATTGACCACGATCGGGTTGAAGGGCGCGATGATCTTGCCCTTTGGCATGTAGGCGGCCTCGGCAGCCGCGAGGACCTGCTCGTTCGACACGTTGCGGACGAAGGCTGCCGGAAGCGGCATGGGGCGGGCCCCGTCGCTCACGATCGTGACCTGGAAGGTCCCGAGGGTGTGGCGGTAGTAGCTCGGTGCCTGCACGGTCGCGAGCGGGGTGGCCGCCAGCGAGGGCGAGACGAGCCGCGCCGCACCGCCCGCCAGCGCTCCCAGGCCGACGGCCCCAGACAACATGCGGCGACGGCTAATGCTGGTCATCCAATCCTCTGGGCAACATCTTTCAGGGGCTCGGCCACAGTATCGACTTCAAGACTTGCGTCTACGGTTCCTCTCGACGTCGACGGGTGGAGTTATGCCGGTCCGACCTCTGGGGTGTAATCCGGTACAACAATGGACGACCTCCTTCCCGCGCACTTTCGCGAGTGGTTCGCGTCTCGCGGCTGGGCGCCCCGGCCGCATCAGCTCGAACTCCTGGAGAGGGCGCAGGATGACCGCTCGACCCTGCTCGTCGCCCCGACCGGCGCGGGCAAGACGCTGGCCGGCTTTTTGCCGAGCCTCGTCGATCTCGCCGCGGCCGGTCCGGCTCCCCTGAAGGGGAGGGGGCTGCACACCCTCTACATCTCGCCCCTGAAAGCGCTCGCGATCGACGTCGCCCGCAACGTCGAGACTCCGGTGCGCGAGATGGACCTCCCGATCCGCATCGAGACCCGTACGGGCGACACGCCGCCGGCCAAGCGCAAGCGGCAGGTGGAGCGGCCGCCGGACGTACTCATGACCACCCCCGAGCAGCTCGCGCTCATGCTGGCGTCGCCCAGCGCCTCGGAGCTCTTCGGCGGCTTGAAGCGCGTCGTGCTCGACGAGTTGCACGCCCTCGTCACCTCCAAGCGCGGCGACCTGCTTTCGCTTGACCTCGCGCGACTGTGGGCGATCGCCCCAGGGCTGTCTACGACCGGCCTGTCTGCCACCGTCCGCGAGCCGGACGCGCTCCGGCGCTATCTGGTACCGCAGGGTACTGGATCGATTGCCGACGTCATCGTCGTCGAGGGTGGGGCGGAGCCGGACATCCGCATGCTCGATCTCGGCCACGACCTGCCGCTTGCCGGCCATCTCGGGCCGACCGCGATGCCGGCGATCTACGAACTGATCAGCCAGCACAAGACGACGCTCGTCTTCACGAACACGCGCTTCCAGGCGGAATACACCTTTCAGGAGCTTTGGCGGCTGAACGACGACGTCCTGCCGATCGCGATCCATCACGGCTCGCTCGACGTGGAGCAGCGCCGCCGGGTCGAGGCCGCGATGACGGCCGGCAAGCTCAAGGCGGTGGTCTGCACCGCGACGCTCGATCTTGGCATCGACTGGGGCGACGTCGACCTCGTCGTGAATGTCGGCGCCCCCAAGGGCGCCTCCCGCATCATGCAGCGGATCGGCCGGGCCAATCACCGCATGGACGAGCCCTCGAAGGCCTATCTCGCCCCGACGAACCGTTTCGAGATCCTCGAATGCCAGGCCGCGCTCGACGCGATCGCGGTCGCCGCGCAGGACACGCCCGATCCGCGCATCGGCGCGCTCGACGTACTCGCCCAGCATGTGCTCGGCCGCGCCTGCGCGGAGCCATTCGCGCTCGAACAGCTCTATGAGGAGATCCGGCAGGCGGCGCCCTATGCGGGCCTTACCTGGGAGGATTTCGAGGCCGTCGTCGATTTTGTCGCGACGGGCGGCTACTCGCTCCGCGCCTATGAGCGCTTCGCGAAGATCCGGCGCGGGCCGGACGGGCTCTGGCGGGTGCGCGATGGGCGCGTCGCGCAGCAATACCGGATGAATGTCGGGACGATCACCGAGGCCACGATGCTGAAGGTGCGCCTGTCGCGGTCGTCCTCGGGCAAGCCGGGGGCGGTGGTGCCGCGCCGCGGGCGCGTCCTCGGCGAGGTGGAGGAAGGCTTCGTCGAGGCGATGAGCCCGGGCGACACCTTCATCTTCGCCGGCGAGATCCTCCGCTTCGAGGCCATTCACGAGGACGAGGCCCTGGTCACGCGGACGACCGCCGGCACCGATCCCAAGATCCCCGCCTATGCGGGCGCGAAGTTCCCGCTCTCCACCTTCCTGGCCGAGCGCGTCCGCGGCCTGCTGGCGCATCCGTCAGAATGGCACCGGCTGCCGATGGGTGCGGACGAATGGCTGCATCAGCAGCAGCGCCGCTCGGTCATCCCCGAGCCCGGCGAGATGCTGATCGAGACGTTCCCGCGCCAGCGCCGGCACTATCTCGTCGCCTTCCCGTTCGAGGGGCGGCTCGCGCACCAGACGCTCGGCATGCTCCTCACCCGGCGGCTCGAGCGCGCCCGGCTGCGCCCGCTCGGCTTCGTGGCCAACGATTACGGCATCGCCACCTGGTGCATGGGCGATATCGGGGCTCGGGCGGAGGCCGAGCCTGGCTTCCTCGACGCGCTGTTCGGGCAGGACATGCTCGGCGACGATCTGGAGGAATGGCTCGCTGAATCCGCCATGATGAAGCGGACCTTCCGCGACTGCGCGGTCATCGCGGGCCTGATCGAGCGCAACCACCTTGGCGAGCGCAAGACGCGGCGCCAAGTCACGATTTCGACCGATCTCGTCTACGATGTCCTTCGCCGTCACGAGCCGGACCACATCCTGCTCCGCGCCGCGCGGGCGGATGCGGCGACCGGTCTCCTGGATGTGAAGAGGCTCGGCGCCATGCTGGCCCGCATCAAGGGACGAATCAGGCATAAGGCACTGGACCGCGTCTCCCCGCTCGCCATCTCGCTCATTCTCGAGATCGGGCGCGAGAGCGTGATCGGGGAAGCGGCGGACGAAATCCTGGCGGAAGCGGAAGCGATGTTGCTCGAGGAAGCGTTGGCGTGAGTGCGGCCGCGATGGCTCTGCCGCACAGGGTGGCCGCGGCGGAGGCGGAGATCGCGGGCCTCGCCTGCCTCCTCGATCCGTCGGGCGCGATCTTCTTCAGCGGCGAGCGGACGCTCGTCGTCGCGGACCTGCACCTGGAAAAAGGCTCCTCCTACGCGCGGCGCGGCTCGTTCCTGCCCCCCTACGACACCCGCGCCACCATCGCGGGGCTGGCCGAAGTGGTCGCGCGCCATTCGCCCGCGCGCGTGATCGCCCTCGGCGACAGCTTCCATGACCGGCACGGACCGGGCCGGCTCGGTGACACCGAACGGGCAGCGCTCGCCGACGTCATGGCTGCGCGGGACTGGCTGTGGGTGACGGGGAACCATGACCCGGAACTCCCGCCGGACCTCGGCGGCACTGTCGTCGCGGAGGCTGCGCTGGGAGCTCTGACCCTCCGCCACCATCCGTCCGCGGGCGCATGCCGCGAACTCGCGGGCCACCTGCATCCGGTGGCCAAGGTGGTGCTCTATGGGCGGAGCGTGCGTTCGAAGGCCTTCCTGACCAACGGCGAGCGCTGCGTCCTGCCCGCCTTCGGCGCCTATGCGGGCGGACTTAATGCCTGCGATCAGGCGTTTGCGCCGCTTTTTCCGGGCGGCTTCACGGCTCACGTCATCGGCCGTAACCGGCTTTTCGCGCTCGCCAGGGCGGTCCTCTGCGGCGACTAAGGTGTTTTGCACGTCCTGGGTGTGACGATTGGCGCTAGTTACAACCCAGGTTCAGTACACACCTCTGAGTTCGTTCGCTACGCGGGGACCTTGTGGCACGGCAGCGAACAGGCGGCGGTGGCGCCCAGGATCCGCGGCGCCCGACAGAGCAGGACCGCGCGCTCGGAGCACGCCTGAAGGTCCTGCGAAAAGCGGCCGGGCTGAGCCAGGAAGCGCTCGCCAACGTCCTCGGGGTCTCCTACCAGCAGGTTCAGAAATACGAGAAGGGTGCGAGCCGCGTCTCGGGCGCGAGGCTGCGCGAGGCTGCGTCGCTCCTCGGGGTCACCCTCCAGGACCTGATCGGCGAGGCGGCGCCGGCCGGTGCAGAGGGCTTCGCGGAAGGCGCTGGACCGGCCTATGATGCCGGAGGCGCCACAACCGAACTCCTGAAGTATTTCGGCGCGATCAAAGACCCGAAGGACCGCGAGATTCTCCTGCGCGTGGCGAAGGCTCTCTCCAAGAGCTGAGCGGCTAATCCCGCCGGAAGATGACGCTGGCGAGCCAGCCGAAGCTCAGCGCCATCGCTGCGGCGATGAAGCCGGACAAGACCGGACGCTCCCGTGACATCTCCGTGATCTGCTCCTCCAGGCCCATCTTGACCAGCTCGAAGCTCGCATTCCGCCGCGACACGACGATGCCATCGGCGAGAAGGCTCACCTCGACGTCGTAGTTTCCGACCGGAGCGCCTGCGGGAAGGGAGATCGGGGCCCGGAAGAACTCGCCCGTTATGAAGGTCACTCCGCGCGGGTTCTCACGATAGAGCTGGTCGCGTGCCTTGAGGCGGACGAGGGCGGCCCGGAACGGGTCCCGTTCCTGTTCCTGACCGGACGCGAATTCCGGCGCGTTGACGACTGCCTCGATGCCGAGGCGGAAGCGCCGACGCATGATCTCGCTGACCGTGTCCTTCACGGGACGGGTCGAGAGGACTGCCAGGAACGATGGCACCTGTGCGAATTTCTGCTGCGAGCGGTTGAGCCAGATGGGTCCGAGCTGCTCCTTCTGCCGGACCGTGATCGTCTCCCGCGGTCCCCGGATGGTGACCACGACGTCGTAGGCACCCGATCGCGACGCCGTCTGGGAATCCCGCTCGATCACGCCGAAGGCCACGAGGCGTGCACCCGTATAGGTGGAGCCGATCGCCACGAGGTTGGTCGAGAGCGACAGGACGAGGCGCTCGGCCGCGGCAGGGCCGGAGAGGATGAGCGCCGCGACGAGCGCCGTGAGCGCCGGAACCTTCACCGGCGCACATCCTGGACGGAGAGCGAGAAGGGCTCGGTCGGCCGCATGACCAGCTCGATGGCGAACCGCAGGCCTACCGCCAGGATCAGGATGGCGAGCAGGAAGCGGAACAGATCAGCCCGGAGCGTGCGTCCTGCACGGGCGCCGAACTGGGCCCCGAATACACCACCCAGGATGAGGATGAGCGCGAGGATGATGTCCACCGCGGAATTCAGGGTCGCCTGGAGCACGACGGCCAGGAGGGCCGTGCAGAGGACCTGGAACTGTGAGGTGCCGATCACGACCGTCGTCGGCACGCGGAACAGGTACAACAGGGCCGGCACCATGATGAAGGCTCCGCCGATGCCGAGGAGGGCCCCGATGAACCCAACCCCGAGCGCCAGGCCGAGGATCGGTATGACGCTTGAATACAGACGGGATCTCGGAAACCGGATTCTCAGGGGAAGCTTCATCAGCGAAGGATGCTCGCCGCCGCGCCGCCGCGGCCGCACCGTGCCTTTGCGCGCCCACCAGAGCTCGCGCAGGCTTTCGGCCAGCATGAGAGATCCGAGCACGGTGAACAGCGTCACGTAGGACAGGACGATGATCAGCTCGAGCTGACCCGCTCGCCGGATGGCTGCGAAGAACCAGACCCCGAGGAGCGTGCCGACGAAGCCGCCTGCGGTCAGCACGAGTGCGAGCTTCAGGTCGAGAGCGCCCCGCCTGACCGCGTTGAGTGTCCCTGTCGTGGAAGAGGCTGCGATCTGGGCCGATTGGGTCGCAACCGCGACCGCCGCCGGGATCCCGAGGAAGATGAGCAGCGGCGTCATCAGGAAGCCGCCGCCGATCCCGAACAGGCCCGAGACAAAGCCCACCGCGGCGCCCATTGCGAGCAGCAGGAAGATGCTTACAGGCATCTCCGCGATCGGCAGGTAGATCTCCAACGCGCCTGTCCCGGACGCCGCCCCGCTGTAGGACGGCATGCTTCGCTCACGGCCACTGCGTGAGCGAAGCGAAGCCTAGCCCGAACCTCCTAAACCGTGCCTGAAGATCCGTGGAGAGGCCCGATTCTTCCGTGGCGAAAGGCTATGCGCGGCCCGAACGCTTCGAACGGCTGTCGGAGGACCAGCCGGTCGGCGGGACCGGGACTTCGTTGGCCTTGGGGTTGGACGGCGACACGCGCCAGTGTTCCGCCATGCCCTTTGCACGGGTCAGGTCCGCCGGCTTGAGCCTGGCGGCGACTTCGTCGCGCTTCCGCTTGGCCTCCTCGTCGCCCTGCGAGGCGGCGATCGAGAACCAGGTATAGGATTGGACGAGATCCTGGGGCGTCCCGAGACCTCGGGCGAAGAGGACGGCCAGGTTGAATTGGCTGTCCCGGATCCCGTGCTCCGCCGCGCGCTGGAACCAGGCCATCGCGCCCGCGTAATCGGGCTTCCCGCTCCCGCCCTCCGCCATCAGGACAGCGAGGTTGTGCATGGCCCGGGTGTTTCCGCTCTCCGCCGCGCGGAGATACCACCGCCGAGCGGCCTCGAGGTCACGCTGGACCCCCACTCCCTTCTCGAAAGCATTGCCGACCCGGTACTGCGCCGGCGCGAGGTTCTTCTCGGCAGCCTTCTCGAACATCGCCGCGGCTGCGCGTTGGTCCCGGGGGATCCCCCGGCCCTCCATCATGCGCGAGGCCAGTTCGTACATGGCTGCAGGGTCGCCATTCAGCGCCGCCTGCCGGAGCGTCGGCGGCAGAGCGGCGGCGGTCGCTTCCGGGATCTGTGCCTGGCCGGGCGCCTTCGGCGGAGGTGCGGCAGGAGCCGCGCCGGGTGGCAACTGGGCGCTCTGCTTCGGAGAGCCTGCCTCGCTTGCAGGAGGCGCCATGCTGGCCAGAGATGAGGTATCAGCCTCGGTCCGACCGCCGTCGGACGCGGGCCCGGATCCGATCGTGGCAGCCTGGGCCGACGAGGGAGCGTTCCCTTCGGCGGGGCTCTTGAGAGCTGCAGTCGTCGTCGGCTCGGGAAGGTCCGCCGCCGGGGGGCTGGATGGCTGTGGGACCGCCGCCATCGTCGAGCCGCTGGGCGCTTCGATAGCCGCAACTTCGGGGGGCTGGTCCGTCAGGTCGGAGACGAGCCGGTAGGCGCCGATCGCGAAGACCAGCGCCGCTGCACTGACGAGAAGCGGACGCCGCAGCCGGTCGAGCATGGCGCGGACGCCGGCAGACCCTTCGCCGTCGCGGATCGGCGCCACGTTCGGACGCTCGGGTCGCCCGGCTTCCCTGTCACTATCGGCCGCTGCAGCCTGTGCGGCCCGCCGGGCCGCCGCGATGAAGCTGGCCTTGATGTCGCGCTGATCGGCCGGGCTTTCGTGCTCGGGCTCCGCCGGAAGGGCGCCATGGGGGCGGCCTGCGCCCGGCTCGAGCAGAACCTCGCTGTCCGATGCGCGTGGAAGAGGGCGGTCCGCCTCCGTAAATCCGGGGGCAAGGGCCAGGGCCTCGTTGAGTCTCCGGAGCGACGCCTCGCTTGCCTCGCGGGTCGGCTGTGGCGGGTCGGCCCGCAGCTCTCCCAGCATCGGGGGTGAGCGATCCGCGACTGCTTCGCCGCCGCGGGTCGGCCGGTCCTGACCTGTTATGGTCGATGCGGACTCTGCCGCGCCATGTTCGGCAGCGCGGGAGGCGTTCTGCCGCTCCGCGAACTCGCCCCGCATGGCGTGAAGCGTCATGGCGACTGCATTGCGGGCTGCCTCTTCGGCGAGCTCGATCGTGCCCCTGCGCCAGCTCGTGATCTCGTGCATGAGATCCTGCATCGCGTGGCTGAGTTCGGAGAGAGCCGGATCGGCCGAGCGCGTGGAACTGATCGCAGATGACAGTCCGGCGATCTGCCGTTCGATCTGGTCGAGCGCCTCGGGATCGCCCGAGTTGCGCTCGAGCCGCTCGATCTTCTCGATCAGCATCACGAGCATGGACGCGATCGGCTGGAGCTCGTCGCGCGTGGCCCGTTGGAGTTGCTCGGACGAGACGGCAGGCGTGCCGGTGTCCAGTCCAGCCGAGAGCACGTCCCGCATCTCCTCGACCGCGACCCGGAGGGAGGAGAAGTCCTCGGCGTCGATCTGCCGGCTACCGATGCGGGCCAGTTCCAGCTTCATCTCGTTGAGCTGGTCGTTAAGGGCCCCGATGTCGCTCGGCACCGCCAGGCCGCCGAGCATTCTTTTCACGTCGGCGACTTCGCGGGCGAGGCTGTCGACGGCTGCCGGATCGATGCCGCTCGCCGCCACGATGTCGAGCTTGTGAGAAACGATGTCGACGTCTCTGGCGAGCTTCGCCATCCCGTCTGCCGCGACCGGCGCTGGTCCCGCAAGCCGCCTGACCTCGTCGTGCAGCGCCTCGATCTGCGCCTCGACCGGGGTAAGGTTTCGACCTTCCGCCCGAGCTTCCGCGATCTCGCCCGCCAGCATGCTGACCGACCGCTCGATCGAGCCCAGGTCTGCCCGCGTCGCGAGACCCGCCAGCGAACTTTGGACCCTATCGAGGTCCCGCCGCAGCCCAGCGAGCGCCGGGGTATCCAGAGGGGGCGCAGCGGGCTGGATCTCCCTCACCGGTGTCTCCACAGCGCGAGCACTGGTGGGAGCTTCATGGATGGGATCCATGCGGGGAGCCGAGGAAGGCGCGGGCATAGCCGGTGGGGGGGGCAGGAACTCCGGCGCTTCGACAACCGCTTCGAAGGTCGCGGTTGCTGCTGCAGGTTCATCGAGCGCGGCCTGCCGCGCACGGATCTCGGCCACAGCGTCCTCGAGCCGCCCGGGCGCAATCTTGCGAGCCTTCTGCGGAGGCGCCTCGAGGCGCTCAGCGATCTCGCGAATCCGGTTCTCCAGGTTGCGGAAAGCCTCCTCCTGAGCGGCCTGCGCCTCGGACGTCGGCGTGTCGGAACTCAGCCGCTCGACTGCGCTGAGGGCGTCGTACGGTGCCGAGTGTTGCGCAGGAGCGCTTGCTTGCCGGGAGGTCGAGGGCAAAGTTGGAGCGAGGGCGGGTCCGGAGAGTTCCTCCTGTGCCCGCTCGATCCAGGATGTCATCGATTTCAGTGCGGCGCTCGACCGTGCGGACGGGGGTGTCGGGTGGGGTTCGGCTCCCGTCCGTGCCTCAGGGTCCGCTTTTGTGCTCGCGGAGGCGTCCTGCGAAGTGCCCCCGCGCTCGCCAGAACCCTTTTCGGCGGAGCGGCGCGACTGCTCGGCGATCGCGGCGTCCAGCCACTCGTCGATGCTTTGGCCGGCCTTGTCAGTGGTCGCGTCCGTAGACCCCGGCTTCCGCAAAGGGACGTTCTGTCTCATCGATCGCTCATGCCGCGAGGGGGCAGTACGCGCGACCCGCCATCCCCCACGGGGCGGACCACCACGCCAACAAAACGCCGTGTCCGCCTTCGTGTACGATTGATGGACGGACCGCGTCGCAAATCCAACATTTCTGATCAAGGTAAACAGGCCGTTAAGGGCCTGGGACGAATCCTTACCGAACCGCCGTAGATACTTGTGCGCGCGAGCCTTTTCGGTATCTCTGCTGCAGCCTCAGAAGGAACGGGATCGGAAGCGCGCGCATGCCAAGCTACAAGGCGCCCATCGAGGACGTCAGGTTCATCCTCGAAGACGTGCTCCGGATCGATCGCTACAACAATCTAGCGGGCTTCGCGGACGCCACCCCCGACGTGATCGAGGCGATCCTCCAGGAAGGCGCGAAGCTCTGCGAGGAGGTGGTCGCGCCCTTGAATCTCTCAGGAGATCAGGAAGGCTGCACGCGCAACGCCGACGGGTCCGTGACCACCCCGAAGGGTTTCAAGGAGGCCTATCGGGCCTATTCCGAGGGCGGTTGGATGGGCCTTTCGGTTCCGGCCGAGTTCGGCGGCCAGGGCCTCCCGCACACCCTCAATACCGTGATGCAGGAGTTCATCTCTTCCGCCAACCTCGCCTTTGGCATGTACCCGGGCCTGACCCAGGGCGCGATCGCGGCCCTCCTGGTGCATGGTTCGGCCGAGCAGAAGACACGGTACCTCCCGAAGATGGTCGAGGGTGCCTGGACGGGCACCATGAACCTCACCGAGCCCCATTGCGGCACCGACCTCGGCCTCCTGAAGACCAAGGCCGTTCCCAACGGCGACGGCTCCTATGCGATTACCGGCACGAAGATCTTCATCTCGGCCGGCGAGCACGACCTGGCGGAGAACATCGTCCACCTGGTACTTGCCCGCATCGAGGGCGCGCCGGCCGGCACGAAGGGTATCTCCCTGTTCGTCGTTCCTAAGTTCCTGGTCGGCGAGGATGGCTCGCTCGGGGAGCGCAACGCGGTGTCCTGCGGCTCACTCGAGCACAAGATGGGCATCCACGGCAACGCCACCTGCGTCATGAACTATGACGGCGCCAAGGGTTGGCTCGTCGGCCAGGAGAACCGCGGGCTCAACGCCATGTTCGTGATGATGAACGAGGCGCGTCTCGCGGTCGGCGTGCAGGGGCTCGCGCAATCCGAGGTCGCCTACCAGAACGCCGCCGCCTACGCGAAGGAGCGCTTGCAGGGTCGCGCGCTGACCGGAGCGGCCTCGCCGGACAAGCCGGCCGATCCAATCATCGTGCATCCGGACGTGCGCCGGAACTTGATGATGATCCGCGCCTTCAACGAAGCCGGTCGGGCGCTCGCGCTATGGGCGGCGCTGAGCTCGGACGTGGCGCACCGGTCCGAGGACGCGGCCGAGCGCCAGGCGGCCGACGACCGGCTCGGTCTCCTCACGCCCGTGGTGAAGGGCGTGCTCACCGATCTCGGCTTCGAGAATGCCGTGCGGGCCCAGCAGGTGCTCGGCGGGCACGGCTATATCGCCGAATGGGGCATGGAGCAGTTCGTGCGCGATGCCCGCATCGCCATGATCTACGAGGGCGCGAACGGGATCCAGGCCATGGACCTCGTCGGCCGAAAGCTCCCGAAGGATGGCGGGCGGGCCCTCATGGCGTTCATGGGCGAGGTCGAGGCGCTCTGCCGCGAGAGCGCCGCGGACGACGCGATGAACCCCTATGTGGAGCCGCTCCTGAAGGGGCTCGAGCAACTGCAGGGTGCCACCATGTGGTTCATGCAGAACGCGATGGCGAAGCCGGACAATGCCGGCGCCGGCGCCACCGAGTACCTGCACCTCATGGGACTCGTGGCGCTCGGCTACATGTGGGCGAAGATGGCCAAGGCGGCTCTGGCGAAGAAGGCCGAAGACGGGGCCGCTTCGGCCCGCATGGATGCGAAGCTCGTTACGGGTCGCTTCTTCATGGAGCGGATGATGCCGGAGGCCGGAGCGCTCGGCCGCCGGATCAAGGCCGGGTCCGAAGCGATGATGGCGATGCCCGCCGAGATGTTCTAGGCGGGGCCGAACCTATATAGGCGAAGCGCCGCGATGTAGCCGGGCGGCGATCAGGCGGCAGCGGAGGCACGATGCCCGAAGCTTACATCTACGACCACGTCCGCACCCCTCGCGGGCGCGGCAAGCAGGATGGATCGCTGCACGAGGTGACGGCGCTCCGCCTTGCCGAGACAGCCCTCCGGGCGATCCGCGACCGCAATGGGCTCGACACGAAGCTCGTCGATGATGTCGTGCTCGGCTGCGTGGATCCGGTCGGGGAAGCGGGAGGCGACATCGCGCGGGCGGCCGCGCTGGTAGCCGATTACGGCGACCATGTTCCGGGCGTCCAGATCAACCGTTTCTGCGCTTCCGGCCTCGATGCCGTGAATTTCGCGGCCGCGCAGGTGATGGCCGGCCAGCAGGACCTGGCTGTCGCTGGCGGGGTCGAGTCGATGAGCCGGATCGGCATCGGCGCCTCGGGCGGCGCCTGGCCCGTCGACCCCTCCATCGCGATCAAGTCCTACTTCATGCCGCAGGGCGTCTCGGCCGACCTGATCGCGACGAAATACGGGTTCTCCCGCGACGACGTCGATGCCTATGCAGTGGAGTCGCAGAAGCGCTCTGCACGGTCCTGGGAAGAGGGGCGCTTCGCGAAGTCGGTCGTGCCGGTACGCGACGTGAACAACCTGATCATCCTCGACCACGACGAGCACATGCGCCCGAGCACGGACATGCAGTCGCTCGGGGCGTTGAAGCCCTCCTTCGTGCAGATGGGTGAGATGGGCGGCTTCGACGCCGTGGCTGTCGATGCTCATCCGGAGATCGAGGGCGTCAACCACGTCCACCACGCCGGCAACTCCTCCGGCATCGTCGATGGCGCGGCTGCCGTGCTCATCGGCAACAAGGAGATCGCTGCCGCCGCGGGTCTCAAGCCCCGGGCCCGTATCCGGGCCTTCGCGAATGTCGGCTCGGAGCCAGCCATGATGCTGACCGGCCCGGTAGACGTGACAGAGAAGCTGTTCCGCCGCTCGGGGATGACGAAGAACGATATCGACCTGTTCGAGCTCAACGAGGCCTTCGCCTCTGTGGTCCTGCGCTACAGGCAAGCCTTCGACCTAGACCCGGACAAACTCAACGTCTGCGGCGGCGCGATCGCAATGGGCCACCCGCTCGGCGCGACGGGCGCGATGATCCTCGGCACGGTGCTCGACGAGCTCGAGCGGACCGGCAAGGCTACGGCACTCGTGACGCTCTGCATCGGGGCCGGTATGGGCACTGCAACCATCATCGAGCGGGTATAGGCCCTTTCTTGTCGAAAGTAGTGAAAGTCACTACTTTCGACACATGCGCACCGTTTCGGCTGCCGACGCAAGCCGGCACTTCTCCAAGATCCTGCGGGAAGTGAAGGACGGTGAAACCGTCGTCATCACATCGCACGGCGAGCCTGTGGCGAAGCTCGAGCCTCTGGCCGATGCAGAGGCCGATAAGGTGCGGCGCGAGGAAGCCTGGCGCGACCTCCTCGATCATCTGAGAACGAGGCCGGCCCTGAACCTGGGCAAGTTCAACCGTGACGAACTCTATGACGACGACTGATGCGCGTCGCTCTGGATACAAACGTTCTCGCTTACGCCGAGGGCTTGGACGATGACAGGCGTGGGCAGTTGGCGAATGATCTGGTCGAGGCGCTGACCGTCCACGAGCTCGTTCTGCCCGTGCAAGTCAGCGCCGAGCTCACGCGATTGGTCATGAAGAGGCTGGGAGGCAACGCAGAGGAAGCTGCCGTTATCGTCCGGCGCTGGCAGCGCGTATGCCCCATCCACCCGCCATCGACGCCCGATACCTTCGCCACGGCCCTCGATCTCGCAGCAGAGCACCGCCTTCAGATCTTCGATTGCATCATTCTCGCCGCCTCCGCGAAGGCGGGCTGCCAGATGCTCCTCTCCGAAGACATGCAAGACGGCTTTGTCTGGCGCGGCGTCACGGTCGTCAACCCGTTCGCGGCGACGCCGCACCCGCTTCTAGCCGACCTGCTTCGTAATTGACCGGACGCCTGCTCAAGGCTGTGCGTCTCTGCTAAAGCGAAGCTGAAACGATCGAGGACGCCCAATGGAGCTGCAGAACTTCCGCTTCGAGATCGATGCCGACGGCATCGCGCTGGCGACCTGGGACATGGCCGGGCGATCGATGAACGTCATCACGCCGGCGGTCATGGAAGACCTGTCCGCCATCGTGGAGACGGTTGCGTCGGACGCGGCGATCAAGGGCTGCGTGATCGCCTCCGGGAAGGAAACCTTCTCGGGCGGCGCCGACCTCACCATGCTCCAGGGACTCGGCGCCGAATATGCGCGCCTGGCCGGGGAGAAGGGCCCGGACGAGGCGATGCGCTTCTTCTTCGAGGAGTCGCGCAAGCTCTCGCTGCTCTACCGCCGGCTCGAGACCTGCGGAAAGCCCTTCGCGGCGGCCGTCGCCGGCACCTGCCTGGGCGGTGCCTTCGAGCTTGCCCTTGCCTGCCATTACCGCGTCCTCGGCAATGACGATGCGACCCGCGTCGGCCTGCCGGAGATCAAGGTGGGGCTGTTCCCGGGCGCGGGCGGCACGCAGCGCATCGCGCGCCTCATGCAGACCGGCGACGCGCTCCAACTGCTCTTCCGCGGCGACCAGCTTCGGCCCCTGATGGCGAAGAACATGGGGCTCGCGCACGAGGTGGCGCCCCGGGCCGAGATCGTCGAGAAGGCGAAGGCCTGGATCAAGGCAGGCGGCTCGGCCGTCGCGCCCTGGGACCTGCCGAAGTTCAAGGCGCCGTCGGGCAAGGTCTATTCCCCGGCCGGGATGATGATCTGGCCGCCGGCCAACGCGATCTACCGTCGCGAGACGCACGACAACTACCCGGCCGCCAAGGCCATCCTGAAGTCCGTCTACGAGGGGCTGCAGCTTCCGATGGATCTCGCCCTCAAGGTCGAGAGCCGGTACTTCGCCAATATCCTTCGGTCGAAGGAGGCGGCGGCCATGATCCGCACGCTGTTCCTGTCGAAGGGCGAGCTGGAGAAGGGTGCCCGACGTCCCGCGGCTGTCCCGAAATCGGCTTTGCGCACCGTGGGCGTCGTCGGGGCCGGCTTCATGGGGGCGGGCATCGCCTACGTGACGGCCAATGCCGGCATGAAGGTCGTGCTCGTCGACCGCGACCAGGAAGCGGCCGACAAGGGCAAGGCCTATTCGCACAAGCTCGTCACGGACCAGATCAACAAGGGGCGGGCGAAGTCCGCCGACCGCGACGCGCTGCTCGAGCGTATCACGGCGACGCCAGATTACGCCGCGCTCGCCGAGTGCGACCTCGTCATAGAGGCCGTGTTCGAGGACCCGAAGGTGAAGGACGAAGTCATTCGCAAGATCGAGGCGGCGATCCGCCCGGACTGCATCTTCGCCTCGAACACCTCCACGCTGCCGATCTCGGGACTTGCGAAATCCTCGTCGCGTCCCGGCCAGTTCATCGGCATCCATTTCTTCTCGCCGGTCGAGAAGATGATGCTGGTCGAGATCATAAAGGGTCGCGAGACGGGCGATGCCGCGCTGGCCGCGGCGCTCGACTACGTCCGGGCTATCAAGAAGACCCCGATCGTCGTGAACGACGCGCGTGGGTTCTTCGCCAACCGCTGTGTCGGCGCCTACATCCTCGAAGGCCACCTGATGCTCGGCGAGGGGGTGCCGGCGGCCATGATCGAGAACGTGGCCAGGATGGCCGGCATGCCGGTCGGGCCGCTCTCCCTGAACGACGAGGTCGGCGTCGATCTGGCTCTACGGATCCTGAAAGCCACGAAGGCGCAGGTCGGCGAAGCTGCCGTGAACCCGGCGCAGGAGCAGATCCTGACCGCTCTCGTCGAACGCGAAGGGCGGCTCGGGCGAAAGAACCGCAAGGGCTTCTACGACTACCCGCCGAAGGGGCAGGGGCAGAAGAAGCTCTGGCCGGGCCTCGCCGACCTGCAGCCGACGAAGCTCGACCCGGACACGATAAGCGTGCAGGAGCTGAAGCACCGCTTCCTGGTTGCCCAGGCCCTGGAGGCTGCTCGCACGGTCGAGGAAGGCGTCGTCACCGACCCGCGCGAGGCGGATGTCGGCTCCATTCTCGGCTTCGGCTTTGCGCCTTTCACCGGAGGCGCGCTGTCCTATATCGACGGGATGGGCGCGAAGGCGTTCGTGGAACTCGCGCGCTCGCTGGAAGCTAGGCACGGGGAGCGGTTCGAGCCCAACAAGCTCCTGCTCGACATGGCCGAGACGGGCGGCTCCTTCTACGGCCGCGAGGCCCAGAAGGCGGCGGCCTAGCGCGATGGACATGCTTTCGCATGTCCGGATGTTCGCCGCGTACAACGCTTGGGCAAACCGGAGGCTCTACGCCGCGGCGGCGCAACTCCCTGACGAGCAGTACAGGGCCGATCGCGGCGCCTTCTTCAAGTCGCTGCATGGCACGCTGAACCACCTGCTCGTGACGGATCGCGTGTGGATGCGCCGCTTCACGGGTGCGGGCGAGGCGCCGGAGCGGCTCGACGCCATTATTTTCGACGGGCTGCCCGAGCTTCGCGAGGCGCGCGAGGCGGAGGATCGCCGGATCGAATCCTATGCCGCGAGCCTGGACGAGGCAGCACTCGCCGGCGTGATCCGGTATCGGCGCGTGTCCACCCCCGACGAGATCGTCCAGCCGCTCGGGCCGGCGCTCGCACACCTGTTCAATCACCAGACGCATCACCGCGGACAGGCCCATTGCGTGCTGACGGGGCTCGTCGGCGATGCCCCGCCGCTCGACCTCCTGTTCTTCCAGCGCGAAACGGGAATCGGCGCGAGCTGAGGCTCACTCGGCCGCGAGGCGGGTGACGTGCACGCGAGAGAGCAGGGCACGCAGCGCGGCCGGCTTCAGCGGCTTGTTCAGCACGGTGATCTCGGCTTCCGCTGCCCTTTCCCGGAGTTCCGGCGAGCGATCGGCGGTGACGAGCACGGCGGGCAGATCGAACCCGATTTCCTCGCGGACGGCCGCGATCGCTCCGAGCCCGTCCTCCTCGTCGAGGTGGTAGTCCGCGATCACGATCTCCGGCGTCTCGTGAAGCGCGAGCACCTGCCGCCGCGCCTCCTCGATGGAGGTCGCGGTCGCCACCTCGCAACCCCAGCCGCTGAGGAGCGTCCTCATGCCGTCGAGCACGGCCGGCTCGTTGTCGATAGCCAAGACCAGCATGCGTTGCAGCGGCGCGATCTGTGGTCCCCGGGGCGCGGCCTGAGCCTCGGGCGCTACGGCGCCGTCCGTGAGGGAGAGCGGCAGCCGCACGGCGAACATGGAGCCGCGATCCGGCTGGGACCTGAGCGTGATCTCAGCCCCGAGGGTCTTCGCGATCCGCTCCACGATCGACAGGCCGAGGCCTAGCCCACGCGCGGCCTTGGCGCCGGCCGATAGGCGGCGGAACTCGCGGAAGATCGTCTTCTGTTGCGAGGCCGGAATTCCGATTCCCGTATCCCAGATCTCGATGCGTATCTGGGAGCCGTGCCGCCTGACCCCGAGAAGCACCTTGCCGGCCGGCGTGTATTTCACCGCATTGGACACGAGGTTCTGGACGAGACGCCGGAGGAGCTGCCGGTCCGAGCGAGTCGACAGGCTCGTCTGGACGATGCGCAACTCCACGCCCTTCGCCTCGGCTATCGGGCCGAATTCCCGCGCCACCTGCCGGAACAGGTCGTCGAGTTTCACGGTCGTCCATCGCGGCCGCAGCGCGCCGGTGTCCAGCCGGGAGATGTCGAGGAGGGTCGTGAGGATCTCCTCCACGGCGTCGAGCGAGGCGTCGACGTTGTCGGCGAGCGAGCGCTCCTCGGGGTCGGTGGTCCGCTCCGCGAGCGAGGTCGCGTAGAGTCGCGCGGCGTTGAGGGGCTGGAGAATGTCGTGGCTCGCGGCGGCGAGGAACCGGGTCTTCGAGGCATTCGCCTCGTCTGCTAGCCGCTTGGCGCGAGTCAGCTCCTCGTTGAGGCGGGTCAACTCCTCGGTCCGCTCCTGGACGCGCTGCTCCAGGGTTTCGTTCTCGCGCTCCCGCTCCTGTTCCTGGGCAACGATGTCCGTCACGTCCGTGTAGGTGTTTACCAGGCCGCCGCCGGGCAGCCGGTTGGAGCGGACCGAGATCCATCGCCCGTTCGGATAGAGCTTTACGCGCACGGGCCCAGCGTCGTGCATGACGCTGTGCAGCCGCATGGCGACGAGATCGTCCACATTGCCGGGCCCGTAGGTGCCGCGCTCGGCATTGACGCGGATGATCTCTTCCATGCCCACGCCGATGCGGATCAGCTCCGGCGGGAAGCCGTAGAGGTCGATGAAGGCGTGGTTCCAGGTGAGAAGGCGCAGGTCGCGGTCAAGAACCGTGATGCCCTGCTGGGCGTGATCGATCGCGTGCTGGAGGAGGTCCCGGTCGTGCTGGAGAACCGCTGCCGCCTCGTCGAGCAGGCGGAGCGCTGCCCGGGGGGACAGGTTCCCGCGCCTCAGGACGAGCGACAACGCGAGACGTGAAGAGGCCGCGCCGATCGCGGAGGCCAGCAGGTGCTCGGCGTAGCGGAGGAAGTGGATATCGGCCTCGGCGCGCTGGTCGAGAACGAGGCCTCGCGATCGCGCAAAACCCGCGAAGGAGCGCTGTGTCCGGTCCTCGCCGAGGAACCCAGCCACCGCGCGGCTCAGCTCCCCGATGGTGATGCTCGCGCGGAGCAGCCGCATGGTCGGAGCGATGGGCATCCGGTTCTCGCCCATGAAGGCGGAAGCCTGCAGCCGCTCCAGCGCGTTGGCCGGCCGGACCAGCGAAAAGGCGACATAGGCGAGCACGTTCAGGCCCAGGCTCCAGACGATCCCATGGGTGAGCTGGGGCATGTCGATCCCCGCGAGAGCCGTCGGGCGCAGGCCAGCGAGACCGAACGGCCCTTGGGCGAGCAGCACGGAACTGCTCGGGTCGCTCGTGAGGGTTGGAAGCAGGAGCGTGTAGGCCCAGGTCGCGATGCCGACGACCAGGCCGGCCGTGGCGCCCTGCGCGGTCGCCCGGCGCCAAAGAAGGCCGCCGATGAAGGCCGGGCCGATCTGGGCCACCGCCGCGAACGAGAGAAGACCGATCGAGGCAAGCTCGGCGTCCGCCGCCACGCGGTAATAGGCGTAGGCGAGGAGCGTGAGCGCGATAATCGCGATCCGGCGCACATAGAGGACGAAACGTCCGAGATTGAGCGCTCTTTCGCCCGGTTGGGCTTCCCCCGAAAAGGCTCGCCGGCGCAGGACGAGCGGCATCACGAGGTGGTTCGCGATCATCACGGACACGGCGATCGTCTCGACGATGACCATGGCGGTCGCGGCCGAGAGGCCGCCGATGAAGGTGATGAGCGCCACGGCGCCCGAGCCGCCATGCAGCGGGAGGAGCAGGACCGTCATGTCCCGATCGACGACGTGCCCCGGGAACAGATGGATGCCCGCAAGGGCGAGCGGGACCACGAAGATGTTGATCGCGACGAGGTAGAGCGGAAACAGCCAGACCGCGCGCCGCATGTCGTCCGGCCCGCGGTTCTCCACCACCATCATGTGAAACTGCCGCGGGAGGAGGAGCGCGGCGGAAGCCGAGATGAGCACCATCGCGGCGTAGCTGAAGGGATCCGCGGTCGGTCCGAGCAGGTCGAGGGCCTGCCCGGATTTCTCGAGGCGCGCGACAATGTCCGTGAAGCCGCCGAACATTCCGTACACGACGAAGAAGCCGACGAGCAGGAAGGCTCCCAGCTTCACGACGGACTCGACCGCGATCGCGAGAACCAGTCCGTTTTGATGCTCGGTCGCATCCGCGTGGCGGGTGCCGAAGGCAACGGAGAAACCCGCCAGGAGGAGCGCGACCACGAGCGCTATGTCGACGAAGGACGGCCAGAGCGCAGCCGGCTTGTCCGCGGCCAGGAGGACCTCGAGGGAGGCCGAAACCGCCTTGAGCTGCAGGGCGATGTAGGGCAGGGCGCCCACTATGGCGATCATGCAGACGATGGCTGCCACGCGCTCGCTTTTACCGTAGCGCGCGGCGACGAAGTCGGCCACCGAGGTGATATTCTGCGCCTTGGCGATCCGGATCACGCGGCACACCAGCGGGTAGCCGAGGCAGATCAGCAGTATCGGGCCGATATAGATCGCCAGGAAGTTGAGCCCGTTCCGGCTGGCGAGCCCCACTGAACCGTAGAAGGTCCAGGAGGTGCAGTACACGGCCAGAGCCATCGCATAGACGACGGTGCGCGACTGCCGCCGCATGACGCGGCGCCCCCGCTGATCGCCCCAATGTGCGACAGCGAACAGGAGGCAGAGATAAAGGAGGGCCGACATCAGGACGGCCCAGCTGGCGATCATTGCGGATATCCGGCGCTCAAGAGGAGAATGGTATCCGGCAGGAGCGGGAGACGCCAACGGCCAGTCGTGCCATGCTGCGCGCAGGCTGACAGCCGGAGGTGCCGATGCTCGAGGAATTCAAGAAATTCGCGCTCAGGGGCAATGTCGTCGATCTCGCAATCGGCGTCATCATCGGAGCGGCCTTCAGCAAGATCGTCGACTCGATGGTCGGCGACATCTTCATGCCCGTGATCGGGGCCGTCACGGGCGGCCTCGATTTCTCGAACTACTACACCCCCCTCGCCAGCACGGTGCAGGAGGGCGCCGCCTATGTCGATGCGAAGAAGCAGGGGGCCGTACTCGGCTGGGGCAACTTCATCACGACGGCCATCAACTTCATCATCATAGCCTTCGTGCTGTTCCTCGTGATCCGCGCCCTCAACCGGCTCAAGCTCCGTGCAGACGAGAAGCCGCCCGAGACTCCGGCCGACGTGAAGCTGCTGGGCGAGATTCGGGACATCCTGGCGGCACGTCAGTCGGTACCGCCGCCACGATAGATCGTTGCGGCGAATGGCATCGATCAGAGGTTTTGGCTGAACCTTGGCGGTTGCGCCTGCTACTAGAGGCGCTTCCAAGCGACAATCAGGCTCTTCTGTTCGATGACCGCTCACGTACCCATGTCGAACCGCGCCGGAATCCGGCCGGAGGCCGCCGGCATGCCCGAGAGCGGGATCGTGGAGGTCGCCAATTACGGGCGCGGGCGGGAGGGGCTGATCCCGCTCTGGATCGGCGAGGGCCGCCGGCCGACCCCGGCCTTCATCGCGGATGCGGCGACGCGTGCGCTCGCCGCCGGCGAGACCTTCTACACCTGGCAGCGCGGCATCCCCGAGTTGCGGGAGGCGATCGCGCGCTACACGGGCCGCCTGTTCGGACGGCCTTTCGATCCCGAGCGCTTCTACGTCACGATCGGTGGGATGCATGCCCTCCAGATGGCGATGCGGATCGTCTCGGGGACGGGAGACGAGGTCATCGTGCCGACACCGGCCTGGCCGAATTTCGAGGCCGCGATCGAGGTGAACGGCGCTCGCGCGGTCGCCCTGCCGATGACCCCCGGGCCGGACGGCTGGAATCTCGATCTCGGCCGACTTGAAGCCGCGGTCACGCCCAGGACGCGGGCTATCGTCATCAACTCGCCGTCCAACCCGACCGGTTGGACGGCCTCCCGCGATGACCTCGAGCGCATTCTCCGACTGGCGCGCCGGCATGGACTCTGGATCATCGCCGACGAGATCTATCAGCGCTTCGTCTATGATCCTCTCCCCGGGGCCGGCGAGGGCAGGACGCCCTCGTTCCACGACGTGATGGCGGAGGATGACAGGATCCTGTTCCTCCAGACCTTCTCGAAGAACTGGGCGATGACGGGCTGGCGGCTAGGCTGGCTCGAGGCGCCTGCCGAACTCGGCCCGGTGATCGAGAACCTCGTCCAGTACACGACCTCGGGTGTCCCGGCGTTCCTGCAACGCGCGGCCGTCGTCGCGCTCGAGGAGGGGGAGAGCCTCGTCGAGGAGCATATCGCGCTGGCACGCCGGAACCGGGACATCGTGTGCGAGGGGCTTCGCGCCACGAATGTCGTGGAGCTGCCGTCCCCTCCAGGGGCGTTCTACGCCTTCTTCAGCGTCGACGGCGTGACCGATACGCGTCAACTCGCCCTCGATCTCATCGACCATGCGAATGTCGGGCTCGCGCCGGGCACGGCGTTCGGGGCAGGCGGCTCGGCCCACCTCAGGCTCTGCTTCCTCCGCGACACGGCGCTCGTGGAAGAGGCGATCGGCCGGCTGGCATTGGCCCTGCCGAAGCTCGCCCGGCGCTGATCATCCCGGGCGGGACGCGATCAGGTCCTGCAGGGTCGCGAAGGTCGAGGCGTCCAGGATTCCGTCGACCCGTTCCGGTCGGAAATGGCGCTGGAAGGCCGCGACGACGAGCCGTGTCGGCTCGTCATAGGTGCCGGTCGGGTCGAGCCCGTAGCCGTAGAAGGCGAGGGCATCTTGGAGCGCCCGAACCTCGGGACCTACGTCATCGGGCGCGAGGACGACGTCATCGGTGATCGCGGCCGGCTCGATCCAGTGGCCGATCCCGGCCTCGAAGAGCCTGCGCCAGGGAAACAGCTCGCCGGGATCCTCCTTCCGGCCCGGAGCCACGTCCGAATGGCCCAGCACGCGCTCTGGCGCGATGCCCCAATGATCGATGATCGGCCGGCACAGGCCGATGAGGGACGCAATCTGCCGCTCGGGATAGGGCGGGAGCCCTCCCTCGTGACCGGGATTCACGATTTCGATCCCGATCGAGCAGGAGTTGATGTCGGTCTCGCCCGCCCAGGACGCCGCTCCGGCGTGCCATGCGCGTCGGTCCTCTGGGACAAGCTGGACGACAGCCCCGTCCTCCAGCACCAGGTAATGTGCCGAAACCTGCGCGGCGGGATCGCAGAGGCGAGCGAGAGCCGCCTCCGCGGTCGGCATCCCCGTATAGTGGAGAAGGAGGAGATCGGGCCGTCGGCCGTCCCTACGCTCGCTGTGGTTCGGCGAGGGCACGAAGCGGGAGACGATTTCCCCCGGGGTCTCGTCAGGCGGCTTTTCGCTCACGCTCGATCCGCTCCCAGGCGGCATTGATCGCGCCAAGCCGGTCATTGGCGATCCGGACCGCCTCGGGCGGCAGGCCCCGGGCGATCTCCCGGTCCGGATGATGCTCCAGTACGAGTTCGCGGTACTTGCGTCGAAGTTCGGGGAAACTCATTGCCCGGTTGGCCCCCAGAACCCGATAGGGGTCATCAGGCATGACGACATGCCTGGCGAGGACCGCCTCGAACCATTCGTCATCCTTGCCGAAGATGCGGGAGACTTCGCGCAGGTAGCCGATCTCTTTCTCGTGCACTGCTCCATCAGCCTGCGCGATGAGGAAGAGGCCGTCCACGATGTCCTCGAGGAGGCACGGCTCGTCCGCCAGCAGCTTGGCGAGCTGCGCAGCATAGGCCTGGAAACCGTCGGTGGTTGCTTGTGCGAGGCGGAACAGTCGCTCGACATTGGGCCGGTCCTCTTCCGGCACGATGACGACGCGCGAGAAGGCTTCGACTTCCGAGCAGGCGACTACGCCGTCGGCGCGCGCCATCTTTGCGGACAGGGCGACGAGGCCGGTCGTTAGCACGACGTCGCGCGGAGCCGGGCCGAACACGGCTCCCTCGCGGTCAACGAGATAGTGCCCGGCGAATGCACCAAGAAGGCCGCCGATCGGCCCGCCTATCGCCAAGCCTAGGCCTGCGCCGCCAAGTTTCCCCCAAATCGACATAAGGCCAGGGGGATAGCAGGGCGGCACCTCGGCGCAAAGATGCCGAGGTGCCGGATTCTCGTCTGGTCAGCGGCAGTACACGTTGCCGTAGTAGTCGGTGTAGGTGCCGCGCGCGCAGGGAGCCGTCGCAGCGCCCACCAGAGCGCCGCCCGCAGCGCCGATCGCAGCGCCCGCAAGGGTCCCGCCGACCCGGCCGCCGGAGGCGGCGGCACCGATCGCAGCGCCGGTTGCGCCACCGATCAGGGCGCCTCCGCCCGCACGCTCCTCCGGCGTGTAGCAGCCGCCAAGCGACAGGGCGATCGCCCCGGCGAGCGTGAGCGGAATGATCTTCCTCATTGAGTATCCCTCGGTTTCGTTAGCCGCTTCGCGCGGGAGCTTGGCAATACGGCTTTTCGAACTCGGCTGTCATGCAATCGTTCCGCTCAGAACCCTTCGCGTCCCCAATTCGTACGATCTTGGTTCACGTTCTCGGAGAGCCTGATCGTGACCGGGTGGGTTGACGGAGCGGGCGCGTCCGACCAGATCAGCATCGTCAGTCGGCCGGGCGGCCGCTCCGGCGCGAGCCGGGGAGGAAAGTCCGGGCTCCATTGAGATGCGGTGCCGGATAACGTCCGGCGGGGTTTCGGCCCTAGGGAAAGTGCCACAGAGAGCAGACCGCCGCCGGGCTTGCCTGGCGGTCAGGGTGAAAGGGTGCGGTAAGAGCGCACCGCGGACGCGGCAACGCGGACGGCACGGCAAACCCCACCGGGAGCAAGATCGAATAGGGGCGACAGCGGCGCAAGCCGCAAGCCTGTCTCAGGGCTCGTCGCCCGGGTTGATTGCTTGAGGCGGCCGGCAACGGCCGTCCCAGAGGAATGGCCGCCACGGCCGGGCTTCGCGCCCGGCCCATACAGAACCCGGCTTACAGGCCGGCTGACACTTATCCTTCAGGCGCCTCAGCGGCGGTAATAGTGCCGCTTGCCGTTCTTCACGTAGTACTTGCGCTTGGAGGTATGGCGGCGGGCCCGCTCGTCCGGGATGCCTAGGACGCCCTTGACGCCGCCAACGGCTCCGCCGACGCCCGCGCCCACTGCGCCGCCGACGACCCCGCCAACCGGTCCGGCCGCGCGGCTACCCTCGGCTGCACCCTCGCGGGCGCCGCCGATGATACCCTGGGCGCTCGCGACCGGCGCAGAGGCAAGAAGGGCGAGAAAGCCGAGGGCTGCAGCTGTCTTCATCTTCATCGTGGAACTCCCATTTATGGCAACGTAACAACCCGAACAGATCGCGAGTTCCGGGAGTTTCAGGATGGACGCGCAACAGGGTTAGCGGGGCCTTCGAGGCGTTCCGCAAACCCTTCATTAACGCTACTCGGGTCTGAATGCGGGGTGCTCGGCGAGACGACGAGCTGTTTCGCGCCCTGATCGGCCCATGGTATCCCACGCGAATCCATCAGAACGGGCGGCTGCTCCTGGATTGGGGCGGACCGGCGCCGCGTGTGACGCCGCTCTTCGGGCAGGCTCGTGGGCAGCGCGGCGCTCGTCCGGTCACTTCCCGGCGGGCCCCGGGCGAATTGCGGATCATGAACCCGGCATTTTTTCGTACTTTCCCGCACCCGCGGGGTTTCGTGGCGCGGCAGGGTCGTACGACGCGCCTCGTACATTCGTCGGCAAGGGAAGGAGTCGGGGGTTGACGCCTCCTGATACCGATACCCGCCACGTTCCCGTCCTCCTCACGGAGGTGCTTGAGGCGCTCAACGCCTCGTCGGGTGGCACCTTTCTCGACGGCACATTCGGGGCCGGCGGCTACACGCGCGCCCTTCTGTCGGCAGAGCCGGGCAACCGCGTGATCGCGATTGATCGGGATCCCGATGCGATCGCCGGGGGCGCGAAGCTGGTCGAGCTGTCGCGCGGGCGGCTGACGCTCTGTCACGGCCGCTTCGGGGAGCTGGACGAACTCGCCCGGAGCACCGGCGCAGCCTCCGTCGATGGCGTTGTGCTCGATATCGGGGTGTCATCGATGCAGCTGGACGAAGCCCAGCGCGGGTTCTCCTTCCGGGCGGACGGGCCGCTCGACATGCGCATGGAACAAGCCGGTCCGAGCGCAGCCGACCTCGTCAACGACCTCGATGAAAGCGAACTCGCGGACATCATCTACCAGTACGGAGAGGAGCGCCGTTCCCGCGCCATCGCGCGGGCGCTCGTGGAGCGGCGGCGTCGCGGCCGCATCGAGACCACGGGTGAACTCGCCGAGATCGTGGCCCGGCATGTCCGCGGCGAGCCCGGCATTCATCCGGCCACCCGCACCTTCCAGGCGCTGCGCATCGCCGTGAACGACGAACTCGGCCAATTGCAGGAAGCTCTTGAAGCCGCGGAACGGATCCTGAAGCCGGGCGGCCGCTTGGCGGTGGTGACCTTCCATTCGCTCGAGGACCGGATCGTCAAGCAGTTCATCCAGGACAGGTCGCGCCGGAATGCTCGCGGGTCGCGGCACATGCCGGATGCGGGGAGCGAGGCGCCGCCGACTTTCACGGCCGTCAGCAAGGGGCCGATCGTGCCCGGCGAGCGCGAGACCGCTGGAAACCCGCGTGCACGGTCGGCGAAGCTGCGTGTCGCCGAACGGACGGAGACTCCTGCTTTGCCCGGCGCGGGCAACAAGGGCGCTGCGGCGGATCGGGCGCGGAGGAACGCGCGGTGATCCGCTTTCTCCACATCCTGGCGATAACGGGCCTGATCGGTTCCGCCGCCTGGGCCTACAGCATCAAGTACGATACGCTTTATTACGCGGAGGAGGTCGTGAAGCTCCGCCGCAAGATCGAGCGCGAGCGCGATGCCATCGCGGTGGCCAAGGCCGAGATGGCGCTCCTCACTCGTCCGGACCGCCTGCAGCGGCTGGCCGATCAGAACCTCGACCTGCAACCGCTCGGGATCTACCAGCTCGGCACGGTCGCGGACCTGCCGCAGAAGCCGGCCAAATCGGACGCGATCGGGATGAAGCTCGAAGCTCTGTTCCGCGAGCCGACCGCAACGCCGAAGGACCGGCGCACCGGGGACGCGCGCACGCCCACGACCACCGGCAGCTTGCCCAAGGCGCCGATACGATGAGCCACCCCAACGATTTCGAGGAGCCGCTGCCCGAGGACATGGGCGCGACGCCTGCATCCGAGCCGAAGCCCAGCCGCGCCCGCTGGGTGGCGCACCAGGCGCGCGAGCTATTCCGGCTCCGGCTGGACAAGAGCTCCACCCGCGTCGGCTGGGTGATGTTCGGCTTTATGGCGCTGTTCTGCCTGATCCTGGGCCGGCTCGCCATGCTGGCGATCACGCCGGAGGAGCCCGAGGGTATCCGGCGCTTCGCGGATGCCTCGACGTCGGCGGCTCGGCCCGACATTCTCGATCGGAACGGGGAGGTGCTCGCCACCGACGTGCGGTCGGTCTCCGTCTTCGCCGAGCCGCGCAACATCATCGACAAGGACGAGGCGGTCGAGCTGCTGACGGCCGTCCTGCCGGATCTGGATGCGCGCGACCTTCGTGCCAAGTTCAACAAGCGGCGTGGCTTCGTCTGGGTGAAGCGCGAGATCACGCCGCGCCAGCAGGCGGAGGTCCATCGCCTCGGCATCCCGGGCGTGGGCTTCGTGCCGGAGGCCAAGCGTGTCTACCCGAACGGCCCCGCGGCTGCCCATGTCATCGGCTTCGCGTCGATCGACAATGTCGGCATCGCCGGCATGGAAAAGTACATCGACAGCCGCGGGCTCCAGGATCTCGCCGGCGCAGGCTTCGCGCGCGAGGCGACCGACCTGAAGCCGGTCCAGCTCTCGGTCGATCTGCGCGTCCAGCACGCCATGCGGGACGAGCTCGTGAAGGGCATGCAGCACTTCCGGGCGCTCGCTGCGGCCAGCATGCTGATCGACGTCAACAGCGGCGAGGTGATCTCGCTCGTGTCGCTGCCGGATTTCGACCCCAACAACCCGGTAGACGCGCTGGAGAAGGACCGCATCAACCGCATGGCGGTCGGCGTGTTCGAGATGGGCTCGACCTTCAAGGCGCTGACGACCGCGATGGCGCTCGACTCGGGCAAGGCCACGATCAATTCGAGCTTCGATGCCCGCACCAGCCTGAAATACGGCCGCTTCACCATCAACGACTATCACGGGACGCACCGCATCCTGACGGTGCCCGAGATCTTCGTGCACTCGTCCAACATCGGCACGGCGAAGATGGCGCTGGCCGTCGGCGTGGACGGGCACAAGGCGTTTCTCAAGAAGATGGGCCAGCTCGACCGGCTGGTGACGGAGATCCCCGAAAACGCCCAGCCGATCGTTCCGGCGAAATGGGGCGAGCTGAACACGATCACGATCTCGTTCGGGCACGGCGTAGCCGTGACGCCGATGCAGGCGGCCTCCGCCGTCGGTGCGCTGATGAACGGCGGCTACCTCGTGAAGCCGACCTTCCTGAAGCGCTCGGAACAGGACGCGCGCAAGGGCGCTCCTCGGGTCATCAAGCCCGAGACGAGCGAGGCGATGCGCTACATCATGCGGCTGAACGCATCCGTCGGCTCGGCCTCGAAGGTCGCCGTGCCCGGCTACTTCGTCGGTGGCAAGACCGGCACGGCCGAGAAGGTTGTCCGCGGCCGCTATGCGAAGGACCGGCTGTTCACGACCTTCATGTCGACCTTCCCGGCCGACAAGCCGCGCTATCTGCTCGTGACCGTCTATGACGAGCCGAAGGCGGCGCCCGAGACCCACGGCTATGCGACGGCGGCCTGGAATGCCGGTGAGACGAGCGGGCGGATCCTGGAGCGGGTCGCCCCGATGCTACCGGTCGTGCCGCGTTTCGAGCCGCCGCAGAACCCGTTCCCCCTCATGGCGAAGCTGAACGCCTGGGGCGTGAAGCGGTGAGCGATGGCCTCCAGGGACGGCATGACCTCGCCTTGATCTCGCGCGAGATGGACATGATGTCGTCTCTTCTGCCCGAGCTCGCGGATCATCCTGTTGCCGGCCTTACGGCAGACAGCCGCAAGGTCCAGCCCGGCTGGCTTTTCGTTGCCGTGCCGGGCACCAAGGCCGACGGCATGAGCTTCGTGCCGGATGCGGTCGCGCGCGGCGCAACGGCCGTCGTCGGGGAGGCGGAAAGGCCTGCGGACCTGCCCGTCGGCGTCGCCTATGCGCAGGTGCCGGATGCGCGCCGGGCGCTGGCCCTTGCGGCCGCGCGGTTCCACCCGGCGCAGCCGGAGACCGTCGTCGCCGTCACGGGCACGAGCGGCAAGAGCTCGGTCGCCGATTTCGCGCGCCAGCTCTTCGCGAACAATCTCGGCGTCCGCAGCGCCAGCCTCGGCACGCTCGGCGTGATGACCTCCGACGGGCTCGCCTACGGCTCGTTGACGACGCCCGATCCGGTGACCCTGCACGAGACGCTGGACCGGCTCGCCAAGGACGGGGTGACGCATCTCGCCATGGAGGCCTCGTCGCACGGCCTCGACCAGCACCGGCTGGACGGCGTACGCCTCGCGGCTGCGGGCTTCACCAATCTCGGGCGGGACCATCTCGACTACCACCCGACGGTCGAGGCTTACCTCGCCGCGAAGCTCCGGCTCTTCGACACGCTGCTCGATCCGGGCCGGCCGGCCGTGATCAACGCTGATGGCGCCTATGCCGACCGGGTGATCGCGGCCGCGAAGGCGCGGGGACATCGCGTGCTGACGACTGGCCGGGAGGGCGACTTCCTCCGCATCGTCGAGTGGCGCCACAGCGGCTTCTCCCACGACCTCGTGATCGAGCATGCCGGCGCGGGCGGTTCCGACCGGGTCCGGGCGGAGCTGCGCCTGCCCGGGGACTTCCAGGTCGAGAACGCGCTCCTCGCGGTCGGCCTCGTCCTGGCAAGCTGCCCGGAGGCGGATGCGCAGACGCTCATCCAGGGCATGGCGAAGCTCTCCGGCGTGGCGGGCCGGATGGAGCGCGTCGGCGAGGTCGGGGGCGCGCTCTGCATCGTCGATTACGCACACAAGCCCGAGGCGCTGGCGCATGTGCTGGATGCGCTCCGGCCTTTCGCGACGGGACGCCTCGTCTGCGTGTTCGGCTGCGGCGGCGACCGCGATCGCGGCAAGCGTCCCATCATGGGGGCGATCGCGGCCGAGAAGGCCGACACCGTCATCGTCACGGACGACAATCCGCGTTCGGAGGAGCCGGCTTCAATCCGGGCCGAGATCCTGAAGGCGGCCCCTGGCGCGCGCGAGATCGGGGATCGCGCGGAGGCGATCCGCACCGCCGTGCGCGGGCTCGGGCAGGGCGGTGTGCTGGTCGTGGCCGGAAAGGGTCATGAAACGGGCCAGATCGTGGGCGACCGCACGCTGCCGTTCTCGGATCACGAGGTGATCCGCCAAGCCATCAGCGAGAGACAATCATGACCGCGCCCCTCTGGACCAGGGAGGACGCCGAAAGGCTCGGCGCAAGGATCGTCGGCCGGTTCGAGACTGCCGGCGGCGTCTCCATCGACACGCGCACGCTGCAGCCGGGCGACCTCTTCGTTGCGATCGCGGGCGCACGTGACGGCCACGACTTCGTCGAGGCGGCGCTGGCCAAAGGTGCTGCGGCCGCCATCGTGGCTGACGCGAAGGCCGCATCCCTGCCTGAGGGCGCCGGGCCGCTCCTCGTGGTCCCCGATCCGCTCGACTTCATGGCAAAGCTCGGCCGCGATGCGCGGGCCCGGACGACAGCCCGCATCCTCGCCGTCACCGGCTCCGTCGGGAAGACGGGCACCAAGGAGGCCCTGCGTCTAGTGCTCGGCCGCTTCGGCGAGACGCATGCCTCCGTCGCTTCTTACAACAACCATTGGGGCGTGCCGCTGACCCTCGCCCGCATGCCACGCGAAAGCCGGTTCGGCGTGTTCGAGATCGGCATGAACCACGAGGGCGAGATCGCGCCGCTCACCCGGATGGTCCGGCCCGAGGTGGCCGTCATCACCACGATCGAGCCCGTCCATATCGGACATTTTCGCTCGATCCTCGGCATCGCGGACGCCAAGGGCGAGATCTTCGGCGGGCTGGAGCCGGGCGGGGTCGCGGTCATCAACCGGGACAGCCCCTATTTCGACCGGCTCCTCGCCCATGCGGGCGCCTCCAATGCCGGGCGCGTGATCTCCTTCGGCGAGCATGAGCGGGCCGATGTCCGGGCGCTCCGGATCGTCACGGGCCCGGACGCCTCCATGGTCGAGGCCAATGTGCTCGGCAGGACGGCCGCCTACCGGGTAGGTGCCGCGGGGCGGCACATGGCCCTGAACTCCCTCGCCGTTCTCGCCGCGACGGCCGCCCTTGGGCTCGACCCCAACGAGGCTGCGGGCGGGCTCGCTGAGCTTTCTGCCCCGGTTGGGCGGGGCGAGCGCATCCGCCTCGCTCATCCGGCCGGCGAATTCCTGGTGATCGACGAGAGCTTCAACGCCAATCCCGCCTCCATGCGGGCGGCGCTCGACACGCTCGCGAGCGTCGAGAGCAAGGGACGGCGCATCGCCGTCCTGGCCGATATGGGCGAACTCGGCGAGTTCGGGCCGAAGGCGCATGTGGATCTGGCGGGGCCGGTGGCTTCGTCGCGCGCCGATCTCGTCTTCGTGGCGGGGGACCTGATGCGCGGGCTCTGGGACGCGCTTCCGGCAGCCGTGAAGGGCGGATATGCTGCCACAGCCGCCGAGCTCGAGCCGATCCTGCTCGAAGCGGTCCGCCCCGGCGACACCGTGATGGTGAAGGGGTCCAAGTTCACCCAGGTCTCGAAGATCGTGGGTGCTTTGAAAAACCGGTACGGGCAGGCCGCGGCCGCCGCGACGACCGGGCGGGGTTGACCTCAAATGCTGTACTTCCTGGCGGATCTCAGCGGCTACTTCTCGCCGCTGAACGTCTTCCGCTATCTCACCTTCCGCACGGGAGGCGCCATCGCGACGGCGCTCCTCTTCGTATTCTGGCTCGGCCCGGCCGCGATCTCCGTGCTGCGCATCCGCCAGGGCAAGGGGCAGCCGATCCGTGAGGATGGGCCGCAATCCCACCTGACCAAGCGCGGCACGCCGACGATGGGCGGCCTGATGATCCTCGCGGGCGTGCTGGTCGCCACCCTCCTCTGGGCCAACCCGGCGAACCTGTATGTCTGGGTGGTCGTCTTCGTGACGCTCGGCTTCGGGTCGATCGGGTTCTACGACGACTACCTGAAGGTCACGAAGCAGTCGCACAGAGGGTTTTCCGGCAAGAGCCGCCTCCTGCTCGAATTCCTGATCGCGGGCGCCGCCTGCCTGATGATCGCCTTCATTGCGACGCCGGGCCTGGCGAACAAGCTGTCGGTGCCCTTCGCAAAGGATCTGCTGATCGATTTCGGCTGGTTCTACATCGCGTTCGGGGCGCTCGTGATCGTGGGCGCCGGCAACGCCGTGAACCTGACGGACGGGCTCGACGGCCTCGCGATCGTGCCCGTGATGATCGCGGGCGCGAGCTTCGGCTTCGTGGCCTATCTGGCCGGAAACGCGATCTTCTCGAACTACCTCCAGATCCGCTTCGTGCCCGGCACGGGCGAACTCGCGGTGCTCTGCGGGGCGCTCCTCGGCTCGGGCCTCGGCTTCCTGTGGTTCAACGCGCCGCCCGCGCAGGTCTTCATGGGCGACACGGGTTCGCTCGCCCTCGGTGGGCTCCTGGGCACGATCGCGGTCGCGACCAAGCACGAGATCGTGCTCGCGATCGTGGGCGGCCTCTTCGTGCTGGAAGCGCTGTCCGTCATCATCCAGGTCGCGTCCTTCAAGCTGACCGGCAAGCGCGTCTTCAAGATGGCGCCGATCCACCACCATTTCGAGCAGCTCGGCTGGACAGAGCCGCAGGTCGTGATCCGCTTCTGGATCATCGCCGTCCTGCTCGCGCTGGTCGGCCTCTCGACCCTGAAGCTGCGGTGATGGGCGGGCCGAGCTTGGGCGTGTTCTTCTCCCCGTCATGGACGGGGAGAAGTCGAGTCGCGCGTCGGCGCGACCGGATGAGGGGTAAAGGAACGACGACGAGGCTCGCTGGCTCATGCCCCTCACCCGGGCGGCCGCTGCCGCGGCCTGCTCGACCTCTCCCCGCTGCGCGGGGCGAGGAGATGCGCGCCCCATGACCCCCATCACCTGCATGGAAGGGCGGAAGCTCGCCCTGTTCGGCCTCGGCGGGTCCGGCATCGCGACCGCGCTCGCGCTCAAGGCGGGCGGGGCGGACGTCCTCGCCTTCGACGACAACCCGAAGAGCATCGAGAGGGCGCATGCGGCGGGGCTCACGACCTTCGACCTGCGCAGCGCGGACTGGTCCGACTTCGCCGGCTTCGTGCTGACGCCCGGCGTCCCGCTGACTCACCCCGAGCCACACTGGACGGTCGAACTGGCCACGGCCGCCGGCGTCGAGATCATCGGCGACATCGAGCTGTTCTGCCGCGAGCGCGCGAAAATCGCTCCGGATGCGCCGTTCGTCGCCATCACGGGGACCAACGGCAAGTCGACGACGACGGCCCTCGTTGCCCATGTCCTGCGCACGGCCGGCTACGACGTGCAGATGGGCGGCAATATCGGTACCGCCATCCTGTCGCTCGAGCCGCCCGCGCCGTCGCGCGTGCACGTGATCGAGATGTCGAGCTTCCAGATCGACCTGACGCCGAGCTTCGGTTCTCCGCCGACGGCCGCCCCGGCGGAAGCCGGGGCCCAGGGTCAGGCGGTGGATCTGGATCCCGGCCTTCTCCGGGACGAGCGGGTCGGCCATGGCCCGACCGTCGGCCTGCTGATGAACATCACGCCGGATCATCTCGACCGGCACGGCACGATGGAAAACTACGCCGCCATCAAGGCCCGGCTCGTGGCCAGCGCGGAACTCGCCATTGTGGGGATCGACGACGCGCCGAGCCGCGCGATCTTCGAGAGCCTTGCCCGATCCGGACACCGGGTGCTGACGATCAGCCAGGATCTGCTTCCCGTCGACGGCTACCATTTCGAGGGCTCGAAGATTTTCGCGAGCTTCGGGACCTCCACGAGCGAGGTGGCCGACCTGAAGGGAATCGGCGCGCTGCGCGGCGCCCACAACGCCCAGAATGCCGCGGCCGCGATCGCCATCGCGGAGGCGCTCGGACTCCAGCCCGAGGAGATCGAGGCGGGTCTCGCCTCCTTCCCGGGCCTTGCTCACCGGATGGAGCAGGTGGGCCGACGCGGCCACGTCGTCTTCATCAACGATTCCAAGGCCACCAACGCCGATTCGACCGAGAAGGCGCTCCTGTCCTTCGAAGGAGGGATCCACTGGATCCTGGGCGGCAAGGCGAAGGCGGGCGGAATCGAGCCTCTTAGGCCTTTGTTCACCAAGATCGACAAGGCCTATCTGATCGGGGACGCGACGGAGATGTTCGCGGCCTCGCTCGGGAACGAGGTGCCGTTCGTGCGCTGCGGAACACTGGACAATGCCGTCGCCGCCGCGGCGGAGGACGCATCCCGCTCAGGCGCAGCCGAGCCGGTCGTGCTGCTGTCGCCCGCCTGCGCGAGCTACGACCAATATCCGAATTTCGAGGTCCGCGGCGACCGCTTCCGCGAACTCGTCCGCGCGCTTCCTGGCGTGGAGATGAGGGGCTGATCCATGTCTTCGCGCGCTGAACGCACCTATGTCGGCGACTGGCTCTGGACAGTCGATCGGCTGCTACTTGCGGGTCTCGCCGCCCTGATGGTGGCCGGGATCGTCGCCCTGATGGGAGGCGGCCCTCCGGTCGCGGAGCGGCTGGGGCTGCAGACCTTCCACTTCGTCAATCGCCAGGTGCTCTATCTGGCGCCGGCCCTGATGGTCCTGGTTGCCGTCTCGTTCCTGTCGCTGCGGCACGTGCGGCGACTGGCGCTGTTCGTCTATGCGGCGGGCGTGGTGCTCTGTGCGCTGGCGATCAATTTCGGCCCGGAGATCAAGGGCGCGCATCGCTGGATCGCGATCGGCTCCTTCGGCATCCAGCCCTCCGAATTCGTGAAGCCCGCCTTCGTGGTCCTGGCCGCCTGGGCCTTCTCGGAAAGCGCGCGCCGGAACGAGGGCGCGATCCTCGCGATCCTGCTCCTGCCGGCCACGATCCTGCCCCTGATCCTGCAGCCCGATTTCGGGCAGACGATGCTGATCACGGCCGTGTGGCTCGGCCTCTTCTTCGTCGCCGGCCTGCATTTCTTCTGGGTGCTCGGGCTCGGCGGCGTCGCGCTGGTCGGCGTGTTCATGGCCTACAAGCTGCTGCCGCACGTGCAGGAGCGCATCGAGCGCTTCCTCGACAAGTCCTCCGGCGACACCTTCCAGGTCGACACCGCCCTGGAGGCCTTCGCCAAGGGAAGCTGGCTCGGCCGCGGCCCGGGCGAGGGCACGGTGAAGCGGATCCTGCCGGACGCGCATACCGACTTCATCTTCGCGGTGACGGCCGAGGAGTTCGGCATCATCGCCTGCATGGGCCTCCTCTGCATCTTCGCCTTCATCGTGCTGCGCGGCCTGACGCTCGCGCGGCGCAGCGAGGACCTGTTCTGCCGGCTCGCCACGACCGGCCTCGTCCTGATGTTCGGCCTCCAGGCCTGCATCAACATGATGGTGAACGTGCACCTGATGCCCGCCAAGGGCATGACGCTGCCCTTCATCTCCTATGGCGGGTCGTCACTCCTCTCGCTCGCGCTCGGGATGGGCTTCCTGGTGGCGCTGACCCGGCGTCGGCCGCGCTCCGAGATGCTCGACCGCATGATGCCGGGCCCGGGGAGATCATGAGCCGCGGCACCGTCCTGATCGCCGCCGGGGGCACCGGGGGGCACCTCTTTCCGGCCGAGTCGCTCGCCGCCGCGCTGGGCAAGCTCGGCGTGAGGGTGGTGCTCGCGACGGACAGCCGCGTCACCGAGATCGCCAAGACCTTTCCGGCGAGCGAGGTCGTCCAGATCCCGTCGGGCACTCCCTCCGGCGGTTCGGTCGTCAGCAAGGGGATCGCGGCCCTCAAGCTCGCCCGCGGCGTGCTCGCGGCGCTCCGGCTCATCCGGCGCCTCAAACCGGATTGCGTGGTGGGCTTTGGCGGATACCCGACGGTTCCGCCGGTCTTCGCCGCCGCGACGGGCGGCGTGCCGACGCTCATCCACGAGCAGAACGGCGTGATCGGCCGCGCGAACCGCTTCCTCATGGGTCGCGTCTCCGCCATCGCGACCGGCTTCCCGAAGGTCAACGGCCTGCCCGAGCGCCTGGCGGGCCGGACCTACCACACCGGCAACCCGATCCGGCCAGCGGTGCTCCAGGCCGCGGCGATCCCCTACGCCGCTCCCGAACCCGGCGGCATGCTGCGGATTCTCGCCTTCGGCGGCAGCCAGGGCGCGCGGATCATGAGCGAGATCGTCCCGCCGGCGCTCGCCTCGCTTCCCGCGGAGGCCCGGGCGCGGCTCTCGGTCGTGCAGCAGGCACGGCCGGAGGACCAGGACGAGGTGCGGCGCGTCTACCGGGAGGCCGGGATCGCGGCCGAGGTCGCGCCCTTCTTCAAGGACCTGCCGGCCCGGATGGCGGCGGCGCATCTCGTGATCGGGCGGTCCGGCGCATCCACGGTCGCGGAACTCGCGGCGATCGGCCGCCCATCGATCCTCGTCCCGCTGCCCGGCGCGCTCGACCAGGATCAGGCCGCGAATGCCCGCTCGCTGGCGGAGATCGGCGCCGCGACCGTGATCATGCAGCCGGACTTCACGCCGGAGCGCCTTGCCGGGGAAGTTGCAGAGCGGCTCGCGGACCCGTCCGGGTTGACCCAGGCCGCCCGCGCGGCGAAGAGCGCAGGAATTCTCGACGCGGCGGAGCGACTCGCCTCCGTCGTCCTCACCCTGGCCAAGATCCCGGTGCCCGACCAGGAGACGTCAACATGAAATTGCCCCCGAAGCTCGGGCCCATCCACTTCATCGGTATCGGCGGCATCGGCATGTCCGGCATCGCCGAGGTCATGCACAACCTCGGCTATACGGTTCAGGGCTCCGATGCCGCGGACAATTACAACGTCCGCCGTCTCGCCGAGAAGGGCATCCGCACCTTCATCGGGCACGAGGCGAAGAACGTCGACGAGGCCGAGGTCGTCGTGGTTTCGACGGCGATCAAGCGGAACAATCCCGAACTCGCGGCCGCACGCGAGCGCCGCCTGCCCGTCGTGCGCCGCGCCGAGATGCTGGCCGAGCTCATGCGGTTCAAGTCCTGCGTCGCGGTCGCGGGAACGCACGGCAAGACGACCACGACTTCGCTCGTCGCGACCCTCCTGGATGCGGGCGGGCTCGACCCGACCGTCATCAACGGCGGCATCATCAACGCCTACGGCACCAATGCCCGCATGGGCGCGGGCGACTGGATGGTGGTCGAGGCCGACGAATCCGACGGCACGTTCCTGAAGCTGCCCGCCGACGTCGCGATCGTCACCAACATCGATCCGGAGCACCTCGACCATTTCGGCTCCTTCGATGCCATCAAGGACGCGTTCCGGTCGCTGATCGACAACATCCCGTTCTACGGCTTCGCCGTGATGTGCATCGACCATCCGATCGTGCAGGACCTCGTCGGCCGCATCGAGGACCGCCGCGTCATCACCTATGGCGAGAACCCGCAGGCCGACGTCCGGCTCATCGACGTGGATTCGAAGGGCGGCCAGAACCGCTTCCAGGTTCTCATCCGCGACCGGCGCCCGGGTTTCCGGCTCGAACTGGCCGATCTCGTCCTGCCGATGCCCGGCACGCACAACGCCCTGAACGCGACGGCCGCGATCGCGGTCGCGCACGAACTCGGCGTCTCACCGGAGAACATCCGTAAGGCGCTTGCCGGGTTCGGCGGCGTGAAGCGGCGCTTCACCCGCACGGGCGAGTGGAACGACGTCACGATCTTCGACGATTACGGCCACCATCCCGTCGAGATCAAAGCGGTGCTGCGCGCCGCCCGCGCCTCGACGGAGGGCTGCGTGATCGCCGTCGTGCAGCCGCACCGCTACTCGCGCGTATCCTCGCTCTTCGACGAGTTCTGCACCTGCTTCAACGATGCCGACACAGTCATCGTGGCGCCGGTCTATGCCGCCGGCGAGCTGCCGATCCCCGGGGCCGACCGCGACGCGCTCGTCTCCGGCCTGAAGTCGCGCGGGCACCGCAACGCGATGGCGCTCGAGAAGCCGGAAGACCTCGCGAGCATCATCCGGGCCCATGCGAAGCCGGGCGACTACGTGATCTGCCTCGGCGCCGGCAACATCACGCAATGGGCCTATGCGCTCCCCGGCGAACTCGAGGCGCTCGGCGAGCAGGCGGCGGCTTAGTCGGGAAGGGAGGACGCCTTGCCCACCAGAGTGCGCGAGGCGATCCGGATCATCGAGCAGGACGGATGGCAGCTTGTGGCGACGCGCGGCAGCCATCGCCAATATAAGCACCCGATGAAGGCAGGACGGGTGACCATCCCGGGGAAGTTGTCGGACGATCTCGCGCCCGGCACCCTGGCGAGCATCCTCAAGCAAGCCGGGCTGGAGAAGGACGGGACGCGATGACCCGCTATGCAGTGGTGATCGAGCAGGCAGGGCGCAACTACTCGGCCTATGTGCCCGACCTCCCCGGCTGCGTTGCGACCGGGAGCACGGTGGAGGAGGTCGAGCGCGAAATCCGCGACGCCATCCAGTTTCACATCGCGGGCCTGAGGGAGGACGGCATCCCGGTGCCGGCCCCTACGAGTCGGGCGGAGTACGTCGAGGCGTGAGCGCGTCCCTTCAGAGCGAGGTAGCAACTGCTATCGAGGCGGTTGCCCTCGCAAGCGAGCTCACGCGCGCCATCCCCGGCCTGCGCGGGACGTTGCAGGCCGAGGCCCCGACTGCGCCGCTCTCCTGGTTTCGCACCGGCGGTCCGGCCGAGGTGCTGTTCACGCCGGCGGACGAGGCGGACCTTGCCCTGTTCCTGGCGGGCTGCCCGGCCGAGATCCCGGTCCTCGTCGTCGGGCTCGGCTCGAACCTCCTGATCCGCGACGGCGGGGTCCGCGGCGTCGCTATCCGCCTCGGCAAGGCCTTCGCGGAGGTGACGGTGGAAGCCGGCAATCGCATCCGCGCCGGCGCTGGTGCGCCGGACGTGAAGGTCGCCCGCGCGGCCGCAGAGGCCGGCATCGACGGGCTCACCTTCCTGCGTGGCATTCCGGGCGCGATCGGGGGTGCGCTGCGCATGAATGGCGGCGCCTATGGCGGCGAGACCGCGGACGTCCTCGTCGAGGCGCGTGCGCTCGACCGTCAGGGCAGGGCGCATCTGGTCTCGAAGGCCGAGATGGCGTTCAGCTATCGCCATTGCGGCGCGCCCGCCGACTACATCTTCACCGAGGCGCTTTTCGAGGGCCTCCCGGGCGAGCCGGAAGCGATCCTCGCCGCCATGAGCGCCATCACGGATGCGCGCTCCGCCACACAGCCGGTGAACACACGTACGGGCGGATCGACCTTCAAGAACCCGCCTGGCCGGAAGGCTTGGGAACTCGTGGACCAGGCCGGCTGCCGCGGGCTCCGCATCGGCGATGCCCAGGTGTCCGAACTGCACTGCAACTTCCTGATCAATCACGGCAAGGCCACCGCGACCGATATCGAGGCCCTGGGCGAGGAGGTCCGCCGCCGCGTGCGCGAGACCTCGGGCGTGGAGCTCGAATGGGAGATCAAGCGCGTCGGTAACGTAGACGTAAGTCGGTAAGGCGGTAAGATGTCGCCATGGGCCGAGCGTCGCGAGCAGTCGCCTTTTCGAAGGTTTCGGTGAAGAGCCAGACGGTGCTCCCTGCCATGGTGCGCGAGCGCCTCGGGATCGCCGCCGGTGACCGTCTCCGCTACATCATCGAAGACGACGTCGTGCGCATTGAGAAGGCGGGTCCGGAGCTTCAGGAAGACCCGTTCGCCACCTTCACGGAATGGAGCAGCCCAGAGGACGACGAAGCCTTTGCCGACCTCTGACGTCCACCGTTACGAGCCGGGCGACGTCGTCGTGGTGCCGTTCCCGTTTACGGACAGGCTGGCGGAGAAGCGGAGGCCGGCACTCGTGATCACTGGCCGCGAGCTTGCGGAAACGGGCCTTGTCTGGGTGCTGATGATCACCAGCGCTCAGCGTGGGGTCGAGCGGTTTGATCTCTCCGTCGAGGATCTGCCGGCAGCGGGCCTGAAACGCCCCTGCATGGTCCGCACGACGAAGATCGCCTGCATCGAGCCTGCCCGTATCCTCCGAAAAGCCGGAAGAGTTTCATCCGCCCTGCACGGCCGGGTCGTCCGCCGTGTCAGATCCTTCATCCCGGCCCAACCAAGCGACAGAGAATCTCCATGAGCCAGAAGCACGTCGCCGTCCTGATGGGGGGCTGGTCGGCCGAGCGCGAAGTGTCGCTCAACACGGGCAAGGGCTGCGTCGCCGCCCTCGAGGAGCGTGGCTACCGCGTCACACCGATCGATGTTCAGCCGGATATCGCGCGGGTCCTTCAGGCCGTGCGGCCGGAGGTCGTGTTCAACGCCCTCCACGGCCGCTACGGCGAGGACGGCACGATCCAGGGCCTGCTGGAACTTCTCCAGATCCCCTACACGCATTCCGGCGTGCTCGCCTCTGCCCTGGCGATGGACAAGCAGAAGGCGAAGGCCGTGATGGCGGCGGCCGGCGTGCCGGTGCCGGAAGGGGTGGTCGTGAAGCGTCGCGACGCGGCCGCGGAGCACGTCCTTCCTCCACCCTACGTTGTGAAACCCGTTAACGAGGGATCCTCGGTCGGCGTCATCATCGTGCGCGAGGATCGGTCGCATCCGCCGCAGGAGCTCGGCCGCGAGGACTGGACCTTCGGGGAGGAGGTCCTGGTCGAAAAATTCGTTGCAGGACGGGAACTTACCTGCGGTGTGATGGGCGATCGGGCGCTCGGCGTGATCGACATACGGCCGGCTACGGGCCTCTTCTACGATTACGATGCGAAGTATGCCGAAGGGGGGTCCATCCACGTCCTGCCGGCTGAACTTTCACCGAATATTTACCAACAGGTTCAAGAGTTGGCCTTAACGGCGCATCAAGCACTCGGCTGCCGCGGCGTAAGCCGCGCCGACCTTCGATACGACGACACGCCGGGCGGGACCGGCGCGCTCGTGGTGCTCGAGGTCAATACCCAGCCGGGAATGACGGCAACGTCCTTGGTGCCCGAGATGGCGGCCCATGCGGGTCTCTCGTTCGGTGAGCTTGTGCAATGGATGGTGGAGGACGCGTCCTTGAGCCGCTGACGGCCGGGTTCCCCGGCCTCGCGGCCGGACGTCCGGGTCACGATCCCGGATTGCGCCGTCGCTCGCGCTTCGCCTCGCTTCTCCCGCGTCTTCCGTTCCGCCGCCGGCGCCGGCCCTTCGTGACGGTGCCGCTCGCCCGCCGCATCCCGCGGCTGACGGGCACGGTCCTCGTCCTCCTCTTCTTCGGTGCGACCGGCTCCTATGGCCTCGTCGCGAGCGGGCAATACGACGTGCTGCGCCAGCAACTCGGGGAGCCGCGCGACATCGCCGCCCGCCTGTCCGGCTTCGGGCTGGAGAAGATCACCATCTCCGGCCTGTCGCAGCTCACCGAGCGCGAGGTCCTGCGGATCGGCGGGATCAACCCGCTTCTCTCGCTGCCCTTTCTGTCCGCTGCGGAGATTCGGGAACGGCTGGAGCGGACGCCGCTCGTGAAAAGCGCGGTGGTTCGCAAGCTCTATCCGAACGAACTCGCGATCACCCTGGTCGAGCGCGAGGCCTATGCGCTGTGGCAGTACAAGGGCGAACTCTTCGTCGTCTCGGCCGACGGCATGGTGATCGACCGCATGAACGACGCGCGCTTCGCCTCGCTCCCGCTTGTCGTGGGCGACCAGGCGAACAAGCGCGTCGCGTCCTATGTCGGGCTGCTCGATGCCGCCGGCTCCCTCAGGCCCAGGATCCGGGCCGGCATGCTCGTCTCCGGGCGGCGCTGGGATCTGAAGATGGATAACGGCCTCGACGTGAAGCTGCCGGAAGAGGGCGCCCCGGCGGCTCTCGCGCAGCTTGCGCGCCTCGAGCGCGAGGAGCGGATCCTGGACAAGGACGTGCTGGCGTTCGATCTCCGGGTGCCGGGGCGGCTGGTCGCCAGGCTCACCGAGGAGGCAGCTGCCGCCCGTGCCGAAGCCAACAAGAAGCGGCCCCAGCGTGGCGTTAAGGGAGCCGAGATTTGAGCCTGCGCGACCACGGACTGACGCCGCGCCTCAAGCCGCTTTCGACGCGTAAGAGCGCGACCCTCTCGGTCCTCGACATCGGCACCAGCAAGATCGTTTGCCTCGTCGCCGAACTCCGGCCGGTGACGAACGGCGAAGCCTTGCGCGGCCGAACGCACCTTGCCCGCGTGATCGGGATCGGCCACCAGCGCTCGCTCGGGCTGAAGGGCGGCGCAGTCGTCGACCTCGAAGCGGCCGAGACCTCCATCCGGCAGGCGATCCATGCGGCCGAGCGGATGGCGAAGGTCGAGATCCAATCCGTCATCGTGAACCTGACGGGTGGCCGGCTCGCCTCGCACCATTTCGAGGCGAACGTGCCGGTGCGCGCCGGCATGGTGAGCGCAGCCGACGTCCACCGCGTCCTGGAGACCGCGAGCGCCCATACGCTTCGCCCGGGCAGGGCGGTGCTGCACGCCCTCCCGACCGGCTTCTCCCTCGACAGCCAGCGCAACGTCGTCGACCCCGCCGGCATGATCGGCGAGAATCTCGGCGTCGACCTGCATGTCGTGACTGCCGAGGCGGCGGCCTCGCGCAACCTGATGCTGGCCGTGGAGCGCAGCCATCTCGGCGTCGAGGCCGTCGTGGCCACCCCCTACGCGTCCGCGCTGTCCGCGCTCGTCGACGACGAGGCCGATATGGGTTGCGCCGTGATCGACATGGGGGCCGGCACGACATCGGCGGCGATCTTCACCAGCGGGCATCTGGTCCATACGGATGCGGTCGCAGTGGGCGGGCACCATGTCACCATGGACATCGCCCGCGGCCTGACCACCCGTGTATCGGCGGCCGAGCGCCTCAAGGCGCTCTACGGCGCCGCGATCTCCTCGCCCTCGGACGAGCGGGACATGGTGGCCGTGCCGCAGGTCGAGGACGACGACGAGCGCGAGGTCGCCCATCACATCCCGAAGGCGCAGCTCGTGCGCATCATTCGCCCGCGGATCGAGGAGATCCTCGAGCTCATGCGGGATCGACTCAAGAATGCCGGGTTCGCGGCGCAGGCCGGGCGACGCGTCGTCCTGACGGGTGGCGCCAGCCAGCTCGTCGGGCTTCCGGAAGTCGCCCGGCGCATCCTGCAGGGACAGGTTCGTATCGGGCGGCCCCTGGGCATCAAAGGATTGCCCGAGGCGGCGCGGGGGCCGGCCTTTTCGGCCGCGGTGGGACTGCTCGTCTACCCGCAGGTCGCACATGTCGAGCATTTCGAGCCCCGGCGGACCGGCTTTCTCGCCGGCCCACCGGGCGACGGCTACCTGCCCCGCCTGGGGCGGTGGATCCGGGACAGTTTCTGACACGCTGCCGGCGGTTCCAGCCACGGCGCACCAACGGGGCCAGAGAGGCCAGAAGAGGGCGAGGACATGATCAATCTGCAAGCCCCGGATATCCGGGAACTCAGGCCACGGATTACGGTGTTCGGTGTCGGCGGTGCCGGCGGCAACGCCGTCAACAACATGATCGATTCCGGCCTGATGGGCTGCGAGTTCGTCTGCGCCAATACCGACGCCCAGGCCCTGACCTCGTCCCGGTGCGAGCGCATCATCCAGATGGGCGTCGGCGTCACGCAGGGCCTCGGCGCCGGCTCGCAGCCGGAAGTCGGCCGCGCGGCCGCCGAGGAGGTGCTGGACGAGATCCGCGATCAGCTCTCCGGCGCGCACATGGCCTTCATCACGGCCGGCATGGGCGGCGGCACGGGGACCGGCGCGGCTCCCGTCATCGCCCGGGCGGCTCGCGACATGGGCATCCTGACGGTCGGCGTCGTCACGAAGCCGTTCCAGTTCGAGGGTCACCGCCGCATGCGTCTCGCCGAGGCCGGCGTGAACGAGCTGCAGCAATGCGTCGACACCCTGATCGTGATCCCGAACCAGAACCTGTTCCGGGTTGCGAACGAGAAGACCACCTTCGCTGACGCTTTCGCGATGGCGGACCAGGTCCTCTATTCGGGTGTCGCCTGCATCACCGACCTCATGGTCAAGGAAGGCCTCATCAACCTCGACTTCGCCGACGTGCGCGCGATCATGCGCTCGATGGGTAAGGCCATGATGGGGACCGGCGAGGCGTCGGGCGAGAAGCGCGCGAACCGCGCCGCCGAGGCCGCCATCGCCAACCCGCTCCTGGACGACGTGTCCATGAAGGGCGCGCGCGGCCTGCTGATCTCGATCACGGGCGGGCGCGACATGACCTTGTACGAGCTCGACGAGGCCGCCACGCGGATTCGCGAGGAGGTCGACCCGGACGCGAACATCATCCTGGGCGCGACCTTCGACGAAAGCCTCGAGGGCTCGATCCGGGTGTCGGTCGTGGCGACGGGCATCGACCAGCCAGCGATCGCCGAAGCCCCGATTTCGGCGACCGAGCAGCGGATCGCGGAAGTCGCCGAGCGCCTCCGGGCCGAGGCCCGCGCCCGCGCCAGCCAGAGCGCCCCGGCGCAGGCGGCTCCCGCCGCCGAGACGGCCCCGGCCGTCGCCCGCGCCGCGGAGATCGCCCGGAAGGCGCCTGAGCCCGCCCCCGCACCGGTCATGCACGACGATGTCGTGCTCACGCCGGCGCAGCCGAAGGGTGCGAGCTTCGAGGCCTATGAGGAGCCCGCGCCGGCGCATCCGGAGGTGGCCGAGCTCGAGGCCCCGGGCGCCTTCGTGCCGCCGGCGCCCGAGCGTGCGATGCGGCCGAGCCGCATGCCCCGCGTGGAGGACCTCCCCGTCCCGGCGCAGAAGCAGCTCCGCGCGGCCCGCGGCGAGGCTGACTCCTCCGCCAACGAGCGGAAGTCGCTCCTCCAGCGCCTCGCCACCGTCGGCTTCGGCCGGCGCGACGAGCCCACGCCGGCAGCTCCGGTCCCGGTTGCGCAGGCCCCGGTCGCGGCCGAGCAGCCCCGCCAGGCGCCCGTGGAACAGCCGCGGCGCCAGGCTCCGGCCCCGGCCTATAGCCCGGCCAAGGGCAATCTCGACCGGCAGGGCCGGCTCGCACCGGCTCCCCGGCCGGCGGAGGACGACCATCTCGAGATCCCAGCCTTCCTACGCAGGTCGAGCTGAGACCCAGCCAACCCCAAGAGCCCCGGACTGAGGTCCGGGGCTCTTTCGTTACGGATGTGTGTAACAGAGCGTAAGAAAGCGTGATTTGCGTTGAATCCCGCCCTAACTAATGTGCCGCCACGTTGAGAGTTGAGTGACAGCGCGCCCCGGCATTCAGGCGGGCGGCGTCCAAAACGGGGCATCAGCAGCGGGCGAGATCCAGACGGCGGCGGCACCAGTCGCGCAGTGTTCGGATTCGGCCCGAGGTGAGCGAATGAAGCAAAGTCAACAAGCCACGATCGCCGCGCCGGTATCGCTTTCCGGCATCGGCGTTCATTCCGGCAAACCAGTCAATCTCCACCTCCATCCCGCTCAGGCTAACCACGGTATCGTTTTTCTCCGCACCGGCCTTCCCGGCGGCGAGGATCGTCTGATCGACGCCCGCAGCCTCGAAGTGACGGCGACCGAACTCTGCACCGTCGTCGGTGACCGGTCGACTGGCGCGGTGGCCACCATCGAGCACCTGATGTCCTGCCTGTGCGGGCTCGGCATCGACAACCTGCTGGTCGAGATCGACGGCCCCGAGGTCCCGATCTTCGACGGGAGCGCCCAGGCCTTCGTCGAGGCGATCGATGGAGTGGGCCTCGCTCCCGGCCGGGCGCCGCGGCGCTACCTCAAGATTCTCCGGCCGGTGCGCGTCGAACTCGGCATCGGCTGGGCCGAGCTGCGCCCCCATGCGCGCGGCTTCCAGGTCGATGTCGAGATCAAGTTCGACAACCCGGTGATCGGAAACCAGCGCAAGGCTGTGGACCTCACGCCGGCCGTCTACCGCAAGGAAATCGCCCGGGCCCGGACCTTCGGCTTCATCGGCGACGTCGAGAAGCTCTGGAAGGCGGGATTCGCCCTCGGCGCCTCGCTCGACAACACCGTCGCCATCGGCGAGGGCAAGATCATCAATCCCGAGGGGCTGCGCTTCGCCGACGAGTTCGTTCGGCACAAGATGCTGGACGCCATCGGCGATCTGTCCCTCGCAGGCCATCCGATCCTGGGCGCCTACAGGTCGTTCTGCGGCGGTCATCGCCTCAATATCGCCGTCTTGAAAGAGCTCCTCTCGGACCGGGCGAATTACGCGATCGTGGACGGTGGGACGCGACGCGAAGCGGGGCATGCGGAGATGGGGAGCGGCGTCGCCGTCCCGGCTTTCGCGCCCGACGTGCACTAGGCTTTCGCAACGGGCTGTGGCCCGGAAGCAGCGCCTCCCGGGTTTCGGAGGCGCGGGCTTGGAGCGGGCAGCCGAGTTCGTGTAAACGCCGAGCAGTGCCGCGGTTGCGTACGAACGCCAGAGGATTTCCCGAGCATGTCACTCGACTTCGCTGTCACGGTCCGTGATGCGCGCGTCGCCCTCCGGGCCGTCGCCGTCGTCGCCGGCGCCCTGACGCTCGCCGGCTGCGATACTCTCTCCTCGCTCAATCCCTTCGACCAGGGCGAGAAGTACGAGATGAAGATCGTGGCGGACGTGCCCGCCGAGAAGATCTACGACGACGGCCTCGGTCGCATGAAGAGCAGCGACCACGAGGGCGCGGCCAAGAAGTTCGCGCAGCTCAGCAAGAACTATCCCTATTCGGAATGGGCGCGTCGTGGCCTCATCATGGAGGCCTACAGCAACTACGAGGCCCAGAAGTGGGAGGACGCGATCACGGCGTCCCGGAGCTATCTGAGCAAGTATCCGAACACCAAGGATGCCGCCTATGCGCAGTATCTCTTGGCGATGTCGAACTACAACCAGATCCCGGATGTCACGCGTGACCAGGCGCGGTCGGAGAAGGCCCTGGAGGCTCTGAACGAGCTCGTCCAGAAGTACCCGAACTCCGAATACGTCTCCGATGCCCGCAACCGCATCCAGATCGCGCGCGACCAGCTCGCCGGCCGCGAGATGGAGGTCGGGCGCTATTACCTGGAGCGCCGCAACTACCCGGCCGCGATCAATCGCTTCCGCGCCGTGGTCGCGCAGTACCAGACGACCCGGCACGTGGAAGAGGCGCTCCAGCGGCTGACCGAGGCCTATATGGCGCTCGGCATCACGCAGGAGGCGCAGACCGCCGCAGCCGTGCTCGGCCACAACTTCCCCGACAGCCCCTGGTACAAGGACGCCTACGCGCTCCTGCAGAGCGGCGGCCTCGAGCCCCGCGAGGAGAGCCAGTCCTGGATCAGCCGCGCCTTCCGCGGCCTGAAGACCGTGGCGCTCGGCCAGTAGCCGTCGCCTGGGCGGGGCCCCGACTGGCCCCGCACCAATCTTTGGCCGAGACGGGTTCCCTTTTCGTTCCTCTCGCTTTAGGCTCCCGCCCGGCATGCTCGCGGAGCTCCTGATCCGGGACATCGTCCTGATCGACCGGCTGGATCTCCGGTTCCCGGCCGGTCTCAGCGTGCTCACCGGCGAGACGGGCGCCGGCAAATCCATCCTGCTGGATGCCTTCTCTCTCGCGCTCGGCGGGCGCGGCGACGGCTCCCTCGTGCGGCACGGCGAGGCCCGCGGCCAGGTGACGGCGGTCTTCGACGTCCCGGCGGATCATCCCGCCAGGACGATCGCAGGGGCGGCGGATATCGACATCGACGGCGACCTGATCCTGCGGCGCATCCAGTTTGCGGATGGCCGCACGCGCGCCCTCGTGAACGACCAGCCGGTCAGCGTGCAGGCGCTGCGTGCGATCGGGGCGGCGCTCGTCGAGATCCATGGCCAGCACGACGACCGGGCCATGGTCGATCCTGCTACCCATCGCGACATCCTGGACGCCTATGCGGGCCTGCAGCACGACGCGCGGGACGTCGCGGAAAGCTCCCGTCGAGTCCGCGAGCTCCGGGCCGATCTCGCCGCCCAGGAGGCTCAGCTCGAGTCGATCCGGCGGGAGGCGGAATATCTCGCGCATGCCCATGCCGAGCTCACGGAGCTCGATCCGCAGCCGGGCGAGGAGGAAAGCCTCACCGAGCGCCGCCAGATGATGATGCAGTCGGAGAAGATCGCGACCGATCTCGCCGACGCGCTCGAAACCGTGGGGGGCAATGCATCGCCCGTCCCGGCGATCGCCGCCGTGATGCGGAAGTTCGAGCGCCGCGCCGGGCAGCTCGGCACCCTTCTCGATCCCTCGATCGCGGCTCTCAATTCCGTTCTGCTCGCGCTCGACGAGGCGCGGGACGCCGTCGAGGAGGCGATCCGGGCGACCGAATTCGACCAGGGAGAGCTCGAGCGCACGGAGGACCGCCTGTTCAAGCTGCGGGCGGCCTCGCGCAAATACTCGGTTCCGGCGGATGAGCTGCCGGGACTGCGCGAGCGCTTCGCGGCCGATCTCGCGGCCATCGACGCCGGCGAGGAGCAGCTGACGGCGCTTCGCAAGCAGCTGGCCGAGGCAGACCGCGCCTACACGGCGGCGGCGCAGCGTCTGTCGGAGCGCCGCCATTCGGCTGCAGCCTCGCTCGACGGTGCCGTCGCGCGTGAACTTGCGCCCCTGAAGCTGGAGCGTGCCCGCTTCATCACCAAGGTCGAGACGGATCCAGCCTCGCGCGATCCGGCGGGCTACGATCGGGTGGAGTTCTGGGCGCAGACCAATCCGGGCACCCGCGCCGGGCCCGTGATGAAGGTCGCGTCCGGCGGCGAGCTCTCGCGCTTCATCCTCGCGCTCAAGGTGGTCCTCGCGGATCGCGGCTCTGCTCCGACGCTCGTGTTCGACGAGGTCGATACTGGCGTTGGCGGTGCGGTCTCGGATGCCATCGGCCAGCGACTGGCGCGGCTCGCCGAGGGTGTGCAGGTGATGGCCGTGACGCACGCGCCGCAGGTGGCCGCACGCGCCTCGAACCACTTCCTGATCGCCAAGGAGCCGGTCCCCGAAACGGAACGGGTCGCGACGCGTGTCGCCGCGCTCGCCCCGACGCATCGCCGCGAGGAGATTGCCCGCATGCTGGCCGGCGCCTCCGTCACCGACGAGGCTCGCGCGGCCGCCCATCGTCTCATCGAGGCTGCTGCGGCCGCTGCCGCGAGTTCGGCTGCAGCGCCGCCGAAGCGGCGAGTTGGTCGCGCGGGCCTTTCCGGCTAGATCGCCCTCATGGCTAGGCGTCGCGCGTCCGAAACACCTGTCGAACAGCTCGGGGCAGGTGAGGCCGCCCGCGAGTACCGCCGGCTCGGCGAGGAGATCGCGGAGCACGATCGCCGCTACTACCAGGACGATGCGCCGACCGTCACGGATGCGGAATACGACGCTCTGCGGCTGCGCTACGAAGCGCTGGAAAACCAGTTCCCGGAACTCGCGACCGGCGAGAGCCTGACCCACACGGTCGGCGCGGCCCCGTCCGAGAAGTTCGCCAAGCGCCGTCACGCTGTGCCGATGCTATCGCTCGGCAAGGCCTACACGGACGAGGAGGTCGGCGAGTTCGTGGCCCGCGTACGCCGCTTCCTCCGCATTCCCGACGAGGCCCCGCTCGCCTTCACGGCCGAGCCGAAGGTCGACGGGCTATCGCTGAGCCTCCGCTACGAGGGCGGCGAACTCGTGGCTGCGACGACCCGCGGGGATGGCTCGGAGGGAGAGGACGTCACGCCGAACGCCCGCACGGTGAAGGACATCCCGCACCGTCTTTCGGGCGATGCGCCCGCAATCTTCGAGGTGCGGGGCGAGATCTATCTCACCCATGCCGAATTCGCGCTTATCAACAAGCGGCAGGTTGCGGCCGGCAAGGCTCCCATCGCCAATCCGCGCAACGGCGCGGCCGGCAGCCTTCGGCAGCTCGATGCGAAGGTCACGGCCTCCCGCCCGCTGCATTTCTTCGCCTATGGCTGGGGCGAAGCGAGCTCCATGCCCTCCGGAACGCAGAGCGGGATGGTGGCGGCGCTCGCGGCCTTCGGGTTCAAGACGAATCCCCTGACCAGGCTCTGCCGCTCCGCGGACGAGATGCTGGAACAGTACCGGCTGATCGAGACCGAGCGCGCGACGCTCGGCTATGACATCGACGGGGTCGTCTACAAAGTGGACGACATCGCCCTGCAGGACCGGCTCGGCGCCGTGTCGCGCGAGCCGCGCTGGGCGCTGGCGCACAAGTTCTCGGCCGAGAAGGCCGTGACGATCGTGGATGCGATCGAGATCCAGGTCGGGCGGACAGGCGCGCTCACGCCCGTGGCGAAGCTCAGGCCGGTAACGGTGGGCGGCGTCGTCGTCTCGAACGCCACGCTGCACAACGAGGAGGAGATCCTCCGAAAGGACGTCCGGGTCGGCGATACGGTTACGATCCAGCGGGCAGGGGACGTCATCCCGCAGGTCCTCGGGGTCGATCTCGACAAGCGGCCGGCGGACTCGAAGGCTTACGAGTTCCCGACAACCTGTCCGGCCTGCGGCTCGAGCGCGGTGCGGGAGACGAACCCCCGCACGGGCAAGCTCGACGCGGTCCGCCGCTGCACGGGCGGGCTCGTCTGCCCGGCCCAGGCCGTCGAGCGGCTAAAGCATTTCGTCTCCCGCAACGCCTACGACATCGAGGGGCTCGGAGAGCAGCGCATCGACGAGTTCTACCGGGACGGCATGATCACCCGTCCGGGTGACATCTTCACCCTGGCCGAACGCGATCGGCGCAGCCTGACGAAGCTCGAGAACCGCGAGGGCTGGGGACGGCAGAGCGCCCAGAAGCTCTTCGATGCCATCGAGGCGCGTCGGACGATCGGGCTCGACCGATTCATCTTCGCGCTCGGGATCCGCCATATCGGCGAGACGAATGCACGGCTGCTCGCGCGGCATTTCGGCTCCTTCGAGGCGCTCCGGGACAACGGACGGCGCGCCGCGGCGGGGGACGCGGAGGCGCTCGGCGAGCTGACGGCGATCGGCGGTGTCGGCGAGGTCGTGGCGGAAGCGCTCGTCGATTTCTTCCGCGAGGCGCATAACGAGGAGATGCTGGACGACCTGCTGGCACAGGTGACGCCCCAGCCGCTCGAGGTCGTCTCCAGCACGAGCCCGGTCGTCGGAAAGACGGTGGTGTTCACCGGCTCGCTCGAGCGCATCACGCGCGAGGAGGCGAAGGCCATGGCGGAGCGCCTCGGCGCCAAGGTCGCGGGATCGGTCTCCGCGAAGACCGACATCGTCGTCGCGGGGCCGGGCGCCGGGTCGAAGCTCAAGAAGGCCGCCGAACTCGGCCTGCAGGTGATGGACGAGGAGGGCTGGTTCCAACTCGTCGGCGGGCAGGGATAGTGTCGTCGGATCCCGCGACCGTCCGGCGACTTGGCCCCGGCGACGTCGAGGTCGCGCGCCGGCTGAACGCCTTGTTCGGCGAAGCCTTTGAGGATTCAGCGACTTACGGCGGCAAGCCTCCCACCGACGCCTACCTTGCCGGCCTGCTCGGGAAGGAGCACGTGGTCGTGCTCGTCGCGTCGGCGGGTGAGACGGTACTCGGCGGATTGGTGGCCTACGAGTTCGACAAGTTCGAACAGGCACGGCGCGAGATCTATCTCTACGACCTCGCTGTGAGCTCGGCGCACCGGCGGAAGGGGATTGCGACTGCGCTGATCGAACATCTGAAGGGGATCGCGGCCGAGCGGGGCGCCTGGGTGGTCTTCGTCCAGGCGGATCACGGGGACGATCCTGCCATCGCGCTCTACACGAAGCTCGGCATCCGGGAGGATGTCCTCCACTTCGACATCGCGCCCCAGAACTGAGGGGCGGCCGCGAGGCCCTTGGGCATCAGGGCCTGCGTTCGACGTGCATCGGCAGTCCGGCGCCGGGCCGCAGCGTGATGCGGAGCTTCAGGTCCGGGCCGTTCACGCTGGTCCGGTACAAGCGAACGGCCGGAAGCAGCACGGCCAAGATGGCGACGGCCTCCAGCAACGCAAAGCTCATCCCAATGCAGATGCGCGGTCCCGCGCCGAAGGGCAGGTACGCGTAGCGGTGGCGCGTCTTCACGGCGACCGGCTCGAAGCGGCCGGGGTCGAAGCGGTCGGGATCGTCCCAGAGCCGGGCATGCCGGTGAATTGCATAGATTGGAACGTAGACCGAGGTTCCCGCCGCAATCCGGTCATCGCCGACCAGCACGTCCTCGTGGGCTTCGCGCACCATGATCGGGGCCGGCGGATAGAGGCGCATCGCCTCCTGGAGCACCTGGCGCGTATAGGCGAGATCCTCGACATGCTCCGGCTGCAGGGCGTTTCCGCCCGTCACCGCGGCGATCTCCGCGAGCACCTGGTCGACGATCTCGGGATGGAGATCGAGGAGGTAGAACGTCCAGGTGAGCGCAAGCGCGGTCGTCTCGTGCCCGGCCGTGATGAAGGTCAGGAGGTTGTCGGCGAGGTCCTGGTCGCTCATCGCGCGCCCGGTCTCCGGATCGCGCGCCTCAAGCAGCAGGCCGATCAGGTCCGGCCGCTTTTCTGCCGAGGCCCGGCGCTCCGCGACGATCCGGAGCACCTCCCGGCGCAGGTAGTCGCGCGCCCGCTCCGCGCGCCTCCGGCCGGGATAGGGCACCCAGCGCGGCGCGCGCAGCAGCGCAAGCGCGACGGTCCAGCTGGTGGATTCGAGGTATTCCGTGATGCCGCGCTCGACCCGGTCCGCATCGATGCCCGCACGGCCAGACAGCATCGTCTCGACGATGATGTCGAACGTCGTGTGCATCATCTCGTGCGCGATATCGACCGTGCCGCCCGCCTCGGCGCGCGCAAGCAGCGAATCCCGCCGCCGCTCCGCCGCTGCGATCATCTCCGGGACGAAGCCCGTGAGGCGCTCGTGCCGGAAAATCGGCGCCGCGGCGCGGCGTTGCCACCGCCAGCGTTCGCCGTCGGCCGTCAGCAGCCCTTCGCCGAGCGCGGGCTGGAGCGATCGCAACATCGCGTCGGACTTGGTGAATTTCGCCGCCTCGTCGACCAGCACCGTCCGGATGAGCTCCGGATCCATGACGAAGACGGTGTCGCGGTTGAGCAGCCGCCGCCGATAGATCGGCTCTTCGTAGACGGCCTGCGGCCACACTTCGATCGGATTGCGGACGACCGTGCGCAGCAATCGAAAAGCGGGCAGCGGATCGCGCGGTGGCACGATCCGCACGGGCCGAGGACGTGCTGTTTGCTGGTCGGGTGGCGCGTTCATCATTCCGCCCTGCGGGGAACGGACATGAACGCGCTCGTCAGGGCGGAGAAGATGGGAAGAGGCCGCGCCGGGCGCGACCTATCGGCTCAGCGGCGGCGGAACTGGGGACGCTGGCCAGGCCGGGGGCCAAGAGGACCACGCTCGTCCTTGTGGCGGAAGATGAGACGGCCCTTTTCGAGGTCGTATGGCGACATCTCGACAGTCACGCGGTCGCCGGCGAGCGTCTTGATCCGGTTCTTCTTCATCTTGCCGGCCGTATAGGCAATGATCTCGTGTCCGCTGTCCAGCTGGACGCGGAATCGCGTATCCGGCAACGCCTCGAGCACGAGGCCTTCGAACTGGATCAGTTCCTCTTTCGCCATAAGGTACCTTGTCCTGACTGCGGTCCGCCGCGACGCGCTAGGCTGCGCTCTTAAACGAGAACGCGCCATTTCGGAACGTGTTTATGCCGCAATTCGCGGCAAAGCGGCCGAGATTGGACCGACGTGGTGATCCCGGCCCCATTTCGCAAGCGGGGCGGGCACGCTCGTCTGGTCGTTCGCGCGGCCGAGTGCTAAGCGCCGGACCATGCTCGAGGGCCTTCCCCCGCACCAGCCGACCCGCCTCATGCGCCTGCGCACGGACGAGCGCCGCGCGAAGGCGCTCACCGAACTTCTGGGCGAGGTTTTCGACCCGGCCGAGTCGGCCGTCGCGAGCTTCGAGTCGGAAGACGGGAAGACCTGGCTGCTGGAAGCCTATTTCGCCGACCTGCCCGACGAGGACGTGATCCGCGAGCTCGCACGGCCGGTCGTGGGCGATGCGGTCGACGACGCGACCTTCGACACGCTCGGCCGCAAGGATTGGGTGAAGGCGTCGCTGGAGGGCCTGAAGCCCGTGCGGGCGTGGCGGTTCCTGGTTCATGGGTCGCATGACCGCGCCGGCATCCGCCCGAACGACCTCGCGATCGAGATCGAGGCGGCGCTCGCCTTCGGCACCGGGCATCACGGCACGACCCGCGGCTGCCTGCTGGCGGTCGCGGCGGAGCTGAAGCGCGGCCGCCCGCGCGCCATGCTGGATGTCGGCACGGGGACGGGCATCCTCGCCTTCGCGGTCGCCAAGGCGCTGCACACGCGCGTCGTGGCGGGCGACATCGACCCGGAGGCGATCCGGACGGCCCGCGAGAATGCGCGCCTGAACGGCATCTCGCCTCACCTCTCGCTCTACGTCGCGCCGGGGGTCCGGCATGCTATGGCCGACCGGCCGGGCCGGTTCGACCTCGTGACGGCCAACATCCTGGCAGCTCCGCTGCGCCGCCTCGCGCCTGCCATCGCGCGCGTGTTGGCGCCTGGTGGCACGCTGATCCTGTCCGGCCTTCTCGTCCGCGATGTGCCGGGCGTGCTCTCGGCCTATGCGGCGCAGGGTATCCACCTGCGCTCCCGCTCTGTCCTCGAGGGCTGGGCGACGCTCGTCCTCCGCCGCGGCGGGGCAGCCCCGCGGCACCGACGCTCCGGTAGGTGAGATGGCGCAATTCCAGAGCTTCGACGACCTCGCCGATCCGTCCCAGGGCACGGAACGGATCCCGCTGCTGCGGGCGGAGCTCGCCCGCCGGGGCCTGGACGGCTTCATCGTGCCGCGCGCGGACGAGCACCAATCCGAATATGTGCCGGCCAATGCCGAGCGGCTTTCCTGGCTGACAGGTTTCACTGGCTCGGCCGGGACGGCCGTGATCCTGGCCGACAAGGCGGCCCTGGTCGTCGATGGCCGCTACACGCTGCAGGCCGCCGCTCAGGTCGATACGAGCCTGATCGAGATCGTGCCGCTCGCCGAGACGAGCGCGGAGGCCTGGATCGAGGCGAATATCGGACAAGGAAAGGTGCTGGGCTACGATCCCTGGCTGCATACCGCCAAGGGCATCGAGGCGCTGGCGAAGGCGGTCGCCAAGGCCGGGGCGCGTCTCCGGGCGGTCGACAGCAATCCGATCGACGTCGTCTGGCAGGACCGCCCCGCGGCGCCGCGGGCGCAGGTCACCATCCGTTCTCTGGAGCTGGCGGGCGAGCCCGCGGCGGCGAAGCTCGCCCGGGTGCGAGAGAAACTGGACAAGGAGCGTGTCGACGCGCTCTTGGTCTCCGATCCCCACAACTTCGCCTGGGCCTTCAACCTGCGGGGCGGGGATGTCGCGTATACGCCGCTGGCGCTCGGATACGCCCTCATCCCGGCCGAGGGCCGGCCGACCCTTTTCCTCGACCCCTCAAAGTTGACCAATCAGACGGGCGACGTGCTCGGTGGGCTGGCCGATCTGGCACCCCCGGACGCGCTTGGCCCCTCGCTCGAGAAGCTCGGCGCCGCCGGCGCCAGGGTCCGGTTCGACCAGGGCACGGCGGCGTCTGCCCTGATCGAGCGCCTTCGCGAGGCGGGCGGCAATCCGGATAACGGCTCCGATCCGATCACGCTGATGAAGGCGGTGAAAAATCCCGCCGAGATCGCCGGCACTCGCACGGCGCATCTGCGCGACGGCGCCGCTGTCACCCGCTTCCTGCACTGGCTCGAGCGCGAGGCGCCGGGCGGCCGTGTCTCGGAGATCGAGGCTGCCGAGGCCCTCGAGGCCTTTCGGGCGGAATCCGGGGCCCTCCGGGATGTTTCCTTCCCGACCATCTCGGGCTCGGGGCCGAATGGCGCGATCGTGCATTACAGGGTCACCCGCAGCACGGACCGGAACCTCGCGCTGGGCGAACTCTACCTGTGCGATTCAGGCGCCCAGTACGAGGAGGGCACGACCGACATCACCCGCACCGTCGCGGTCGGCGAGCCGTCGGCCGAGATGCGGGACCGGTTCACGCGCGTACTGAAGGGGCACATCGCGGTCGCGACCGCGCTTTTCCCGAAGGGCTCGTCCGGCGCCCAGCTGGACCCCTTCGCGCGGCGCCCGCTCTGGGATGTCGGGCTCGATTTCGACCACGGCACCGGCCACGGCGTCGGCGCCTACCTGTCGGTCCACGAAGGGCCGCAGCGGATCGCGAAGACAGGCCACACGCCACTCGAGCCGGGAATGATCCTGTCCAACGAGCCCGGCTACTACAAGACCGGTGCCTACGGCATCCGTATCGAGAACCTGATCCTGGTGGAGCCGCGCGAAGTGCCGGGGGGCGAGCGGCCGATGCTCGGCTTCGAGACGCTGACGCTGGCTCCGATCGATCGGCGGCTCGTGGATACCGCTCTTCTGTCCCCAGGAGAGATCGCGTGGCTGGACGAGTATCACGCCCGCGTCCGGCATGAACTCGCGCCGCTACTCGACCAGCCGACACGCGAATGGCTCAACAACGTCGCGCAGCCTTTGGGTTGATCGATCGCCGGTCCGCGATTGCGATTACTGCCATGAAGTAACCAGGCGCACTAATATCTTCAGCCTTCTTGAGTGTAGTCGAATGAACAGGCGTTCAGGATCGACTCAGCTTCAGATCGAACGGGAACCATTCCAAATCCTCCGGATTGTCAGCGCATCATAGGAGGTTTTCATGCGAATTCGTCACACTCTGCTCGCGGCTGCGCTCGTCCTGGCGCCGATTGCCGCCCACGCCCAGAGCGGCGCGGCGGCCGGCGCGACGACCGGTGCGGTGACCGGAGCCGTCGTTGGTGGGCCGGTCGGTGCGGCCGTCGGCGCCGGCGTCGGCGCGATTGCCGGCGGCATCGCGGACGATCGTCGTCCCGCCTTCCGCCAGTACGTCGTCCGCGAGGGCCGTCCCTCCTACAGCTATCGTGAGGAGGTTCGCGTCGGCGCCACCCTGCCGGCCTCGGGCGTGACCTATTACGAGGTCCCGGACGAGTTCGGCACCGAGTACCGCTACACGGTCGTGAACAACCGCGCGGTTCTGGTGGATCCGGGCACCCGTCGCGTGGTCCAAATCATCGACTAACGGTTGTGCTGGGGTCCCCCGCTCGCGTGCCGGGCGGGGGATCTCGTCTTGCGGCAAGTTCCGCTCAACACCCATTCGACTTGGCACAGCCCTGATTCCCGCCGCATTTCAATGGAAAGGCCTTCGCAAGCGGGTAACGCTTGGGTTCTAACCTGACCGCGAGGCGATTCGGGGCGACTGGCTGGATGGGGCTGAACGGAACGCGAGGGATCCTCTACGCAGGGATCCTGGCCACTGCCTTCGTGTGCTCGGCGCCTTCCGCCCAGGCCGCCAAGCACCTGGCGCCTATTCCGGCAGCCACTGTCGCGCTCATGGCCGCCAAGGGCACGTCCCCTTCGGCCCCCATCCTCATGCGGGTCTTCAAGAAGGAATCCGAGCTCGAAGTTTGGAAGCTCGGACGCGACGGCCGGTACCTGCACCTCAAGACCTTCCCGATCTGCCGCTGGTCAGGCCAACTCGGACCCAAGATGCGGGTCGGGGACAGGCAGGCGCCTGAAGGGTTCTACTCCGTGACCCCACGGCAGATGAATCCGAACTCCTCCTACTACCTCTCCTTCGATACGGGCTTCCCGAACGCCTATGACCGCGCCCGGGGCGCGACCGGGTCAGCCCTGATGGTGCACGGCACATGCTCGTCGATGGGCTGCTACGCCATGACGGACACGCAGGTCAGCGAGATCTTCGCGCTGGCCCGGGAAGCTTTCGCCGGTGGGCAGCCGGCTTTCCAGTTCCAGGCCTATCCCTTCCGAATGACGGCGCAGAACATCGCCCGCCATCGCACGGAGCCGCATATCGGCTTCTGGCGCATGCTGAAGGAGGGCTATGACCGGTTCGAGGCGACGCGCGAGGAACCGGCCGTGTCGGTCGCGGGCGGCAAATATGTCTTCGGCCCTTCAAGGAACTCCGAGCGTGAGGCCCTGGCCCAGGCGCGCCTGGCCGAGGAGAGCCGGAAGGCGGAGGCCCTGATCGCGGATGGAGTTGCGGCGATCCGCACCACCTATTCCGATGGCGGCACGCATCCGACATATGCGGCGCTCGCCCGGGCCGGCTCGGCTTCCCTCGGGATGGTTTCGCGGCCCGAAGCGCTCGCTCTTGCCGGTCGCGAGGTGACGGTCATTCCCGCGCGGGCGGTTCCGCCGCTGCCGCCGGTGCTCGTCGCGGGTCTTCGCCCGCCGGTGCAGGACGCTGTTCCGGTCCGGCCGGCCGACATGTCGATCTTCGTATTCGCCAGCCTCGGATACGGCGTCGGCGAGCCGCCCAAGCCCGCGATGTCGCTGATCTCCGGATCGGCCCGGATCATCGGGCAAGGATTTTCTGGGGCGGCGTTCCAACTCGCATCCCGGTAGGGCAGGGCAGGGCAGCAACGCCCCAACAGCCCCGGCCATCATCGGCTTCGGGGCGGCGCAGTACCGGTCAGGCGGCCGCCAGCATCTTCTCGACCTCGTTGACGAGTTCGCGGAGATGGAACGGTTTGGACAGGATCTTGGCGTCGCGCGGCGCCTTGTTGTCGGGGTTCAGGGCAACCGCCGCGAAGCCCGTGATGAACATCACCTTGATGTCGGGATCGAGTTCGGTCGCGCGCCGCGCCAGCTCGATTCCGTCCATCTCCGGCATCACGATATCGGTGAGAAGCAACTCGAACGGCTCCTCGCGCAGCCGATCATAGGCCGACTGCCCGTTGTCGAACGAAGAGACTCTGAATCCCGCATTCTCCAGCGCTTTGGCCAGGAAGCGGCGCATATCGTGATCGTCTTCCGCGAGCAGGATCTTCATCGCCGGCGAACTCGTTTAACTCGGAAAGGCTTCTACACTGTCCTTAGACGACCGGCATGGTAAATTTGCAATGAAGACCGCCTGTCCCGAGGCGAGAAGGCGCACCTGCGGCGACGCGAATGTCACCTTGTGGACTCGGGGACACAGGCCGGCCACATTGGCCAACGAGGTCCAGCCCGAAGCGCCCCCACGTCAGGCCCATCCTTGAGCGAAACCGATCCATCCGCTGAGTTCGCCCCGCCCTTCCTGATCGCGGAGCCGACCCGGCAGCGCTATCCCTTCGTCTTCAACGCGCCGCATGCCGGGGACGTTTATCCGGCATCCTTCCTGGCCGCCTCGCAGCTCAGCCCGATCGCGCTTCGGAGATCCGAGGACGCCCTCGTGGACCGGCTGTTCGGAAGCGTCGTGCGTCTCGGCGCGCCGCTCATGAGCGCCCGTTTTCCGCGGGCGTATCTCGACGTGAACCGCGAGCCTTACGAGCTCGATCCGCGCATGTTCGAGGGGCGGCTGCCGCCCTATGCCAACGCGCGCTCCATGCGGGTGGCCGGCGGGCTCGGGACCATCCCGCGGATCGTTGCGGACGGCCACGAGATCTATCGCGGCCGTCTTCCGGTCGCCGAGGCGCTGCGTCGGATCGACCTTCTCTACAAGCCGTATCACCGGGCGCTGCGGGCCCGCCTCGCCAGCACGGTCGAGCTGTTCGGGCGGGTGGTGCTGATCGACTGCCACTCGATGCCTTCATCCAGTCTCAGCCGGGAAGACTTCGCCCGCGCGGATATCGTCCTCGGGGATCGGTACGGGACGAGTTGCGCCCCCTTGCTGACAGATCTCGTCGATACGGCCTTGCGGCACCGCGGCTACGTCGTCGTCCGCAACAAGCCCTATGCGGGCGGCTTCATCACCGAGCATTACGGCGCGCCGGCACTCGGGCGCCATGCGTTGCAGATCGAGGTGAACCGCGCGCTCTACATGGACGAGCGGACGCTGGAGCCCAGTTCCGGCTTCGCCAAGCTGTCCGAGGATCTGAGCGACGCGTTCGCGGATATCATGCTGGCCCTGAGGGGCGACCTCGAACCGAGCCGCATCGCGGCCGAGTAGCTTCGAACAGGAGGTCAGATGAACGGGAGCGCTGCCGGCCCGGATGGCGGCGCAAAGAAAAAAGGCCGCACACACGGTGCGGCCCAAGTCTAGGGAGGAAACGCCCAAAGAGGGCAGCAGCGCAAGCGCTGCGATGCACAATCTATCTCGCGCTGCACAAATTGCAAGAGGCCTGGCGCAATTTCTCCCGGCGAGGGACCGGGATATGATGGGGCTCCTCCCGCTCGAGCGCATCGGACCCTTCATGCGGCCAGTTGATTTTGCCGGATTTGTGAACGAGTTGGCCGCGAAGTCCGGCCAAGCCATACTCCCATTCTTCCGGACCGCCCTCTCGGCCGAGGACAAGTCGCGTGGCGGGGTGTTCGACCCCGTGACGGAAGCGGACCGTGCCGGTGAGACGGCGATGCGCCGGATGATCAAGGCCATGTTCCCGACGCACGGAATCGTGGGTGAGGAGTTCGGCGTCGAGAGAGGCGATGCCGAGTTCGTCTGGGTGCTCGATCCGATCGACGGGACGCGCGCCTTCATGGCCGGCCTGCCGCTATGGGGCACGCTCATCGGCCTGACGCGGCACGGCGCGCCGGCTTATGGCCTGATGCATCAGCCCTTCATCAGTGAGCGCTTCTTCGGGGATGGCGGCAGCGCCGGCTATGTCGGGCCGCACGGGGAACGCAAGCTCGCCACCCGGCGTTGCCGCACGCTTGCTGACGCCGTGATGTCCACCACCAGCCCGCGCCTGTTCGACGAGGCCGCGATGCCCGGCTACGAGCGGGTGGAGCGGGCAGTCAAGCTCACGCGGTACGGCTACGATTGCTATGCCTATTGCATGCTGGCTGCAGGTCACCTCGACCTCGTGGTCGAGTCGGGGCTGAAGGCCTATGATATCGTGCCGCTGATCCCGATCATCGAAGGTGCGGGCGGCATCGTCACGTCATGGGACGGGGGCCCTGCCTCGCAAGGCGGCTCCATCGTGGCCTGCGGGGACAAGCGGCTGCACGACAGCGTCCTCGAACTCCTCCGTTGAGGAGGTGAGCCGCCGCTCGGTGTCCTTGGATCCCGGGATAAAGGCGTCGAAAGCCTTCCAGAAGCTCTCGCGGATCGCGTCCCCCTCCATCATGATCTCGTGCCGCGAGCCCGGGATCGCCACGTAGGTCGAGCCGGGCCCGAGTCCTCGGGCGAAGAGCTCGATGGCAGGGGTCGCGCAGACGGGATCGTTCCCGGCCCCGAAGATGAGCGTCGGGATCGTGATCCGGGCCGGGTAGCCCGTCTCCTGGAGCGCTGCCATGGCCTCGTAGGCGGCAACGAGCCAGGCGATGGTCGGCGACCCGACCGCCCCCGCGCCGAGTGCACGCGCGACGGCCGCATTGCGCGCATACCGGTCGGGATCGTTCGAAAGGCGGTTGCCTTCGAAAGGCTCGGTGGAGATCGACTCCGCTCGCCCGCCGGGTACGAAGCGTTCGCCGAGGCCGAGCCAGGCAAGGAAGCGGGCGAGCCCGCGCACCAGGCGGGCGTGTTTGACGAGGCTCAGCCCGACCATCGGCGTGGTGGCGACGAGCCGCTCGACCGGCAGCCAGCCTTCCGCGGCCCCGGCGAGTGCCACGCAGCCGCCCATCGAGTGTGCGAGGCCGAAGACCGGCTTCGGCAGGAGAGGTTCCACGATTTCCCGCGAGACCGCCTCGACGTCGTGGCGGAAATCCGAGAAGCGGGCGATGTGGCCCTTCCGGGCATCCGCGACCGAGCGACCGGAGGTCCCCTGGCCACGCCAGTCGAAGGTGACGACGGCAAAGCCCCGCGCGAGCAATTCGCCGATCACCTCGAAGTACTTCTCGATGAACTCGGCCCGCCCGTGCAGGAGAAGGATCGTGCCGCGCGCCGGCTCGGCGGGTAGCCAGTAGGCGGCCCGCAGGACTACCCCGTCCCTCGTAGCGACGGGGACAACCGTGACGCCTTTCGGGGCCGGGTTGTCCGGGATCTCGACGAGGTTCACGCCGGATTCCCCGCGGAAATCTGCACGCAGGCGGGCTTGAACAAAGCCGTTGTCATCGCCACCTCTTGCGTGCGCCGGCCAGCATGGCGGCGCAAAGGTTCGGCCCGCGGGCGGACCACCCAGATGCATGTCGCTTCAAGGAGGATATGCCATGCGACAGTTCGATCTTGCACCCCTGTACCGCAACACGGTCGGCTTCGACCGCCTGTTCTCGATGCTCGACCAGTTCGGCGGCAGCGAGGCCCCCTCTTATCCGCCCTACAACATCGAGCGCACGGGCGAGAACGCCTATCGCATCTCGGTCGCGGTCGCGGGCTTCTCCCAGGATGATCTCTCCATCGAGGTCAAGGAGAACGCCCTGACGATCCGGGGCGAGAAGAAGACCAACGTCGAGCAGAAGACGGAGCCCCTCTACCAGGGGATCGCGGCGCGTACCTTCGAGCGGCGCTTCCAGCTCGCCGACTATGTCCAGGTAACGGGCGCGTCTCTCGAGAACGGCCTGCTCCATGTCGAACTGGTCCGCGAGATCCCGGAGGCCAAGAAGCCCCGCCAGATCGCGATCAACGCCCGTGGCCCGCAGACCATCGAGGCCAAGAAGGCCGCGTAACCTCGGCCACTTCGCTCTTCAACGGGCCCCGGAGCGCTCCTCCGGGGCTTTTTCGTGCGCCCGCCTGCCGTGACCTACCGCCTCGCCATCTTCGATCTCGACGGCACCCTGGCCGACACCTTTCCGTGGTTCGTCTCCGCCCTCGACGAGGCAGCCACGCGGTTCCGGTTCCGGCGCCCGGATGAGGCGGAGAGGGACGAGTTGCGCCGTTGCGGCTCGCGCGAGATCCTGAAGCGGCTGCGCGTCCCGATCTGGAAGGTCCCGGCCATCGCCCGGCATATGCGGGCCGCAAAGGCGAGGGCGCCCATCCTCCTGTTCCCGCAGGCGGAAGCCATGCTGGCGCGCCTCTCGGAGGCGGGAATTGCGCTCGCGATGGTGAGTTCGGATTCGGAGGCCAATGTCCGGGCGACGCTCGGATCCGCGGCTGCCCATATCCGGCATTATGCCTGCGAGGCCTCGCTCTTCGGCAAGGCCGCTCACCTCCGCCGCGTGGCGAAGCTGAGCGGGATCCCGCCCGCTCAGGCGATCTATGTCGGGGACGAGGTCCGGGACGCCGAGGCGGCCCGCAGGGTGGGCATGGCCTTCGGGGCCGTGACCTGGGGCTTTGCGGCGCCTGAAGCCCTGCGAGGCCAAGCGCCGGATGCCGTCTTCGACAGCATGGACGAGATCGCGGGGCTGCTCGCCCCGCACCCCTCGCGTCAGTTGGCCTGAGCCGCTCCGTCGGCCTTCGGGCCGGCATCGACGTTGTTCTGCGGCGCCGGCGTGCTCTGCAGGCCGCCGCTGTTCATCGGGGTGACGCCCTCGATGACGCGCACCTTGCGCTCGCCGGCTTCGGCGGTCGTCGGGCCGGGCTTGCCGGGCTTCTTGTCCGCCGGCTTCGCAACCGTGCTTGGAGCCGGGGCGGCGGGCGAGGTTCGCGCTGCCGGCTTGGCAGGCGTAGTCTTCTCGGTCGGCTTGTCGGGCTTGGCGGTCGGGTCGGCGCTCGCGTCGGGCTTCGCGGCCACGGCAGGCCGCGGCTTCGGCTCGGGCTTGGCCACGCTCTTCCTGTCCGGGTTCACGCCGTCGACACCGCCGGACGGCACACCGGCCTCGGAGCCCGTCGGGCGCCGTGCCTCGCGACGCGGCTCCGGGGGCTCGGTCGGCCGGGCGGCTGCGGCGGGCGCATCGGGACCGAGCCGCGGATCGGCAGGGCGCGGCGCACGGGGCGCTGGGGCGTCGAATGTCGGCTCGGCCGGGCGT